>JAWABG010000010.1:0-31447 GCA_038884715.1 Candidatus Woesearchaeota archaeon | reverse complement strand
GCCCAGTTGTTGAATTGCCAATTTGATATTGGGACATCCTTACAATAAGAATTACTTGATTGTGGATTTATGCATTGCATCTTAATATTTTTATTGATTAAAGGTCCTCTACCGTTGCAATTTTCATGAATCTCCTGGTTTTCACAGTCATAATCTGAGTTACATTGGTCTTCTCCTGGATTAAATTGATGCTTAGGCAAATAGCCAACGCTCTCAAGAATTGCTTCATGATCAGTATAAGTGCAGGTTCCTCCAATACTGCATGTCCAATTTCTAAATTTTCTTATTCCATAAAAACTGTTAATTGACGCATTAAAGTATTTGTATCCGACGTAATCATCAGGCATGCAATTGTTTTTTGAGGTGCAGGTTCCAGGATATCTAGATTTCCAGTCATAAACCCATCCTTCATAATTTATTCCTGTCGCATTCAGTAAAGATGTGTTTAAATTATTGTTATTTGAATAATTTGTGACAAGGCTAAAAAATATTGAAGTTTCATTTTTCATCATATAAACCCAGAAGTCTTCTGCTGCACCAATCTGCCAATTAAAGTTAGAATTAGGATTAATGGGGTCATTAAAATTATTTAATAAATCATGATTTGAATTATATCTGTTTAAAAATCCATCGCTGATTCTTGAATCATTATAAAATGCGGACCTTAAATTATAGACTGCATAGGGTGCCCAATGTGCAAGGCCTTCATTGTATTTCCAATTTGGTGCTTTTTCATCCAGTAGTATGTGCATGAATTCATGGATTGATGCTCTACGTAAATCAAGGTCTGTTATTGGTCTGTCTCCGTATTCTAAAATTAAAATATGATGTCCTTCTCTGAAATCTTTTGTTCCGCTCATCGAAAGATTTCCGATGCTCACATTATTGTATGTAAAATTCACATAGATTGTTTGCCATGTTGGATTTAATTGAGCTGCTAGCTTTGTGTATGCTTCCTCTAAATAAAGTAACGTATTTGTTGCTATTTGTTGGCTTGGAGCGTTTCCAATAATCCGAAAATGCTGTGAAGAGTTAAATTCATAAAAATTTGACAATGTGTAACCATATGGATCCCATGCTTGAACTTGATATCGTATCATGGAATTTTGTGCAAAAGGACCGAATGAACCTTTGTATAAATTTCCTCCTTGATTATTCATTACTACAGTTGTCCAAGAGCCAGAGTGATTAAGATCCCATACAAAGTTTACCAATGTAATATCGTTTTGAGGATCTGTTACTGTTGCAGAAATATTTACTACATCATTTTGTGTTACTTGTGAAGGAGTTTGAATAATATTTGATATCTGAGGAAGGTTTGGATTTTGTATGCATACACTATTACTACAGACATAGTTAGGACTACATTCAACTAATTGTCCCCAACTACAATCAGAATTTCTATAACCTCTTGTTGTTGCGTTATAACAAATCCAGCCAGCAGTGCAGGACGGGAAGGTTCTACCGCTTACTTGATTAGAATCTGCTAGTGCATTGTATGTATTATATACTCTGACCTTATAATAATACGTTGTGTTTGAATTAAGACCAGAATCAACATATGTTGTTGTTTGCAAATTATATATAGTTGTTACAAGAGTGCTGGGTCCTGGCGTGAATCCTCCTGTTGTTGATCTATGCAGCTCATATTTTTGAAAGTCGCTTTGAGGAGAATACTGAGTCCAAGAAAGAGTCATGCTGTTTTGATTAATGTTAGAAGGATCAAACAGGGTAACAGGATAAATTGTACTGTAATAATCAACAGCAATGTATGGTTTTTGGTTTTGATAGCCCCATTCCTTAGAATATATATTTAAGTAATTACCATTACTTGTCGAGCCTGGTTCAAGAACAAGACTTAAATCAACTCTTCCACTATTGTATGCACTGGAGAAATAATTTGTACAATTGTAAGTTCTGTATCCTAATGGTGCTGGTCCTGTCCATTGCGGTCCTGAAATACAAGGATCAGGAGAAATTCCTGGCTGGTTATTCCAGGTAATTGATTCCTCACTCCAACTATTACTCATTGCTTTACATATGTGCATTTGCAAATATCCGCCATTATTCACAGAGCTATAAATATTAAAATTGCACATCGCGCTGTAAATTGTCTGTCCTGTCGGTATACTGCTTGTTTGAAATTTCAAATAACCATAATTATAGTTAGAAGTTTCATACTTGCCGACAATTATTGTTGTATTGGTGCCGTAATTTGTGTTGGGAAACTGTTGTCTAACCATTGCATCGGCAGATGGATTGATAATAATTGTTGCACTATAAACATTTGCTGAACACAGGATTAGTATTGATAATAATATTAGAAATACATATCTTACAATTTTTTTTTCACCCATTGTACATCCCAAAGATATTTTTATATTGTCAGGTTATAATTTTCATTTTTTGTATTAATAATAAAATGAAAATAATAATTTAAACAAAACCATCAATCATTCTTAGCGAACGTTCAAAATCATATTTATAAAACAAATTTACGTCGCTGATTGCATTTTTTATTTTTTTTAATCCTTCTATAACTTCTTCAAGTGTTTTATCGGCAATTGTAATTCTTACATATTGTTTTTTAATCTCATGATCTACATAAATTCCCGGCTGGACAGAAACTCCACAATAATTAAACAAATATTCAAAAAAATCAAATGCACTTTCAAATTTCACTCTTCTATTATATTTTCTTTCACATAACTTTGTAATGTCTCCATAAATGTATCTATCGTCTTGCCCTATTACTGGAAATTTTATTATGGGAATAATTTTAGTCATTTCATTGATTATATTATTATATTGTAAGTTATTTCTTTTCATTAATAGATAATCCAAATAAATTGTGTTATGCAATTCAATAACTTTTTCTCTTCTATCCTTTTTAGATTCAATTATATAATTTATGTAGTTAATATTTATTGGAAAAAATTTTTCAGGATCAAATTTATTTAATATAGTAGACTTAGAAATTATTTCTTCTTCATTATACATTTACAACCACCACCATATCTGAATTTTTTCGAATTTTTTCTTAATTTTTTTACAATTTTTCGATAATTTTTTCATATTTTTTATTTTTAAAATTATCTTTTGTCCAGCAACATTCTCATGTGAATAATATCACGATTTTCTTTTTTTATTTTTCGTCCGTTATACCACTTAATAAATTTCAGAAGCTTTTCTTCTTCGATTTTTTTTTGGACAATTTTCACACTTTTCCTCCAATTTTTTAGTTTATAACAACAATTAAAAGATAAACAAACAATATTAACTATTAACATAAATTCCATAATATATTATTATTATTGTCATATTTATATTTATTGTAATAATTTCAGTTATTTTAACAAAAAAAATCACAATTTTTTGTCAATTTTATTTAATTTGTGGTATTTAAAAATATTTTATGGTTAAATTGACTATTAAAATTATTATAAATGTTAAAAATATCAAATTAATACATAAAATATATAAATAAGCAAAGATAATACAAAATTTATGGACAAAATAGATAAAGATATTCTTGATGAACTGCAAAAGGACTCAAGCAGAAGTATAAGTCAATTAGCAAAATATTTAGGACTACCTCGTACAACACTAAAAAACAGAATAAATAGACTTGAAAAACAAGGAATAATAATAGGATATAGAGCAATTGTTGACTGGGAAAAATTAGGATTCCCATTATGCAATTATTTCCATCTAAATATTTCCTATACAAAAGACCGAGGACCAGAACTAATTGCACAACAACTAAAAAAAATTCCAGGAGTTGAAGAAGTTCACATGACAACAGGAAGATGGGACTTGATTGCAAAAATCAGAATGAAACACATAAGTGATATCTCAAAAATATTGGATGACCCGAAACACGGATTGCTAAATGTCCCTTCAGTTTTTACAAGCGAAAGTAGTCTTGTAATAAAAACATTTAAGGAAGAATAAAAATAATTTTTAGAAAAAATAAAAAAACTTCATAAATACGTAGATAATATCACATACTATGTGCCTTTCAATACCAGGAAAAGTCATTAAAATCGATAAGAATATTGCGACAATAGATTATGGTAGTGAGATTAGAATAGCAAGTACTCAATTGCATCCAGAAGTGAAAGTCGGCAATTATGTTATCGTAAGTGCAAAGTTAATAATGGAAATCGTTCCTAAAAAAGATGCATTGAAAGCAATCATGCTTTGGCGTATGGCTTTAAAATCAAAATGAAAAGAAATTTTTCTGCAGAATTATTGTTCATGAAATATGCTGTTCCATGTGCTTATACCCTAGTAGAACTAAAAAAAATAACAGAAGCAGATAAGAAAGAACTTGAAAATAAAACCCGAAAAGAAATTCCCTTGCCTAAAGAAAAATTAGAGGTTCTTTTTTCAGAAGCATACAGAAGATTAAGTGAAGTTGCAAAAAAAATAGAAAAAAATCCTTGGGATAAAGAAGTAATAATTAAATATTTTAGGGAGGGATTACACAACAAATTTATTGACGATGGAGATGGAATGTATGCAAAATTGGACAAAAGTTATTGTGAAAGATGCAAAATAAGAATTGGAACTGTTGAAGCAATAAAATATGTTGGAAAAAAATTAATTCTTGATGTTAAATATGATGACCAAAAAAGATTTGTTTTTGCAGATTTTATTAGAAATCCGAAAATAGGAGACAAAGTAACTATACACCATTTCTATGCATGCGAGAAAGTGTGAACACTAATCAAATCTTTAATTCTAATGAATGCCAGCACTCCCACAATTATTAATACCAACCCACATATTTCTAACACACCAACACTCACATTAGTAAATATGAGTTGGCATATTGTTGTTACTACAGACCCTAAAGATAAAATTGCTGTTGCCGTGCTAGTACTTACATATTTTAATCCGTTATAGAATGTAATTACATATCCTAATAAGAAAATACTAGTTATTATTATCCATACTAAATGAGTTGTGCTAAACTTTTGAATACTATTAAAGTTATTTGTAACAAATAAGAATATTGTTATAAATATGCTACCAAAAAACATTCTTCCAAATGCAACAATATTTCCTGATAAATTATTCAACAACTGCTTGGAAATAATTATCTCTACAGACCAAATTATTGTAGCAATCAGTATTAATAACATTCCCTGATCAATTTTTAATCCAGTTAATTTTAATAATAAAAAATTTCCTGCAAGCAAAAAAAATGCACCTATAACATATTTATAATTTATCTTTTCTTTTAAAAACAATATTGAAAATATAATAACCCATACAACCATTGTCTTATGAACGAAACTGCCAGAGGCAGCAGTAGTTAACTGCAATCCCTTGAAAAATAATAAGAAAGGAATGCTTCCACCTATAAGACCCACTAAAATAAGCATATACCATTCTTTTTTTTTCAATTTTTTTAATTCATTAAAATTTTTGGCAAGAAGTATTATTGAAAACAAAAGAATAGCCACAATAATATTTTTTAGACCAGTAAACATATAAGGATTTATACCTTTTACTCCGAAGGTATTTACAAAAATTGAAATACCTGATATTAATGCTGTTAGCAATACTAAAAACAAACCTTTTTTTTTCATAAGATAATTTAATGATAAGTTATTTAAATACTTTATTGTTGTTTATTTTATATGGATAAGGAATTTTTAAAAAATATTTACAATTTAATAGAGTATCCAAAACAAGGGATAAATAGTAACGTAATATTAAAGAAAGGAACTTACAATTATACACTAATGTGCTTTGCTAAAGGATCAGAGATAAGTTCACATACATCGACGAGAGATGCAGTTATATTTGTTCTCGAAGGAAAAGGTATAATTATTTTGAATAACAAAAAATATGTTTTAAAAAAAGGTAATTTTATTTTTATGCCGGCAAACATGCCACACTCTTTAGAAGCCAAAGAAAAAATGAGTATTTTGTTGATATTGACAAAATAATATAAAAATAACATATGTTTGTTTTCTAGAAAAATTAATAAAACTGGGAGCTATTTTTGCAAATATGAAAAATGTAAATAGATTTTTAGACCAACTTTTAGAACAGGTCTCAAGAAGTTTTGCAAAGGCAATTCCTATAATAGACCAAAATAAAAGGACAATTGTAAGTACAATGTATTTGCTATGTAGAACGCTAGACACTATTGAGGATTCAAAACTTAGAGATACGCAAAAGCAAGAGTTATGCAAAAGATTTGTTTATAACCTGAGTTCGGGGTGTTTATTAACTGAAAAAAACATTACAGAAACAGTAACGCCCACAATAATTGATGAACACGATAAAATAATATTTAAAGATAATAATTTATCAAAGCTCAATTATATTTTCCAAAGTTTTGATCAGGATACAAAAAAAATATCTCTTGAATCAATTAATAAAATGCAAGAAGGTATGATCAAATTCTTATCAAGAAAAAAAAACTATAATAACGTAAATTATTATTGTGAAACTTTTCTTGATCTTGATAATTATTGTTATAGTGTTGCTGGAACAGTGGGAGAATTCTTAACAGATCTTGTTAGAATTAAAGACCACATAAGACTTGATAGAGAAAAAGCACTGATTTTCGGAAGATATCTTCAAAAAGTAAATATTATCAAAGACTTTTCTAAAGATTTCAGCGAAGGAAGATGCTATTGGCCTTTTTATTTTGATTTAAAAAACAAGATTGTAGAGAAAAACAAACCTGAAAACAACATAAATTCTCTTTGCTTAGAGCAAATGATATGTTCCGCATTAAACGAATTCATTCCAACATTCGAATACCTTCTTTCAATACCGAATAAAATAAAAGGATATAGGGCGTTTTGTAGAATGTCTGCACTGATGGCAACAGAAACACTAAAAAAATTAAAAAATAATACTGATGTTTTTGATCCTAAGAAGGAAATTAAAATATTAAAAAAACAATTCATTAATATTTATTGGACCAGCAGGCTG
The DNA here is from genome assembly GCA_038884715.1 of Candidatus Woesearchaeota archaeon. Classification (GTDB taxonomy): domain Archaea; phylum Nanobdellota; class Nanobdellia; order Woesearchaeales; family UBA9642; genus JAWABG01. The sequence goes on along the minus strand of JAWABG010000010.1, from coordinate 24,484 downwards.
CATCTCTATTCTTTAAAAGAGATAGAAAAATATGCAGAAAAAAATTATGCGATTTTAATAGCATAATAAAAAAGGATTATAAAAAATTCAATAATTTTTTAATATTTAAAATGTGTGTGTTGTTATTTTATATATACTATTTTATACATATATTATATACCTATATTATATTATACCTATATTATATTATACCTATATTATATAATATTATATAATTGAGACATTTGTAAGTGAGACATATGGGATTGCCGGGACTTTCAAGAGAATCGGTTTTTTCTCTATTTGAACCCGGATTACGAGGCTTTTCTTAATCAGTCAAATAACTAACCCGAACCTCGGGTGATTATCCAAGTTACACTACAATCCCATAAGTATAAGAAAAACTCTTATCTTCTTAAAATTATTGTTCAATAATCGCTACAAAAAAATATCAAATCACAAAAATATTATTATTTAAGAAATCACAATAAAAAAAACCATATAAGAAATAAAAACAATTATAAATTAAAATATTAATATTCTAAAAATCATATTTACATTAATATAATATTGCATTCTTATGTAATTAATAATTACATTATGTAATAATTATATTTAGTAATCTTATATTCGTGTGTAATTCCTGTTTACGTTTATTCATTAATTTTATATTTCAAAAAACAGCCTACCAAAAAAAGTAAAAAAAAAGTTTTTAAGTTTAAAAATCAAAAATTTTCAAAACCTTTATATACAAATAATAGCAAAATATTATAAAAAGTGTCAAAAATGAGTAATAATACAAATATTAGGAACAATAATAGTCGTATATTTCGGATTTTTTTGGTTACTATTATATTATTATTTTTTGTATTATTTACTGCTTGCACCGGAAATCAAAAATGTAGTGGTGATTATTGTCAAAATGCGAGATATTATACTGGTACAGAAGGAGTTAAAATGGAGATAGAGCAAGGAACTCCCCCACCAAAAATATATTATTATTCTAGGGATCCGAGAGGTAGTGATTTTCAAATTGGCGTAACTGTAAAGAACAAAGGAGCATCATTTACAAAAGGAGGAGTTTATGTTTCTGGATATGACCCTGCACTTATTGAAATTGAAGGAGTAAATATTCCCCAAATTGACTCTTCAAGATGGACTGATTGTACACTTGATATTTTAAGAGGTCCAAATAATGGCTGGGGAGGTTATTTTGGTTGTAATGACCAATATTTTTCGTATGCCGACAGGAATAACTGGGAGATTGGAATAAGGAGAATTGGAGAATTGATAGGTATAAACTCCAGTTTTTGGAACAGCCTTGATTTTAGTATTGGAAAATCTGGCGGAAAAAATACATTTTCAATTAGTTGGAACGATGTAAGCATTAATCTTGACCTACTTAATATGGGTGCGGGAATGACTGCAGTATTAAGTAACTTGAATTTTGCTACTTATTATGGAAAAGAATATCTTCTAAGAGGGAATACGATTAATTATCCTGGAGGAGAGCAAGACACAATGATATTTGAAGGAAGAGTTAAAACTTGGCCAGAGAGGCTTGAGCAAACAGAACAAATGTTTGTAATCACGAATTGTTATGGGTATACAACTTATGCTTCTCCAAACATTTGCATAGATCCTCAACCATTTGCTCCTGGAAAAAAAGCATGTGAACCTAAAACAATTACGTTTTCAGGAAGCCAGGGAGCCCCTGTTGCAATAACCAAGGTCGAACAAGAAAACACACCATATAGTGTTGTTTTTAATATTTACATTTCAAACGTTGGTGGAGGACAAGTTTATGATCTTGGAAAAATTATGAAGTGTAGTCCTTACCATCCTGACAGATTAACTTCGAGGGATTTTGATGTTGTATATATAGGTGATGTAAGAATTGGAAGACAACAACTAGTTTGTCAACCGGATGATTACACTATTAGACTTATCAATGGCAAAGGACAAATACAATGCACTTATAATCTTGAATATACAACTGCAAGATCGGGTTATATGACTCCATTAATCATTGAATTATGGTACGGATATGAACAGACACAAACTAAAAAAGTGATTTTTAAAAAAGCAGGATAAAGAAAAATATTTAAAACAAACAACATATTTAAATATGTTAATATTAATCAGTTTATATTAATCAAAATGTCTTGGAGGTATTAAATATGAAAAAAATTTTTACGGTTCTGGTAATCATCTCAATGATACTTACATTTACTGCTTGTAATAACAATCCCCCTAAGAAAACTTCAAAGGATTTTTTAGGTGGGGAAGAAGGAGTAGTTCCGTTGTTTATTCAAGGCTCACCACCAGAAACTGTAAGGGCTGGAGGAGATGACCCTTTTAGTGTTGTCGTACGGCTCGATAATAGAGGAGAAGCAGAGGTCCCGAAAGAAAAAGTTGTTGTTAGTCTAACAGGGTTTGACCCTTATGAGTTTGGAACAACACCAGAAGCATTATCAAAACATCCAGATGAGGACCTTATTGCAAACAAACTTGATCCAGATACAAAAGCAAAGATTCCGAGCAGTCCTGTTGAAGTAGCATTTGACTTAAATTATGTTAAACAAATACAAGGTGCGAACCACGAGTTTCCAATTGATGCAAATATCTGCTATTCCTATACTACTTTAGCAAACGCAGAGTTATGTATTAAGAAAAAATTAACAGACACAACAGATAAAAAGGTTTGCGAAGTAATTGGTCCGAAAGTTATCTCTCACTCAGGAGGACCTGTTTTTGCAGCAGAATTCAGCGAAGCTAGTGCAGGAAAAAACTCTGTTAGATTTACATTCAAAGTAAAACAAACAACAACAAATACAGGAACTGTATACAAAATAAACTCGGTATGTAATCATAATATGAGTGATGAGAATAAGGTGTGGGTTAAGGTCAGCACAGGAATACCGGGACTTAGCTGTCCTGGCTTAACAGATCAGAATTTAGATAGAAGCGTTGCATCAGGAACAATAAAACTCATTGAAGGCATTAAGGATTTGAGTTGTACACAGACACTTACAACCCAATACTTAAGAGACCAGATAAAAATTATTAATATTGAAATGAAATATGACTATTTTGATTATGCAACAAAAAAAGTGAACGTATTACAAACACCACAGTAAAAAAAATATTTAATAAGAAAGATTTTTAATTTATATTTATTCGTTGTTCTTATTTGCGATCAAACAAAAATTAGCTAAGAGACTTTCAAGCTGTACGTATTCATCACTACCCTCGACCATATGAAATTCAGTTTCCCCGCACTCTTTGACCATCTCTAATTTTTTTTCATCAGAAATTCCTTTTAAGTCCCAAATTCCTTTTTGTATTTGCTTTATAATATCCAGACCCGATAGCCCGTGTTCTAGCATTACTTTTAGAAGTGCTCTTCTAGCTTCAACAAATTCTTTCTTCAAACACAAATTTAGTATTAAACCAACCTCCTTTGGTTGAGCCATGCTTGCAACAGCAAATACAGTATCCTCGCTTATTCTATCATTAATTGCTGCGCAACTCTGCATCGCATTTTCTAATTTTCGGCAATCTCCTTCGCTAACCTCATAGAGAGCTTCTTTTCCGTCTTTTGTAACATCAATCTTCTCTTTTTTTGCAATCTCATCAATAATATCAAAAATATCTTCCTTTGGCAAAGGTTTAAATCGAAAAACAGAGCATCTTGACTGTATTGCATCTATAATTTTACTCGAGTAATTACATCCAAGAATAAACCTGCATGTCTGAGTATAGTTTTCCATAGTTCGCCGAAGAGCTTGTTGGGCCTCTTTTGTAAGAGCATCACTTTCATCTAAATAAATTATTTTAAAGCTAACATCCCCTATAGCCCTTGTTCTGGCAAACTCTTTAACTTTAATTCTTACAACGTCAATTCCCCTTTCATCACTTGCATTTAACTCAAGAAAGTTTTCCTTCCAAGAATCCTTAAACAACTGTTTAGCTATTACTAATGCTAAAGTTGTTTTACCAACACCTGGAGGACCTGCAAATAACAAGTGAGGCATATTCTTTTGATTAACAAATGCTTTCACCCTCTTAACTATTTCTTTTTGACCTCTTATTTCTTCAAACGTGCTTGGCCTATATTTTTCAGTCCAAATAGAATATTCATTGCTTTCCATAAACACTTTTTCCTCATAAAATAGAAAAGAAAAAGTGTTTATATTAATTGTGGTTACTATCATATAAGCAAAATAACTAAACACAAAAATCCAATTTTCTTAAAATTCTATTAAATATATCTCTTTTAAAAATATCTCTTAACCTTTCTACGATAACGAACATATTCTCCTGCAAACCTTTGAAACAGGAATTTCTCCTCGGCAAGAATTATTTTATGATGAACAAATAACCCATATATTCCTAAAACAAGTATTATTGGATTTACAGTAAACATAATTGAAGATAGTGTTAAAATAAAAAGTCCAAAATAGATTGGATTTCTGCTATACGCGTATAATCCGTTGGTTATTAGCCTTGTTTTTTCTTTTGGAATCCCTAACCTTAAAGAATTACCTAAATCAAATGACGCAACCATCACAATTATTATCCCTACAATAAACAAGATGAAAGCAATGTAAAGTAAAAATAACGGCACGTACATTATCCTGAAATTAACCATGTTGAATTGAATTATAAATGCTAAAATAACAAGATAAGTTGATATTTTACCAGTTATAAAAAGAAATATATTAATTGGTGGTTTACCGATGATATTCATTTGGGCTTAAGATAAATAATGAATTTTAATAATAAATAATAAAGAAAAATTTAATTAATAATCTTAAATTATGTCCTCTTCAGCAATAACCATATAATCCCCTATGGCGATTACTGCACTGAATGGAATAAGTATTTTTCCATCTTTTGTTTTTTCTAATTCAAGCCGTTCTATATATGGTGTTGGATTAATAACAACGAGATGTATCAATTCTCCTGTCCTTGTTTCAAAAATTATGTCCCCAACTTCCCCAAACTTTTTTCCGGTCTTAGAAACAACAGTTTTTCCTAATAACTGCTTTGAGAACTTTTTGTCAGTATCCATCTTTGTATCAACATTAGTCATATTTACGGTATTTTTATCAGCCACCATTATCACCCATTTATTTTAATATTAATATATTTTTTAATTTATAAATATTCAATTTATAAAAATATTATCTATATTATTAAGTTATTATTAATTCCACAGTAGATAAACATTACTCAGTGCTAATATATAAAGGTTTCTAATTTGATTTGTTTTAAGCTTATTTTAGGCTAAAACAGACAAATATTAACACCACTATAACGTAGTCTAATTAACTAATTTTATAAAAAACAATTTTTTTCCTATATTAAAATGGGTTTGATAATTAACAATGGATTAGAGATTTTAATAACACCAAATTCTAATGGCATAAATCAAGAAAAACTATTTTTTTCGTTTAGAGACAAAAATAAACAAATTGGAAGTTTTTATTCTGATGTGATGATACAGTTCACTAGCCACCCATTGTCTGAAGATAGACTTTATAAAACTCTTGATGCGTTGGAAGAACTAAAAGGTATTGTTGTTGATTTGAGAAGATTAGAATATAATGATTATTCTGACCTTATAAGAGTTGTTCTTCCATTAAGCAAAAGAGTTGAATTTAGAGAAAGATTTAAGGAATTGACAAAAACATCATTTAAACTTCCGTTTGTTACAGAGGGAATAAAAAAACAGCTTGATTATAATTTCTTACTCAGATTTAGAAATGTAGAGATTCATCCGATATTATTAGAAATATTTAGGTTGCAAAGAATTGCAGAAAAAAATTTTCAGAACTATATTGACTTACTTGAAAAATATTATGATGATAGAACAATAAATAGGATAGGAAAAAAAATTAATAAAATAATTTTTAGTGAAATTAATGTAACAAAAAATAAAAAAGAAAAACAAATTTCAGAAGAAGTGATAGACTTAAAGAAAAAGTTCTTTAAGGCAAAAAGTGATTTATTACAATTTGCAAGAACTTATTTTGAAGATACAAACTTGGTTGAAAATTATAATCATATAAAACCGAGAATAGATTTACACCTTAATGTTATAGATTACAAACTTCAAGAAGGTGTGTTACCTCACAGAGTTTTTTTTAAAACCATTAATGGCATGAAATTAATTGAAACAAACACATTTGATTTTAATATATTAGACTGGACACGTTGTTATATTGATGTTGAGACAACAAACTTTCATTATAATAAACCTTATTCTAATAAATGCAAACAATGGCTTCAACAATTTTTTATACCGGAATATAAGAAATATACAGGAAAAGAATTTAACACTATAGACGAGATTTTGGATCCAAAAGGAGAAATTATGACGATGATAAATAATAGAAGAAAATCAATAACTCACCACGGTATGATGTTCAAGAAAAATGGAGAATTAATAGGATTTGAAGGACTAATATATAATTATCCTCAAAAAAACATTATCGTTAAGTTAGGAGAAAAAACTGCTAACTTTTTTGTGCATACATTTTTTCCAACAGAGGAACAAGTAGGTGCTTATTTTAAGAATAGTGATATAACAAAGATAATAAATAGTGAAGGAAATGAGAGGGAGAAGTACATAAAAGAATTTGAAAAAACAACAGGAATTAAATTCAGTTTAGGTAAATCAAAAGAAGATCAGTTATGGGATAACGCTTCAAGATTAAGCGAATTAAATATGGTCAAGGCATCCTGCGAGTTTCATAGAACTAGTTTTCCGTTAATAAACATAGGCTATTATTTTATGAGTTTTGATCTAGAAATTCTAAAAAGATTAACCTCAATAAAAGTTAGTGAAAAATCATTCCAAATAGATACGCATTATACCACGACAAGAAAATCAGGTGGACCAAAGGTCTTTTTAGAAAGGCAAACTGCAAAAAGTCAATTACTCATAGACCTTTTAGAAGTTGTAATAAACTATTTTCCTGAAATTTATGAGGTGAATCGACTAAAGCATAAACCTCTAAGTCTTGAAACTGTATCAGAGTATTTTAACATTCCATTCAAAAAAAAATTTAGTCATGATTTTATTAATTTTATAAATGTGTTGAGCTTCTTAGGCTGCGAAGAAGCTACACGGTTGGAAACAGAGTATCATGTTCGTGACATTGTTGTAATGGATAAGCTTATGGATTGTATGAAAGACGAGTTTAGAGCGATTGTAAATGTTGCAATTAATTCGAATGTTAATTTAGAGGATTTATTATATTCTCCAAAAGGAATACAAGATATTTGGAACTATAATAGATACTGGCGTATAGGCAGGCCTATGTGGGTGGGCCATGACCGTTATAGAAAAATAAAAATAAAAGAGAACTTTAGAAACGATTTAAAAAAAGAATTGGTGACAATCCTAAATAACAAGATTCTTTTTAACTTAGATAAAAGAGAGTGTTATCCAGAAGCACTAATTGCTTATATTCCGAGAGGTTTCTTTTTTAAAGAGTTCATAGGAGAAAATTTTCCAGAATTAAATAAACTATTAAGTCTCATTAATCCCGCAGGTAATCAAAAAGAACAAAAAGTATATGCTATTTGCCTTGAAAAATTAATAGAGCCTATGGAATTAGACTATGTGGAAATTAAAACTCTTAGAGAAGAATATGAAAAAAATGTAAATTATTTAAGTTTTGCAATTGATGAGGATAAATATAATTTTATAAACAACATGCAATCAAATATTATTTATAACTCAGATATACAAGCATTAATGAAATATGCATCAAGCAGGACTGCTGTGCTTAGAGAAAAACAAAGACTTGAAGAGTTATTAGATGAAAAAACAAAAGAGAATGAATATATACAAAATGTTAGAGAATCAATTAAAAAGGCAAATATAAGAAATTACAGCAAAAATTTTAATCAGAAAGACTTATTTAATTCACCTACAACATTATTAGAAATAGAAAACCCGGAGATTGGTGTTTTAGAAAATATTAATAACAAAAAATTAGATGAAGAAACAGAAAAGGTTTACAAAGATTTTATTTCAAAACTAAATAAATTTAGGAGAAAAGAGGATTATTTTATTACAACTATTTCACCAGAAGTAAGGGAAAGAATAGGAGAAGAAATCAGAGATTATTGTTATCTTCTAATACAAAAAATTGAGCTTAGTAAAAAATCATCTGATTTCTCAAAAAAGTATAGAATTACACCTAAAAAAGTAAAAGACACTCTTCTTAATGGATATGAACAGATTGCCGGATTTATTAATAATTATAAAACGTTGAAAGAAGCAATAGAGCAAAGAATAACGGGCTTTATTTCAGAATCAGGTTTGAAAATAATTAAACAAAGAGGTAATTTACTATTGCTTGAGTCATTAAGGGAAGATTCAGAGCAAAAATTAAAGGATTCTGATTGTTTAATTTATTTGACAAAGGTTAAAGATTATATTCCGGACAAACCCAATCTAATAAACCAATTAAATAATTTTTTATAGAGGAGAATCACAAACTATATAAATCTTAAAACATTCATTTTTATTATTATGTTCATGGGGGAATAAATATGAAACTCGTCTTGGCTGAAACTAAATACTTCAAAGAGCCTGTTAGTATAATTTCTGATCTTGTTACTGAAGCCAGATTCAACATAAAAAAGGACTCAATAAACCTTGTTGCTATGGATCCTGCAAATGTTGCAATGGTTATATTTAAGCTTCTAAGTTCAAGTTTTATTGAATATGCAGTAAGGGAAGAGATTGATATCGCTATTAATCTTGCCAATCTGAAACAGGTTTTAAGAAGGATTAAGGCAAATGATACTCTTGCAATGGAGATTGAGGAAAATAAATTCAAGATTACCCTAAAAAGTAATAATGTAAGAACATTCTATCTTCCAATTATTGATGTAGAGGAAAAATCCCAGAAGATTCCTGACTTAAAATTCGGCGTAACAGTCACAACTAATTCGGCTATTTTAAATGATGCTATTGAAGACGTGGATATTGTTGGAGAGAGTGTCGAGTTCAAAGCAGATGAAAAAAAGTTTTATGTTTCTGCATTTGGTGATCTGACTAAAGCAGTAATTGATATTAATGCAGATGAAGACACAAAAATAGCCTGTAAGGAAAAAGTGAGATCAAAATATTCTATAGAATATCTAAAAAAAATGATTCAAGGTTCCAAAATTAGTGACAAGTGTATAATATATTTTAGTAAGGATTACCCGCTTAAGTTAGAATATAAAGTTCTGAATAAAGTAGACTTATCATTTATTTTAGCGCCAAGAGTAGAAAACGATTAACGCCTTCTCGACCCACCAAGACGAACAGTATAAGCAAGTCTTTCTTTAAGTTTGTATAAAAAATTGTATATTATAAAAAAAAACTAATGATCACAAAGACATTAGTGATGGTGATGAAATATATGACCAAGAAATATCAGATTTTTCATAGTGATGATAATTTTGAATATTTTAGTGTATAAAAATTTTGTTAAATATAATCCAATCTTTAATCTAATATAAATAAAATATAAGAAATATTAAAAAATTAATAAAAATTTTCTTATATTACAATTGTTGCTGTTGGCTTGTCTTTTTCTTCATCAAAATCAGTCACTAATGCTTCTGTTGTAAGCACCATTGATGCTATTGATGTGCTGTTTTGTAGTGTGTTTCTTACTACTTTTGTAGGATCCAATACTCCCGCTTCGAACAAGTCTTCATAAGTGTCTTTATCTGCGTTATAGCCATATTTTTCGTTTTTGTTGTCTTTAATTTTTGCTATAACTTCTGCACCTTCTTTTCCTGAATTAAATGCTATCTGCCTTATTGGTTCTTCAAGTGCTTTTTTTACAATTTCCACTCCTATTTGTTGGTCTTTGGGAAGGTTTAGTTTTTCAAGTACAGAGATTGCTCTATAAAGTGTAATTCCACCTCCAGGAACTACTCCTTCCTCTACTGCAGCTTTTGTAGCATGCATTGCATCATCTATTCTTGATTTTTTTTCTGATAGTTCTGTTTCTGTTGTTGCCCCTACTTTTATTACTGCCACCCCTCCACCGAGTTTTGCAAGCCTTTTTCTCAAGTCTTCTTTTTTATATTCTGAATCTGCTAGTTTTATCTGGTTCTCAATTAAGTGTTTTCTTGCCTCTATATGTTTCTTTGCACCTTTTCCTTCAATAATAATTGTTTTTTCATTATCTACTTTAATTTTACCTGCACTTCCAAGCCATGATTCTTCGAATTTATCTATTTTCATCGCCTTGTCTTCTGAAATTACTTTTCCACCTGTTAGTACTGCAATGTCTTCTAACATTTCTTTTTGTTCATCACCAAAACCAGGAGCTTTTACTGCACAAACCTTCAATGCACCCCTGATAATGTTTAAAATAAGTGTTGCTTGTGCTTCTCCTTCAATATCCTCGGCAATTATGAATAATGGTCTTGATTCTGTAGCTGATTTTTCAAGTACAGGTATAAGTTCTTTCATACTCGAAAGTTTTTTGTCTGTTATTAGTATCAAAGGATTTTCTAATTCTGTAATCATTTTTTCATGGTTTGTTGCCATATATGGTGAGATAAATCCCCTATCAAATTGCATTCCTTCAACAATCTGAAGTGTTGTTTCAAAACTTTTACCATCCTCTACTGTTATTACTCCATTATTTCCCACTTTTTCCATTGCATCCGCTATAAGTTTTCCTATTTCTTCATCATTATTAGCTGAGATTGTTGCTACTTGTGTAATTTTTTCTTTTGTTTTTACATCAACACTTTTAGACTTTAGGTAGTCAACTACTTTTTGTGACGCTTTGTCCATTCCTTTTTTTACTTCTACAGGATTTGCTCCTGCTGTAATGTTCTTCAAGCCCTCATTTATCATTGATTGTGCAAGTATTATTGATGTTGTGGTTCCATCTCCTGCATTGTCTTGGGTTCTTGTTGCTACTTCTCTTATGAGTTTTGCACCCATATTTTCAAACTTATCTTTTAGCTCTATCTCTTTTGCAATGGTTACTCCATCATTGCACATTAATGGATGAGAGGATTTATCGAGAACAACAAATCTTGCTTGTGGTCCGAGAGTTACTTTTACGGTGTTTGCTACTTTATCTATTCCTCTGAGCAGTGCTTGTCTTGCGTTTTCGTTAAACATAAGTTGTTTTGCGTCTACCATTTTGTTTCACCCCTACTCTATTTTTGCGAGAATATCTTTATAATCTACAAAGATGTGTTTCTCTCCATCTATTTCAATATCTTCAGAGCTGTATCCACCATATATTACTTTATCTCCTTGCTTAAGAGGTAAATCTTTACCATCCTTAAAGTGTCCTACGGCTATTACTTCTCCTTCTTTTCGCTCTTCTTTTGCAGATTCTGGAATATATATTCCGCCTTTAGTTTTTTCTTCTTTTTTGTACTGTTTTATTAAGACTCGTTCACCTAATGGTTTAATTTTCATTTTCTTCTACCTCCGAGTTCTAGTTTTTTATTATTCGGATTTGGTGTTAAAATTTTAATTTTTTCTTTTCTGTTAAATACTCTTCTTAATTCTTAGGCTGAATCTATTATGTTCCGGTACTCATAATGATGATAAAAGATAGTTCCTCTTTAGTTCCTCTTGCAATACTTGTTCATTTCTTATTCACCATTCAAAAATATTAAAATTAAAAAACAAATAAATCAGACAAAAATGTCTGAGTCGTATATAGAGTCATATACGTGTATAAGGTTTTCTTCTATTTCCCAAGGAGCCAGTTTATCTACTTCATCTGATGTTAAGAGACGGCCATATTTGTCTTCAAACATCATAAATTTCACCCCTTTCTCCTTTTTATCTTTATTTTACATCAATTAATTTTTTCTTTTGTTCACCAATCTTTAATTTTGGTATGTTTATTTTTAATATACCATTTTTGTATTCAGCATTTGCCTTATTGGCATCTGCATTGTTTGGCAGGCTGAAGTGTCTATAGAATCCTGAATAGTTTCTTTCAAATCTATACATTCCTCTTTTTTTGTCTTCTTCCTTTGTTTCTGTTTTTGTCTCTGCCTTAATATCTATACCATCATTATTAACAAATACTTGAATATCTTTTTTATCAACACCAGGCATTTCAACTTCTACAATAATTTCTTTATCTGTTTCATAAATATCTGATAATGGTTGTTTATAGTTGCTTGTTACTAATTCTCCTTTTTTTCCTGCACCCGAATATTCAAGTAATTGCCTATTTCTTTCCATAAAAGGATCATTTGAAAAAAAATTATTAAATAGTGTATCCATTTGTTCTTGCATTCTTCTAATCTCGTCCCACATCGTATATCTTTCCCTCATTTTGAACACCTCCTTGTTTTTTTAATTGTTTTTTTAATTTTAGTTGAAGTAAGCTCAACCAATAAAAAAGTAAAAACAACTAATATTTAAATTTTTTCATTTTAAATTAAAAAAAATCATTAAAAATTAAATCATTTCATTTTTTTATCGAAAAATTTAAATATTAAAACAATAATTTGAATATATGTATGACACAACAAATAATACTTAGAGAACTGCAAAAACCTCAAATAATAAACCTGTATAATGACATAGACTGGCTTGGTGAGAGCTTTGGATTTTCTACAGGACGAGATACAGATAGAATAACAGCTAAAATACTACAAAACATCTTAGAAGAAATATCCAAAGAAGGTTCAACAAGCACAGAACAACTATCAAAAAACATGGATGTTGAAGTTCAAAGAGTAAACTACCATTTAAGAACGCTTATTGATTCAGGATTTATTTGCAGAGAAAAACGCCTGATATTTCTTAGACAAGGAAGTGTAAAATCAGCAGTAGAAGAAATTAGAAAAGACGCAAACAGAATATTTGACAACCTCTCTCTAATCGCTGAGGAAATAGATAGAAATTTGGGATTAAAAAACAGATAATAGATTTTACTTCCATAAGATTTAAATTAAGTTAAATGTTTTGTTGAAAACAAAAAATTTAGAAACAAAGCGATTGAGAGGTGTGAATAATGAACAAAGAGATACAAGAATTAAACATAAAAGCAGAAAAATATGCTGAAAAACTAAAACACCTAAATTCTGAGATAAACAAAGTAATAGTAGGACAAAACGAGATTGTAAAAAAACTCATTATAGCATTAATATCTAATGGTCATGTTCTTATTGAAGGAGTTCCAGGACTAGCAAAAACATTAATGGTAAAAACACTTTCAGAATGTCTTGATTCTAGTTTTATAAGACTTCAATTCACACCAGACCTATTACCCGCAGATATCACAGGAACAAAAATATATGACCATAAAAACAGCATCTTTAAAACAGTGCAAGGACCAATATTTTCAAACTTTATACTTGCAGACGAAATAAACAGGGCTCCGCCAAAAGTACAATCAGCTTTACTTGAAGCAATGCAAGAAAAACAGGTGAGCATACAAGGAGAAACAATACAACTACCACAACCATTTATGGTATTAGCAACACAAAACCCTATAGAAAGTGAAGGAACATACAAACTTCCAGAAGCACAAGTAGATAGATTTATGTTCAAACTATTAATTAATTACCCGGAAAAAAACGATGAAATAGAAATTATTGAGAGATTTACAGAAGGAACAACAATCAACATTTCAAAAATATTCAATTCAAAACAAATTATTGAATTACAAGAATTCAACCAAAAAATATATGCAGACAAAAAAATCAAAGAATATGTTGCTGAAATAGTTGATGCAACAAGGCATCCGGAAAAATACAAACTCGATATAAATGGATATATAGAATATGGCGCATCACCAAGAGCATCACTCTGGCTTATATTAGCTGCAAAAGCGCACGCAATGATAAAAGGCAGAGGATACGTAAAGCCAGAAGATGTAAAAGCAATATCACATGATGTCTTGAGACATAGAGTATTACTAACATATGAAGCTGAAGCAGAGAATAAAACAAGCGACGAAATAATAGACCAAATACTTGATAAAATAAAAGTTCCTTGAAAATGAAGAAAAAAAATATGAAATCTGCTGTTGTCTATTTTATTTTAGGAGTTGTATTTACTATTATAATTTGTGCAATCTTATTAATATTTTCGGATATCTCAAATATCCTGCCTAAAAAAGAATACTGTATTCAGGAAATATCAAAACAATATTCATCCAATGAAAACTTATCAATAATAGAACAAAATAAATTAATCAGCAAAAAAATTCCAATACTGGCTGTGAGCAGTGTAACAGACAAAGGGGTTGTTGGCGAATTAACAGTAAAACTTATACCCGGGAATTCAAATATTCTAATAAACACAAATCCTTTTTTAGAAACAGATCTTCAGTATTCTGCCAACACAGCAATAAGTGTTGCCAAGTTAAAGACAGGAAATTACGCAAACAACAAAGATTTTATTCTTACATACAACATCGATAGTGATGTTATTGGTGGAGAATCAGCTGGAGCAGCAACAGCAATAGCAGCCATTGCAGCACTAGAAGAAAAAAACATCAAAGACAAGATTGCAATTACTGGATCAATAAATTATGATGGAAGTATAGGAATGGTGGGTGGAATTTTAGAGAAAGCAAAAGCAGCAGCGGATGCAGGATATGAAAAATTGTTGGTTCCAAAAGGACAAACAAAAATCAGGTATTACGAAAAAGTTGTGGAAGAAGAGCCGTTTGGTTTTGGATTCAAAATACTAAATACGTATTACGTTCCAAAAATTGTTGATATAAAAGAAGAAGCCAAAAAAGAATGGGGTATTGAATTAGTTGAAGTCTCTACAATAGAAGAAGTAATATCCTATTTAATTGAATAAATATTATATTTATTAATAATTATATTTAATACCACATTTTATTGAATAAAATAAAAAGATTGAATTTAGTGAATTAGATGAGTTAAATAAACAGGGTGGTTAAATGGATGAAGAAAAAATACACGAAGCACAATTCATTCAGCTCGTGATGAGTATGCAAAGCTCGGCGTGGATGATGATGGGAAAAACAATAAATCCGATGAGTGGAACAATAGAAAAAAATTTAGAAATAGCAAGATCGATTATTGACACGCTGTTAATGCTAAAAGCAAAAACAAAAGGAAACCTATCAAAGACAGAGGATAACTTTTTATCAAATACAATACAACAATTACAAATTAACTTTATAGAAGAGATGAATAAGTGTGAAAAAGAAAAATCAAAACAAAAAGAAGAAGAGAAACAAAAGATTAGCGATAAGACAGATGATTATGAAACAAAAGAAAAGCAAAAAGATTTTGAACAAAAAAAGTTAGAAGAACCATCTCACTCAACACAAGTAAAATAAGTGGTTATGATGCTTGAAACAAAAGAAATAATAAAACAAGTAAAAAAAATAGAGATAACAACAAAACATTTAGTTGATGGAATAATTACTGGAAACTATCATTCAATATTTAAAGGACAAGGAATCGAATTCTCAGAAATCAGAGATTACAGACCTGGCGACGACATAAGGGCAATAGATTGGAAAGTAACAGCGAGATTTAATCACCCATATATAAAAGAATTCTGTGAGGAAAGAGACCTACAAGTATACTTTGTATTTGACTACTCCGCATCTGGAAATTTTGGAAACATAATAGAAAAAAGAAAAAAGGCAGTAGAGTTAACAGCAACATTAATGTTTTCAGCAATAAGAAACAACGATAAAGTGGGATTATTTATTTTCACTGAAACTGTTGAAAAATTCATTCCGGCAAGAAAAGGAAGAAAGCATATACTGAAGTTAATTAGCAGATTAGTCATACATGAACCAAAATCTAAAAAAACCGATTTGAAAAAAACACTATCCTTTGTAGCAAATGTAGTAAAAAAAAGAAGTATAATCTTCATTATTTCGGATTTTTACAGCCAAGACTTCTCAAATGAATTAAGCATTTTAAAGAACAAACACGACGTAATAGCAGTAAGAGTAAATGATAGAAGAGAAACGACCATACCCGATGTTGGACTAATACAACTCGAAGATGAAGAAACAGGTGAACAAGTTCTAGTAAATACATCTGACAAAGAATTTAGAGAAAATTATACAAAAATAATAACAAAAGAATATCAAAAAATAAATACAATATTCAGAAAACACAAAATTGATAGTGTTAGTGTAGTTACGGATGAATCTTATGAAGTACCTTTAAGAAGATTTTTTAAACTCAGACAGAAAAAGGTGGTAGAATAAAAATGGCTGGATTCGAAACACCATCAATATTACTATTTCTAATAACGATCCCCGTACTGTTTTTTGTTTATAAAAAAATTATTGATAAGAAAAAGAAAGATGCAATAACTTTTAGCAATATTGGGTTCATAAAATCTGCTTTAGGAGATAAAAAAAAATCACGAAGAAATGATATATTGTTCTATTTGTGCCTTTTAATATTAGCTTTGATGATTATTGGTTTTGCAAATCCACACATACCATTAGAGCAAACAAAAGAAGGAGTAAATGTTGTTTTGGTTCTTGATGTTTCTGGAAGCATGCAAGCAACAGATTATAAGCCTACAAGACTTGAAGCAATGAAAAAATCAGCAGAGATACTAGTAAAATACTTAAAAGAAAAAGATCATGTTGGAATTATAACATTTGAGTCAGGAGCAACAACCACAGCTTACCTTACTCCATATAAGGAAAAAGTTATAGAAAAGCTTAGAGGCATCTCACCACATCAAGGACAAACAGCAATAGGAGATGGACTTGCTATGGGAGTGGATATGGCAACAAGTATACCAAACAAAAAAAAAGTAATAATCTTATTAAGTGATGGAGTAAACAACGCAGGAGTGATAAGTCCGGAAGAAGCAATAGAATTTGCAAAAACAAATAACATACAAGTTCATACTATAGGTCTGGGTTCGGAGGAACAAGTAATATTAGGATATGACTGGTTTGGAAGACCACAATATGCAGAGTTCGACGCAGAAACACTTAAAAAAATAGCCAAAGAAACAGGAGGAAAATATTTTGAATCAGTTAATGACAAAACACTGGAAGATATCTATAAGAATCTGGGTAAAGAGATAAAAAGAGAGAAAGAAGAAACTAACATTAAAGAATACTTTTTTTTAGCTGCACTAATAACATTCATTGTCTATCTATACGTAAGATATGGTGATAAGAGGATAATACAATGAAAAAGGAAATTTTTCTACTTATTGGAATTCTCTTGTTGACTCAGATAGTTTACGCTAAAGACATCACCTTATCATTAGACCAAAAAGAATATTACTTTAAAACAGGAGAAAACGCAATAATAAATCTTCATACAGAGAACACTTACAAAGAAACAATTAATGGAATACTAAGCTACACAACCATCCAATCAATAAATCAAGGAAATTTTCAAATGTCAAGCTCAAACACAAAGTCAACTAATTTTCAAATAAAAGAAGGAAAAACAGACACTCAGCTAAACTTTGGAACATCAAATATACCAACAACCTTAACAATAGGATTATCATTTCAATATAATAAAGACGAAGCGAGGATAGTACAGTTAGAAGACATAAAAATAAATTTTGTAAATGAGAATTCAGAAAAACAAAACACACAAAGCATTGTATCAAGCAGCTCACAAAAAATAAGCACAAAACAACAAAACCAACAATTAAACCAAGAGGAACAACAAATTCAACAAATAATAAATCAAATGTTCGGACAAGAACAACAACAGCAACAACAAACTGTAACACAAAAACTCCAAAATAACCAATTATCACAAGATAGTTCAGCATTAAGACAACAAATACAAAAACAATTAGAAGAACAACAAGCATTAAAAGAAGAATTTCAAAAACAATTATTACAAAATCAAGAATTCCAAAAAGAGCACCAAGATTTGTTAGAACAGGGATATAATTTAACAAGCAGAAATTTGTATCCCGAAGCAAACAACACAGGTAAATTTGAATTGAACTATCAAAATTCTAAAGGAGAACAGGCATCACTAAAAGGAGAGATGAATAACGGACAAATACAGAATCTGGAAAAAAACACGCCACAAACACGACAAGAACTACTAAGCCAACTGCAACAAAACAAACAATTTCAAGAATACCAAAAAAAACTTGAACAGCAAGGATTTACGAAACAAAATATTGAATTTCAAACAACACAAAATCAGACAAATATTAAATTAAATTATCTAAATAATAAAAATGAAACAGCACAAATAACTGCAGAAATAATAAACAAAACAATAGAGAAAGTCGAACTAATAAACAATAAAGAAGAAGAAAAAAACTATTGGTGGATAATTCCCCTATTAATTGTTCTTACACTATTATTAGTATATTACACGTATAAAAAGCTGTATAAAAAGAAAAATAAAAAAAATCAAGAAACTATCAAAATTAAAGAAGAACCTTTCGATTATAGAAAAGAAGCAAAAAAATTATTAGAAGAAGCAAAAACATTATTTGACAAAAAAGAATATAAAGACTCTTACGGAAAAGCAGGACAAGCACTAAGAATATACTTGAGTTATGAAAATAATTTAAAAAAAGAAATAACAAACGATGAAATAATTACCTGGTTGAAAAAGAATAAAAAGGAAAATCAAAAAATAAAAATAATAAAAGAATGTTTTGATATTTGCTCTCTGGTTGAATTTGCAAAATTTGAGGCAAACAAAAATGACTTTAACAAAATAATAAAAGAAATAGAAAAAATAATCAGGTGATTTATAATACTGTGTGTTTTGTGATATATACCTTATATGAGATATATCTTGGTTTTGTTAATTTTAAAAACAAAATAATTAAAACTTTTTTCTTAAATAAACATTATTAGTTTTCCCGCTCGCCTTTCTTGAAATTATTTGTCTTTCTTCTAAGGACTTAAGCAGTAATGAAAGAGAGGCTTTTGACATTCCAGTTCTAAATCTCAGGGTTGATTGTTGGATTCCGTCTTGCTCACGAATTGCTTTTAGTACTTTTTGTTCATCATTAGTAAACCCGGAAAGAAAGGCGTTGAATTCGTCTTTTGATTTTTCATTTTTTTTTGCTTCTCTGAGTGCACGGCTGACTTCTAAATGTTGTTTTACAAGCATTTGTTGAGTTTTGTCAAATACAAGTAAGTAAATACCGAGCAATATGAGCACACTAGACAAAACGCTTCCTAAAATGTAAATAGTATAATCTCTATCTTCATGAAGACAAGTTCCATCAGGTAAGTAACATGAGCCTCCTTGTGCCATTATTATCTGGTTTATATTTTTATCTTCACGAATTTTAGAATAATACACAAAAATTCCTAATAATATACCAAAGATAATAATTATTATACTAATTTGTTTCTGGTTCATACAAATAAATAAAATAAGTCTGTTTTTATTACTTGTGATTTTTTCAAAAAGATATGAAAAATTATTTAAATAAAAAAAAATAAAATTAAACTCTATGAAAATATTATTATTGTTAAATAATATTCATATTATTTTGCATGTATTTATTTAAAAAAAAAAT
Organism: Candidatus Woesearchaeota archaeon; assembly: GCA_038884715.1. GTDB lineage: Archaea > Nanobdellota > Nanobdellia > Woesearchaeales > UBA9642 > JAWABG01. The sequence continues at coordinate 4,986 of JAWABG010000010.1, read as the reverse complement.
TAGGCATTATTCTTATAATTTATTATACCTTAACATCACGCTATTACTCACAACACTAACAGAACTTAATGCCATTGCTCCTCCTGCAATTATAGGGCTTAGCAACCAGCCTGTTGAGTAATAAAGAACTCCAGCCGCAATTGGAATTCCTATTACATTATAAATCAATGCCCAAAACATATTTTGTCTTATTTTTGACATTGTTTGCTTAGATAACTTAATTGCTCTGGATACATCTAAAGGATCGTTCCTCATTAAGACAATATCTCCTGTTTCTATTGCAATATCTGTTCCTGATCTCATTGCAATTCCGATATCCGCTTGTGCGAGAGCGGGAGCATCATTAATTCCATCTCCGATCATTGCTACTTTTGCTTTTCCATTATTGCTTTGTTGTAATTGCTTGACATAATTTGATTTATCTTTTGGTAATACTTCTGCAAAAACATTATTTGGGTTTATTCCTAATTGTTTAGCAATTGCTCCTGCCGTTCTTTCATTATCCCCAGTTATTAGATAAACGTGCACTTTCATTTCTTGAAGTTTTTTCACTGCTTCAACTGCACTCTCTCTTATTGTGTCAGCGACAGCAATTATTCCAATTATTTCTTTATTATTACTAAGAACCATAACTGTTTTTCCTTGATCTTCAAATTGTTTAATTTGATTTATGACATTTTTTGTTTTAATTTTATTTTTTTCCATTAACTTAATATTGCCAAAATAATATTGTTTATTCTCTACTTTTGCGCTAATTCCATAACCAGGAATCGTTTTGAAATTTGTAACTTTTTTTAATACTGTGTTAGTTTCATTAGCTTTTCTAAGAATAGCTTCCGCAAGAGGGTGCTCACTTGACTTTTCAATGCTTGCTGCAATAGATAGAAGTTTATCATTTGACATATTATTAATAGGAACAATATCTGTTAGTTGTGGTATTCCTTTTGTTATTGTTCCTGTCTTGTCAAAGATTACATAATTTATCTTGTGGGCAGTCTCAAGCACATCACCGCCTTTAATCAAGATTCCGTTCTTTGCTCCTTTTCCAGTTCCAACCATTATTGCAGTAGGTGTTGCTAGGCCAAGAGCACATGGACATGCAATAACTAAAACTGCAACGCCAGTTATCATTGCAAAAGAAAATGATTGTTTTAGAAAGAAGTACCATACGATGAAAGTAGCTATAGCAATTAATATTACAATAGGCACAAATACAGCACTTATCTTATCTGCAAATCTTTGTATTGGTGCTTTTCTTCCTTGTGCTTCCTCAACTAGTTTTATAATGTGTGATAGTGTTGTGTTTTCTCCTATTTTTGTTGCCTTGAATTTTAAACTTCCTAATTTATTAATTGTTGCAGCAAATACATTACTTCCTTTTTTCTTTTCAACAGGCATGCTTTCTCCTGTTATCATACTTTCATCAACAGAACTATTACCTTCAATAACAACTCCATCTACTGGTATTTTTTCTCCTGGCTTCACCACGATTATATCACCCACTAATGCTTCATCAACACTCAATATAATCTCTTTATCATTTCGTATTACGTTTGCAGTTTTTGGGCTTAATTGCATTAGTTTTTTTATTGCTTCACCCGCTTTCCCTTTTGCTAAAGCTTCAAGGTATTTACCAAATATAACAAGTGTGATAAGAATTGTCGATATCTCAAAATATTGTCCTAACTTTGGATTGAATATGATTGAATAAATGCTAAAAAAATATGCTGTTGTTGTTCCCACAGCAATTAATGTATCCATATTTGCGGTTAAGTTTTTTAGTCCATACAATGCTCCTTTATAAAATTCCCACCCTATAATAAATTGTACTGGCGTCGCCAAAAACCACAGAAGGTATTCTGTGTAAGGAATTTCAATACCAATCCACATGAATATCATTCCAATTAAAAAAATAGGAATAGCAAAAACAAGACTTAATAAGAATTTCTTTTTGTATTTTTTTATTTCTATATTGTTAAATACTGGATTATCTGAATGATTTATGCCTTTTTGTTCTGTATGACTTATATTATAGTGTATCATATTTTGTTCTGGTCTTGTCACACTACAAACAGTAGCACCATAGCCTCTGCTTTTTACAGCTTCAATCAAGTCTTGTTCTTTGATTTTTGATTCATCAATTTGTACAGTAGCTCTATTAGTCAAGAGGTTAACAGTAACATTACTAACACCCTCTTTTTTCTTTAGATCTCGCTCGATTAGTGTGGCACAGCTTGCACAGTGCATTCCTGTAATATTGAGATAAACTTCCTTCATCTATCATATCTCCAAAGCTTTTTTTATGGTAACAACATCAAACCCAACGATTATTTTACCATCTATATCAATAACAGGAACTCCCATCTGCCCAGATTTGTGAATCATTTCTTGCAGTGCTTTTTGATCTTCTCCCACATTGTAATCTTTAAATTCTACTTTATTTTGTTTGAGAAAATCTTTTAGTCTATGACACCACGGACAATGTTCTGTTGAATAGACTGTTACTTGGTGCTTTGTTTCTTTATTTGTATTTTTAATATTCTCTTGTTTTGTTGTGGTCACACATACCACCTCCTATTTTGAGTGTGTTTTTTTGTTATAGCTTTTTTTCATTTTTCTACATGCAGGACAGCCCTCTTTGTCCTTGAAATGCTTTTGTGCATTCTTTAGTATGCACCAGCAAAATTTATCAGATAATCTGAAATGTTTTTCTCTTCCTTTTTTTTCAAACTCGACTATTCCAATATTATTTAAATGTGATAGCTGATGTGAGATTGCCGATAATGAAATCTTGTTCTTACCAATGCAATTATGAATATCTTGAACTGTTTTTGACTTTTTAGTTAGACAGAGTATAATTGATAGCCTAGTCTCATCATTTAAAGTTCCGAAGAACTTCATCAATCTTTGCTTTATTTCTTGCTCAGTTTCGACCATAATAGTTGAATAGTTGTTCAAGTATTTAAATATTTCGATTCATAATATTATAATATAAATATGAGCCAATAAAATATATCTAATTGTTTTTAATTATTTATTCATTGAAATGAATTAAAATATTGAATTATCATGTTTTTATAATAAAAATAATTCGTTGCAGCCTATTTATCTAATGTCATAATTTTTTCTAAAAAACAACAAGAATTTTATTAAATAAAACATCATCTCATCATCAAACAACCACACCCGCCAGGATTTCTTCCAAATATTTTTCTAGTAGTTACTTCATTATCAACAATTTTATCATTATTATCACTAACGTTTATATCTCCACTGCTTCCATCAGCAGTTACAACTATAAACGATCCTTTGTACATGTTCATTGAGCACACTATATTAAAAGTTCCTGTTTTTGTTGGAGTGAATTTAATAATGTTGTCCCCTTCAATAACATATTTTCTTACTCCAAATGCAGGAATTGTAAAATCTCTTGCACAACCAACAACAGTATTCATATCTACTTCCATTCTTACAGGAACCCCTACTTTCAATATAGAAGGATTTATAACATAATAGCCGTTCGCCATACTTAATCCTACATTCTGAACTTCTCCAGTCTGTAACTGTGTTGTCTGGCTAGGAGTCTTAATTCTATTAGTATCTACAGCTCCAAAAGCAAAGTTTTTTATACTAAAAATACCGATAAATAAAAATATAAGAATCGCCCCACCCATTATCAAATATTTATTCATTTTATTTTCTTTTATCATTTTTCCCTCCTTAAAAATTGAAAGCTACAGATTTATGTCCATAAATCATTATAATCATTAAAACAAAAATAACAATTATACAAATTACTGCAAATGTCAATCCATCTGTTGGCCTTCTTACAATATTTTGATCTCCTTCTACGACTTCATAAAAATACATACAACTTAAACATAATATTATAAGTAAGTTAATCATCATAAAAAAAGGCATAAAAATATACAAATTATCAAAAAACATCATTACACTAATCATTGGTCCCATTGTTCCTCCCATAACCCCAGCCATCAATCCTTCCATTACTCCCATGATACCACAAATTTTTCCTGCAAATGCTCCAACAATTACTCCGAGACTCATACCAGTCATTGCACCTGTAAAAAATCCGTTTGTCGCACCAATAATTGTTCCGATAAGTATTCCTGTTTGCATACCTATTGTCATTCCAATCATCATTCCAACCATACATGAAACTCTTGTCTTATAAGCAAAAATATGCCATAAAGCAAACATCAAAGCAACAACAGTAATATCTAAATAAAAAATCCAAATCCCGTAATGTGATAAGAATCCAGAAATATTTCTTAAAAAACCAAGATATGCTATAATCTCAAGAGCAATTATTATAATCAATGTAAAAACTGTATAACTAATTCCTTGCCTCTCAATTCTGTATTTTTTCTTATCTGAAAAAAATTCTTTGAATCTTTCAGAAAAATTTATTTCCGTCATTTTAAAACTCATAAAACTTTGTAACCTTCTCTTTCAACAACATTCCTTAATTTTTTATCATCAACAAAATTCCCATCAAACAAAACCATTAACTTACCACTTTTGTATGAAATATCCACTTTCTTTACGCCTTTAGTTTCTTCAAGACTGTTTTTCAATAACATTTCACAACTTCTACAATGCATACCCTTAACATCAAATATTTTTTTCATAAACATCACCAATAAAAGAAAAACCTACAAATATATATTCCATTCTACACAAAAAACGTGCTATAAAGGTTTATAACTAAAGAATTCTCGTTCTAGAACGTTTATAAATACAATTTTGTTTAAAGTTATAATAATATTTAATTACTAATCCAAATATTAATTAGTATGGCAGAAGCATTTTGGAAATTCAATAAAGAAGTTCCTATTAATTGCTTCAGGATTATTTATTTTATTTATCATAATTTATCTTTCTGAATTTTACATAAAAATTGGACCTGATTTTCAAGGTTCTGGTCCCTCCACAGCTCAAACAATAGGAACAGTCTTATTTGTC
>JAWABG010000009.1:0-31876 GCA_038884715.1 Candidatus Woesearchaeota archaeon | reverse complement strand
TGGCATTTTGATAATTTACAAGGAATAAAATTAGAAAAATGGGCAAAAAGTGAAATTGAAAAAAGAGGCTCAAAAATAGAAAAAGAAACATTAGAGAAATTAATGTCTTATGTAAGCAATGATATATGGCAACTTGATCAAGAAATAGAAAAATTAACTTTATATAAAAAAAATAAAACTATAGAAAAAAAAGACATTGATGAGATTGTAACTGCTAACATACAAGTTAATATATTTAATCTTATAGATAATATAGGAATAAAGAACAAAAAAAATGCTATTTTAGAACTTAATAAACTCTTAGAAAAAGGAGAAGAGCCTTTATATATACTAAAAATGCTTATATATCAAATAAAAAATATGCTTTTAATAAAAGACTTAATTAAAAATAATTTTGGTAAAAAAGAAATAATACAAATTACAAAAAAACATCCATTTGTAATAGAAAAAACAATAAATCAAATAAAAAATTTTACTTTAAATGAACTTATATCTATATATGATAAGATATTTGATTTAGAAATAGATATAAAAAGAGGCAAACAAAAACCTCAAAATGCTTTAGTATTTTTTATTGAAAAATTATGTTAAAAAATAGCCTTAAGGCTATTTTTTTGTTGTTTTTGTTTTTTTTACTAATCTAGACAATTTTCTGGCAACTTTATTCGGATGAAAAATATTCTTCTTTGCAGCTTTATCTAATTTTTTTTGAACTGCTTTTATTTTTTCTGCAACATCTTTGGTGTTATTTTCTATAGCATTAATTGCATCCTTTAAAGCTTTTTTTATCTCAGCTTTAACACCTTTGTTTTCTTCTGTTCTTTTTTTAGTTTGTCTCATTGCCTTCTTAGCAGATTTAATTATTGGCATAAACAACCTTTCTTTAAATTATTAACTTAATAGATTTTAACTAAATTTAGCTTAAATGTCAAAAAGTTAAATACACAATCATAATAAAAGCCAAAACAAACCTATAGTATACAAAAGGTTTAAACGAATTTGTTTTTATATATTTTAAAAAATACTTTATTGTTATAAAACTTGCAATAAATGAAGTAATAAATCCTATTAAATAAACATCAAAAGAAAAGAAAGATTCTTTTAAACCAATTATATCTTTTATACCTTTTGCTGATGCTAAAGATATTGCAGGTATTGCAACAAGAAATGCAAATTTAGCAGAAGCTTCTCTTTTTAAACCAAGTAATAAGCCTGAAATAATTGTTATGCCAGAACGCGATACGCCTGGTATTAGAGCAATTGTTTGAGCGGCTCCTATTAAAAATGATTTTTTTATACTCAAATCTTCAATTTCATTTTTCATTTTTGATATTTTTTCTGCAAAAATAAATATTAAACCAAAAAATACAAGATTAAATATAACCACCCAAGTATTTCTTAAATTGTTTTCAATTAAATCTCCAAAAAAATAACCAATAAATATTGCTGGCATAGTAGCAAATATTATATTAAAAAAGATTTTGATATAAACTTTGTCTTTTTTAAATACTCCAGATATTATCGCTAATATATCTTTTCTAAAGAAAATTAATAGAGCAAACAATGATCCAAAATGCAAAATAATATCAAAAGATATATTAAAAACTTCAGGTGAAAGATTTAAAATATCATGAGCTAATACTAAATGTCCCGAAGAACTTATAGGTAAAAACTCAGCCAAAGCCTGCAAAAGAGCAAGTATTATTGAAGAAATTACCATATTATAAAACACCTTTAATATAATTAATTGCAGATATTGCAGCTTTAGCTCCAGAACCAACTGCTGTAGAAACTTGCATTCCAGATCCAGTAACATCCCCAGCTGCAAAAACACCACTTACATTTGTTTTAAAATCATCATCAACAATTATATAATTATTTTTTATCATAACACCTAAATTATTTGTTAAGCTTAATGTACTTGAAACACCAACAGCGATAAAAGCACCGTCAAATTCTAATTTACTACCATCTTCTAAAAAAGCACCTTCAAGCTTTGTGTTTCCAAAAAATTCTTTTATTTTTTCTTTAATTATATGAATATTACTATTTTTAAGCTTTTTTAAAAATTTTTCTGAAATTTTTATATCTTTTCCATTTAAACATAATTTTATATTTTTTGTATAATCCAAAAGTTCTAAAGCTTCTTTTGCAGCATAGTCTCCTTCTCCTATAACAAAAACTTTTTTATCTTTAAAAAAAACTCCATCACACATCACACAAAAAGCAACACCTTTGCCTATATACTCCCTTTCTTTTAATATTCCTGAAGATTGATTTGATACTCCTGTAGCAAATATTATTGAAGTAGAAATTAATTCATTATTTGTAGAAATAACTTTAAAATTATTTTCTTCTTTAAAAACACTAATAACTTCTTCTTCAATAATTTCTACATTAAATTTCTTTGCTTGTATAATACCTTTATCAAGCAAAAATAATCCATCTATACCATCTGGAAAACCAAAATAATTATCTATTGTATGTGCCCAAGTAAGTCTACTACCATCTTTTTTACCTATAATAGCTACTTTCATACCTATCCTACCTAAGTATATAGAAGCCTGTATCCCAGCTGGACCACAACCTATTATTATTGAATCATATTTCATATTATAAAACTCCTGATTTTTCTGGTTCCATAACTTTATTTTTTTCTTTTATAATTATACAGTCTTTTTTTATTTCAATAATATCTTCAGCATCAATAATAAATTGATTTATTAAAATATTAGATAAAGGAGGATTAACATATAATTTTGCTATATAAAAAAAATCATCAACAGCGTAATCATAAACCTTGCCAATATAAACACCTTCTTTACTAAAAACCTTACTACCAATTACTTTTATTTTTGATTTTAATATCATATCTAATTGTATTATTTCTTTTTGTGGAACAACTGATTTTCTGTCATCAATAATAATTGCTTTTTCAGAAATTTCTCTTACATCTAAACCGGAAATTACTAAATATTTTTTTACAAAAAAACCTTTTTTATCTACTATTATTCCAATAATAGATCCATCAAGCGGATTAACAATAAAATCTTTAGCTATAGCTACTTTTTTTGACTCTCTTATACTTATTATAGGTAAATTTATAAACTTTTTTATAGACTTTAACATAATTAAATTATATCACTTAAAAACTAATTAAAATAAACTAAATATTCTTGATTACCTTTATGACCTTTAATTGCAGATTTTATTTTACCTTTTAAAACAAAATCTAGATTATTAGCAAAATTAATAATCTTATTAACCATTTCAATTTGTATATCTTTATTATTTATTATGCCTTTATACTTATCAGCAATTTTTTTACCAACCTCAAATTGAGGTTTTACAAGACAAATTATGCCAGGTCTATTATTTTGAGAATTTATTATATTTTTTATACTTGGTAAAATCTTTTCTAAAGATATAAAAGAAACGTCAACAACAAAAAAGTCTATATTATCAGGCAATTTTTTAATATCTCTAATATCTGTTTTTTCCATTACAACAACCCTATTATCATTTCTTAATTTTTGATAAAGCTGACCATAACCAACATCAATTGAATAAACTTTTTTTGCACCTTTTTGCAAACAAAAATCTGTAAAACCTCCTGTTGATGAACCTACATCAACAATTATTTTCTCTTTAAAATTTAATCCAAATTCTTTATATGCTGATTCTAATTTTAAAGCTCCTTTGCCTACATAAGGAAATTGTTTTTTTATATTTATAGTAGAATCTATATTTATTTTAGTTCCAGGTTTTATTATATTTATTCCGTCAACAAAAACTTGACCAGCTAAAACAAGCCGCGAACCTTTTTCGCGACTTTCTGTTAAACCATTATTAAAAAGAACAATATCTATTCTTTCTTTTTTTGGTTTTTGCATCTAACTTACTCTTTCTACATACTTTCCGTCTCTGGTATCTATCTTAATTAAATCACCTACTTTTATAAATAATGGTGCTTGAAGTTTATATCCTGTTTCAATAACTATTTCTTTAGTTGCTTGAGTTGCAGTATCGCCTTTTACTCCAGGTTGAGCTTCAATAACCTTAAACTCAATTTTCAAAGGTAAATTTATTCCAATAATCTTTCCTTTTGATACAACTACTTCAACATCACCACCTTCTTTTAAATAATTAATTTTATTACCTAAAACAGATTTATTAATTTCAAATTGACTATAATCATTATTATTCATAAAAAAGTAGTTATCAGCAGAAGAATATAAAAACTGACAAGAAATAAATTTTAAATCAGCAGCTTCTATTTTTTCGTTACCTTTTAGGGTTTTTTCTATTATAGAACCTGTTTCTACGTTTCTTAATTTTACTTTTATAGTAGCTCCACCTCTTGCTACTTTTTTATTACTATACTCAAGAACCTCATAAGAAGATCCATCAAGAACAATAAACATCCCAGCTCTTACATCAGAAGGTTTAAACATAAAAACTCCTTTCTATTATCTTGAAGTAAATGGAAGAAGAGCTACTTGTCTTGCTCTTTTTATTGCATTAGCAACTTGTCTTTGATGTTTTGCACAAACTCCAGTTCTACTTCTGGATTCTATTTTTCCATATAAAGAAATATATTTTTGCAAAATTTTAACATTCTTATAATCTATTATTTTGTTTTTATCTCTACAAAACTCACATGCTTTTTTTATTTGTATTATTTTTTTCTGCATTATTTATACCTTTCTAAAATGGGATATCATCCAAATTAACTTCACCTATCTCAGCATCAATATCTTCTTTTTCTTCTTTTTTACTAGATTTTGAATCTTGATTTACTTGAGAAAAATCAGAAGAAACATCACCTTTTCTATCAAGCATTATTAAATCTGTAGCAACAATTTCAGTTTTATTTCTTTTAACACCATCTTGTCCTTCCCAATTTCTTGTCTGAAGACGTCCTTCTATATAAACTTTTTTACCTTTAGAAAGATACTGTTCTGCAACCTCAGCTAATTTACCCCAAATAACAATTTCATGAAATTGAGCATCGTCTTTTATTTCTCCATCATTGCCTTTCCATCTTCTGTTTGTAGCAATTGAAAAAGTAGCAACAGATTGACCAGATGGAGTCATTCTCATTTCAGGATCTCTGGTTAAATTACCAATAAGCATAACTTTATTTAAATCCATTTTTTTCTCCTTGGGTTACTTTTTTTAATTATATCTTAATCATTAAGTATTTCATCTATCTTTTTGTCTAATTCTTCAAGCCTATTATCATCGTTTTTTTCTTCATAAACTTTTTCAACAATATCTTCTTTTTCTACTTTTTCTACCTTTTTTTCTTTTTCTTTACTAACTTTTTCAACAATATCTTCTTTTTCTACTTTTTCTACCTTTTTTTCTTTTTCTTTAATTATTTTTTCTGATTTTACAGAAGAATTTTTACTATCATCGGAAACAATTATAAACCTAATAATTTCAGATATCATTTTTACTTCTAATTCAAGTTCTGAAATTTTTTTTGGCTCTAAGGAAAAATTAAATACAGCATAATATCCATGATCTTGATTTTGAATTTTATAAGAAAGTTTTCTTCTTCCCCAAAAATCTTCAGTAATTTCTAAACCATTTGATTCTTCAATTGTTTTCTTTACTTTATTTGTTATCTCTTTTGCTAAATCTTCTGGTAATTGTCCAGAAACAACAATCATCATTTCATACTTTTTCATTATTTCTCCTTTTTAATAAAAAATTTCCTCCTTATGGACTTTGGCCCACGCTTTTAGCGTAAGCAAAAAGGAATTACTTATATTTATTTTAAAAAAATTTTAGCTTAAATAAGAAAATATGTCAAGAACTAAACTTAAATATCATAACATCACCATCTTGAACAATATAATCTTTTCCTTCTAAACGGACTTTTCCTTTTTCACGAGCACTAATCCAACCACCTAAATCAACTAACTCCTGCCAATTAATTGTCTCCGCTTTAATAAAACCTTTCTCAAAATCAGTATGTATTTCTCCTGCTGCTTGTGGAGCTTTAGTTCCAAATTTAATTGTCCATGCATGTACTTCTTGTTCACCTGCTGTAAAATAAGTTTCTAATCCTAAAAGTTTGTATGCTTTTTTAATTAATACATTTAAACCTCTATCGTCTTGACCAATTGATTTTAGGTATTCTTTTATATCTTTTTCATCCATTCCTTCAAGCTCTTTTTCCGTTTTAACTGATATTTTTATACTATTTTTAATATTATTTTCACATTTACCATCTTCTCCTGTATTTAAAACATATAAATGAGGTTTAATTGTTAAAAGGTTTAATTCTTTTAAAAGAAATTTTTCATCTTCTGTTAAATCAATATCTCTTATCGGAATAGATTTATTTAATTTTTCTTTTACTTTTAAAACAACTTCTAAAAATGATTTTTGTTTTACATCTTTTTTTATTTCTTTTTCTAAACGATTTATTGTTTTTTCTACTGTTTCTATATCAGCAAGTATAAGCTCAGTTTTTATTGTTTCTATATCAGATATAGGATCAATATTACCTGATACATGATGAATGTTGGAATCCTTAAAACATCTTACAACTTCCACAATAGCATCACATTCACGAATATTTGCTAAAAACTTATTACCTAAACCTTCTCCCTTGCTTGCACCTGCAACGAGTCCTGCGATATCCACAAATTTAACAATCGCGGGGACAAGTTTCTGAGTATTTACAACTTTAGCAAGTTTTTCTAACCTCTCATCCGGCACAGAAACAATTCCAACATTAGGTTCAATGGTACAAAAAGGATAATTCGAAGCCTCTGCCTGGTTTTTAGTTAGCATATTAAATAATGATGATTTGCCAACATTTGGCAAACCCACAATTCCAATTGACAAATTCATTTTTAAGCTTTCTTTAAATATTTACTATTTAATAATACTTTGTTTTCTTAAAAACTCAAAAAGTAGTATAATTATTATTGTCTACACCAGTTTAGATTGCATAAAAATCACAATGTCACTGGAACAGGCTTTAATTATGCTGGAGATACTGCAAGTACGCCCCTTAAAGATACTTTGACTGCACCTTTCGAAATAGTAATATTAGAATCAAGCGTTGTTATAGATCATTACAAACTTGATGTAAATTGGAACTAAAAAGAAATAGAAATAAAAAAAGAATTTTTTAAAATTCTTTTTTTATTTCCGTCTTCGGCCATGAAAAGCTTCGTGCACTTCTTTTAGTTGTTTATTGGTCACGTGTGTATAAATTTGAGTTGTAGTTATTGAAGCATGCCCAAGCATTGTTTGCACAGATCTAATATCAGCACCGTTTTGCAAGAGATCTGTTGCAAAAAGATGGCGCAAACCATGAGGAGTAATTTTCCTTACAACTCCTCCAAGAAGAGCATATTTTTTAACAATTCTTTGTATGCTTCTTTGGGTCAATCTTTTATTTTCTCCATCTGAAGCAATATCTTCTTTTCCACGGAAATTCACAAAAACCGGCTTCATATTATCTTTTCTTTTTTCTAAATATTTTTCAAGCCAACTTCTAGAATTTTCATCTAAAAATACAACTCTATCTTTTCTCCCTTTCCCACGAACCATGAATTCGCCAGTTTTTAAGTTTATTTGATCCCTGTTAAGTCCCACAAGCTCTGATACACGAAGCCCAGTTGAAAATAAAGTTTCTAAAATTGCTCTATCTCGCAAGCCATCTTTTTTTGAAACATCAATCGCGTTTATCATTCTTTCAAACTCTTCAATAGAAATAACGTCTAATTGTTTTTTTACAAAATCACCAAGCTCTACTTTTTCCGGTGCCAAAGTATTAATATCTCTTTTTGACATATATTTTAAAAAAGCCCTTAAAGCAATAATGTGATAATTTTGGGTTATCTTTTTTAATTCTTTTCCCTTGTCATCAGTAAATCTATTTAAAAAAAGTCTAAATTTTCTTACAACATCTAAAGTTATTTGTGATGGATTTATAACTTTATTTTTTTCTGCAAAATCTAAAAAACGTTCAAGATAATGATCATAATTTTCTATTGTAAGTTGGCTTCTATTTTTTTCAACTTCTAAATATTCTAAAAAATCTATTTTTAATTGTCTTAAATTCATAATTGATTTTATTATTGTCGCACAATATAATTATAACTCATGGGAAAATTAAATAAAAATATTAAATATGACATAGTTGTAATAGGTGGTGGACATGCTGGATGTGAAGCCGCATATATTGCTAATAAAATGGGAGCAAATATTGCCCTTATTTCTATAGATCTAAAAAATCTTGCAGCAATGCCCTGTAATCCTGCAATTGGTGGTCCTGGTAAAGGGCATTTGGTTCGTGAGATAGATGCTCTTGGTGGAATTATGGGAAAATTAGCAGATAAAACATTAATTCAAATAAGAGTTTTAAATACTTCAAAAGGACCAGCAGTTCAAAGTTATAGGGCTCAAATCGAAAGAGACGATTATTCAAAACAAATGCTTAAAATTTTAAAAAAACAAAAAAATATTACTTTAATAGAAGATGAAGCAATAGAATTAAAAGAAAAAAATAAAAAAATAACATCTGTAATTCTCAAAAAAAATGGCGAAATAAAAACAAAAACAATAATAATATCAACAGGCACTTTTTTAAATGGTGAAATTTTTATAGGAAATAAAATGATAAAAAAGGGAGGACGAATAGACGCAAAATCTTCTGATTTTTTGTCAAATAGCCTTAAAAAATTAGGTCTTAATTTAGGAAGATTAAAAACAGGAACTCCACCAAGGGTTTTAAAATCTTCTGTTAATTTTTCAAAAACAAAAATTCAACCAGGAGATGATGGAGAACATTCTTTTTCTCAACCAGAAAAACAACTTCTTCCACTTTCTAAACAATCAGCTTGTTACTTAACTTATACAAACAAAAAAACTCATTATATTATTCAAAAATATGAAAAACATTCTCCTGTTTTTTCTGGAACTATTAAAGAAGGAGGACCAAGACATTGCCCATCTATTGAGTTAAAAGTTATGAGGTTTGAAAACAAAGCAAGACACCCTGTATTTATTGAACCAATGGGTAAGAAATCAGATCTTATGTATCTACAAGGTTGCTCTACTGGATTCCCAGAAAGTGTACAAGAAAAATTTATTCATACAATAAAAGGCTTAGAAAAAGCTAAAATTATAATACCCGGGTATGCAATTGTTTATGATTATGTTTTACCTTATGAAATACTTCCTACAATGGAAACAAAAAAAATTAGCGGTCTTTTTTTAGCTGGTCAAATTAATGGCACATCTGGTTATGAAGAAGCTGCAGCACAAGGAATTATGGCAGGCATAAATGCAACTTTAAAAGTGAAAAATAAAAAACCTTTTATTTTAAAAAGAAGTGAAGCCTATATTGGCGTAATGATTGATGACTTAATAACAAAAATTCATACAGAACCATATAGAATATATACAGGATCAGCAGAATTCAGGCTTCTTTTAAGACAATCAACAGCAGATATTAGACTTTACAAACATGCTTTCAATCTTGGAACTATTTCAAAAAAAAGATATCAAGAAATAAAGAAAAAAGAAGAAGAAATAAAAAATGGAATGAAATTTTTAAAAAACAAAAAATATAAAAATAAAACTTTATTTAATCTTTTAAAACAGCCTGAAATAAAAATACAAGATTTAAAAATAAGTGAGTTTAAAAAACTAAAAAAAGAAATAATTTCTGAAATAGAACTTTTTGCAAAATATGAGGATTATATAAAAAGACAAGAGGAAATGATTAAAAAAACAAAAGAAGCAGAAGAAAAAGATATATCAAAAATAGACTTTAATAAAATAATTGGTCTTCGTATCCAAGCAAAACAAAGACTTTCTGAAGTTTGCCCACAAACCATTGCTCAAGCAGAAAGAATTGCTGGAGTAATACCAGCTGACATATCAGCAATAATGATTCATTTAAAGAAAAAAGGTCTTTAATTTTTTAATCTATCTAAAACTTTTTTTATTATATGCCAAGAATATCCTTTTCTAGCCAAAAAAGCGGAAGTTTTCTCTATTTTTTTGTACTTGTCCTCATTTTTTATTAAAGAGTATTTTTTTAAAGCTAAATTAAAAGCTTTATCAAATTGCTGATTATCTGTTATTTTTGATACTTCTTTTTTAGCTATATCTTTATTAACTCCTTTTTTGAAAAGTTCCAATTCTATTTTTCTCTTTCCTAATCCAGAAAATTCTGTTCTATGATAAACCCACTGTTTGGCAAAAATTTTATCGTCAAGTAATTTTTCTTTTTCTAAATCTTTTATAACTTCATCAATTAAACTTAAATCATATTTTTTTAAAATAAGTTTATCTTTTAATTCTTTTTTACTGCGAGGTCTAATAGAAATTAAACTTATTGCTTTATCTTTTATTTTTCCATAATTACTTTGATTTTTAATTTTATTAAGCTCTTTTTCTGATACCTTTTTACCTTTATAAATATCAAAATCAATAAGTTGTTTATCTGTTAGTCCAACAAAAAAATTACCATCAACAAAAACATTAACCCTATTGTCGCGTTTTTTTTGTCTTTCAATACTTGTTATTTCTGGCATTTATTCTTTTAAAGATTTTCTAATTTCTTTTTCTATTTCAGAAGATAATTTTTTATTATCTTTTAAATACTGTTTTGCTGCTTCCCTTCCTTGGCCAAGTTTTTCTTCTTTGTATTGATACCATGATCCTGATTTTGAAATAATTCCAGACGAAACTCCTAAATCTAAAATGTCTCCTTCACGAGAAATACCTTCATTATACATAATATCAAATTCAGCTTGTTTAAATGGAGCTGCTACTTTATTTTTAACAACTTTTACACGAGTTCTACTTCCAATTATATTTTCTCCATCTTTAATTTGTGCTGTTCTTCTAATATCAAGCCGCACAGAAGAATAAAATTTTAAAGCATTGCCACCTGGAGTTGTTTCTGGATTACCAAACATAACACCAATTTTCATTCTAATTTGATTTATAAAAACAATGGTACAACTAGATTTTGAAATAGCTCCAGTTAACTTTCTCATAGCCTGACTCATTAATCTTGCCTGAAGTCCAATATAAGAATCTCCCATATCTCCTTCTATTTCTACACGAGGAACTAAAGCTGCAACAGAATCAACTACAACTAAATCAACAGCATTAGACCTAACAAGAGTTTCAGCAATTTCTAATGCCTGTTCACCTGTATCAGGCTGAGAAATTAAAAGATCATTCAAATTAACACCTATATTTTTTGCATATTCTGGATCCATTGCATGTTCTGCATCAATAAATGCAGCTATTCCGCCTTTTTTTTGAACTTCTGCAACTATATGCTGAGCAAGAGTTGTTTTGCCAGAAGATTCTGGACCAAAAATTTCGATAATTCTTCCCCTTGGTATTCCACCAATTCCTAAAGCCATATCAAGTGATATAGATCCTGTAGGAATTGAGTCTACATCAACTTTTTTTTGTTCACCTAACCGCATAATAGCGCCTGAACCAAATCTTTTTTCTATTTGTTCAACCGCAAATTGTGCAGCCTTACTTTTTTCTTTTATTTCTTTTTCTTCTTTAGCCATCCTAACTCCTTGTTATTTTATTTAATTTATAGCTGTATTTTTATCAAACCTCAAATCGTTTAAAGATTCTCCTTCTTTACCTAAAGTACCTATATCTTTTCCTTTAAAAATAAACTTTGTACTTCCTGCATTTCCTGTACTTATAACAAAACTATCGTTTGCTTCTAAAGTCTTCTTTGAACCTGCAAGCATTAAACCTTCAAAAACTTTTTCGCCATCGCGCACAATTTTTATCCAAGAAGCTTTTGGCCCTATCTCTAAAGTTAATGTTAATATTTTTTGCTCTTCAAGTATTATAGGATTTGGAATCGAAATTTCTTTTATATCAGCAATTATATTTTTTGTTATTTCTGTTTCTTTTCCATTTTTAGGATTCTTTGAAACAATTTTAATTGCATTAATTCCACCTTTTCCTAAACTAACATTAACTTTAAAATCTCCATCTTCTGAAGTATTAACTTTTTGACCATTTATATAAATCTCCATACCAGGATCAGTCTTGCCTTTAATATCTATAAAACTTTGAGTAATAGTTTCATTGTCTTTTGGAGAAATTATTTCTAACTTTGGTGGTGATGTTAATATAAATATTTCATAAACAATATAAAACGCAACGGCTATTGATGATATGATAACACCTAAAATAATTAATGTTTTAGGGGTTATTATAAATTTAGGAGATTTTAATTTTGTGTTTTTATTAAATTTTTTAGCTTCTTTTAGATTATGTTCTATTCCTCTTTCTTTTTCAAAAAGTTCAAGAACTTTATCTTCTGATAAATTTAAAAGTTTTGCATAATTTTTTACAAAACCTTTGGCATAAACTCCAGGCGGTAGTTCGGAAAATTTATTATTTTCAATTGCTTTTATATATTTTTTTCTTATTTTTGTACGTTTCTCAACTTCATCATAAGAAATTTTCTGATCTTCTCTTATCTTCTTTAGTTTTTGACCTAAAGTTTCTTGAGGTCTAACTTCAATTGTTCTAAATTTTGGCACCATTAATTACCTCTATATTCTTCATCTTTATAATCATCATTTTCAACAAAATCATCTGAATATTCATTTTTCTGTTGTTCTTTAAGTCTATAAAGTTCTTCTATGCTTTTTACATAAATTTCGCGAGATTTTGAACCGTTGTGTGGACCTACAATACCTCTTTTTTCCATTAAATCCAAAAGTCTAGCAGCTTTTGCATATCCAATTCTTAATCTTGTTTGAAGTAATGTTGCTGAAGCTCTTTGAGCATCAACTACTGTTTCTATTGCAGAATCAAGTATTGGATCTTCATCACTTCCAACCCCTACAAAAGAAGAGTCTGTGTGCTTTTCTGTAATATTATCATCATATTCTGCTTTTTGTTGATTTTTTATAAAATCTACAACTTTATTTATCTCTGATTCTTCTACTAATGCACCTTGAATACGTTTTGGTTTACCAACATCTGATGCTTGGTAAAGCATATCACCTTTTCCTATAAGCTTTTCCGCACCAGGAGAATCTATAATAATTCTTGAGTTTAATGCAGAAGAAACTGCAAAAGCAATTTTACACGGCATATTAGCCTTAATTAAACCTGTAACAACATCTGCTTCTGGTCTTTGAGTGGCTACAATTAAATGTATACCAGTTGCTCTAGCTTTTTGAGCTATACGTACTATAGAGCTTTCTATTTCCTTTGCAGTTGTCATCATTAATTCGGCAAGCTCATCTATTACAATTACAATAAAGGGTAATTTTTCATCTTTATATTCAGCATTATATGCATGAATATCTTTTTTCCCTTTTTGAGAAAGAATTGCAAATCTATTTTCCATTTCATTTACCGCCCAAGCAAGAGCATTAACAGCTTTTTCAGGTTCTCCTTTAATAACAGAAGTTAAAAGATGAGGTATTCCTTCGTAAGCAGTCATTTCAACACCCTTAGGATCTATTAAAAGAAGTTTTAAGTCCTTAGGAGAATTTTGATATAAAAGACTTAATAAAACTGTATTTATACAAACACTCTTACCTGAACCTGTACTACCAGCAATCAATAAGTGTGGCATTGAATCTAAATTAGCATAAGCAGGTGAACCAGAAACGTCTCTACCTAAAACAAGTGTTAAATTTGATTTTCTATTTTTTTGAAAAATATTATCTTCAAGCAATCCTCTTAAACGAACAGTTGAAACAGTTTTATTTGGGACTTCAATACCAACAAGAGGTAATCCTGGAATAGGTGCCTCAATTCTAATAGGATGAGCAGCCAAAGCAAGTGCTAAATTATCATTTAAATTTGTTATTTTATTAAGTTTAACTCCATCTTCTGGTTTTATTGTATATTGAGTTACAGTTGGTCCAACATTAGCATCCTTAACTTTTACATTAATATTAAATTGAGATAAAGTATCTTCTATTTTTTTTGCATTCTCGTTAACATTACCACTATCTGGTGGTGAAGTAATATTGGAAAGTAAATCTGTTGATGGAAGTTTCCAATTTTTGTCAGAAATAGTTGAAATTTTTGAACTTGAAAAAGATATTTCAGAACTTTCTTCATCTTGCAAAATAGGTTTATTCTTCAGACTTATTAAAGGTTTTTGCTCTGCTTTAAACTCTTCTGGGGTATTAATATTTAAATTTTTTTCTCTTTCTTTGTCTTTTTTAAATTCATTAAATTTTTCAATAATTTTTTCTGTAGTTGTATTAAAAGTTATTAAAATTGAAGATATTAATAATGCTATAAAAATAACAATAGATGCTAAATAGCCAAAAAGGTTATCAAAAATAGAAATTATTCCATAACCAAGATAACCTCCACCTACACCAAGTCTAACTTGTTCTAAATCTACTTTATAAGCAAAGAATAGATGAACTAATGAAGAAAAAGAAACAATAAATAAAGCAATACCAATTAAAGATACTGGTTTTAATTCAAATTTCTCAGGCTTTAAAAAACTTAAACCAAAATAAAAAAGAAAAAATGGTATTGTTATTGTAGACCAGCCAATTACCATTTGAAAAACATCATATAAAACAACACCAACTTTTCCAGCAAAACCTAAAGAAAATAATAAAAAAATAATACTTGTTCCAATTAGCGAAAACCCTATAATTTCTCTTCTTGTATCTGGACTTAACTCAAGATCTATATTTTTATCTTGCTTAAGGGAAGAAAAAATTCCCTTTTTTCTTTTTATATATTTTCTTTTTCTTGGTGACATATATCTATATTATAACGTAAAAAAATATATTTGTCCTACTCAATTTTTGAAAATAAAGTATAATTTTACTTATGATAGCATTGATAAATTCTCTCAACAAAAAACAAAAGTTCTACTTATATTCAATGCTTTTAAAATAACATATATTTAATATGTGTGTTTATTTTTACATTATTTTTTCAAAAAGAAAATACTGATTTAATGTATAAAATTGTTGTTTTTGTATTAATATCTGAGATAGCAATTATATTTTCTTCCGAAATAAATAAAGTCAGTCTAAACATTATATATAATATTTTTGTTGGATTCTGTTTAAATATTATGCTATTTGTTTTTACCATCGAAACAAATTTAATATATATTGGGGTTATTAATATATTAACGCTAAACCTAAATCTTTTTAAAAATAGGAATCTAGATAAAGAGCAAATAGAAGAGTTAAATTTTATAATAAAAATAGGTCTTTTAATGACCACTCTGTTTACTACTATATCCATATCCTCTTTTATCGCAAGCCAGATTGGTCAACCTTTTATAGAAAACAGAGTACCACCTGAGATACTTATTTTGTGGGGAGCAATTTATTATTTTTGCTTAACAATTGCGGAAATATACAAATTAATTAGATATCAAAGAAGTAAAACATTCCCTACACCTCAATAACAACAGGCAAAACCATTGGTTGTCTTTGAGTGTGTTCATATAGATATTTCGTCATTTCGTCTCTTAATTTTGTTTTTATATATGTCCAATTAGAAGGGTAAGTTCCATCTTTTTTCTCTAAAGTTTTTCTAATATAAGCTCTTGCTCCATTTATAAGTTCCTCTGATTCTCTCATATAAACAAAACCTCTGGAAATTATATCAGGACTATTGGCAAGTTTTCCTGTTCTTTTATCTATTGTTAAAATAACTACAAATATTCCATCTTTAGCCATAACTTGCCTATCTCTTAAAACAATATTACCAACATCTCCTACACCTAAACCATCAACTAAAACAATTCCAGACTCAACTCTATGCTCAGTTACTCTTCCGTGACCATTATGAAAAAATTCCATAATTTGTCCATTATCTGCAACTAAAACATTATCTTCTGGAATACCAACACTCATACCAATCTCGCCATGCATCATAAGCCTATGTCTCTCACCATGGATTGGAACAAGATATTTTGGCTTTACTAAGTCAATCATAAGCTTAACATCTTCTTGCCTTGCATGACCACCTGTATGAACATCCATAAGTTTATCATAAATAACTTTGGCGCCTTCACGAAATAAATTATCCATCATAGAAACAATTGAACGCTCATTACCAGGAATTGGAGATGATGAAAGTATAACTGTATCACCTTTTTTAATTTTAACTTGTTTATGATCTCCAGAAGCCATCCTCATCAAACCTGATGTTTCTTCTCCTTGAGAACCTGTAGTAATTATACAAACCTGATCATCGGGTAACTTAGAAGTTTGAGAAATATCAATAAAAATATCTTTTGGTACTTTTAAATATTGTAATTCTCTCGCTATTTCTACATTATCATTCATACTTCTTCCAACAACTGCTACTTTTCTACCATGAGCATGGGCAGAATCTATAACTTGTTGAATACGTGAAATAAGAGAAGAAAAAGATGCAACAATAAGCCTTCCCTTAACTCCTGAAATAATATTCATAAAATTTTTACCAATTTCTTTTTCTGATATAGAATGCCCTGGCTTATCAACTGAAGTTGAATCAGAAAAAAGAGCTAAAACATTTTCTCCACCATATCGTGCAAGTTTGGCAAAATCTGTTGGCTTTTCATCAACAGGAGTATGATCAAATTTATAATCACCAGTATAAATTATTAATCCTACTGGAGTTTTAATTGCTATACCCATACCATCTGGAATATTGTGATTTACTCTAAAAAATTCAATTTCAAAACAACCTAATTTAAGTTTATCCTTATCAGGATCTACAATATTAACTATTAAATCTTTTGAATATTTAAATTCTTCTTGACGTTTTTTTATCATTGCAGCAGTTAATCTACCTGTATAAATAGGTACATTAAATTTATTAGGCATAATATAAGGAATTGCTCCAATATGATCCATATGACCATGAGTTACTAAAAGACCTCTTATTTTATCTTTATTTTCTTCTAAATAAGCAGTGTTTGGTAAAATATAATCTACTCCTAATGTTTCTTCATCTGGAAATTGAAAACCCATATCTATTACTAAAATATCATTACCATATTCAAAAACAGTAATATTTTTACCAACTTCTTCAAGACCACCAAGTGCCATAACTTTAAGTCTTGGTTCTTTACTTTCTTTAAAATTAGTTTTTGGCATTGTCTTTGTATAATTTTTTTGCTGAATATTTTTATGGCCAGCATTCATTTTAAAATTTTGTTTTTTATTAATCATTTTTTCTCCATTTTTGTTATGCACAAAAAAAGGTTTTTTTACCTTAATTTAATTTCGTGCAAAATTAAAATAGTTCATTATTATTTTCTCAAATTTAAGAGTTCATTTTATAGTAATTAAACGGTCGCCTCAAAATATCTATTTTATAGTATTATATTACAAAATAAATTAAAAGTCAATGTTATTTTTTATCTCTAACCAAATTTATTCTACCCTCTTTATCAATTTCAGCAACTTTTACTTTAAGGGTATCGCCAATTTTAACAACTTTATTAATATCTTTTACAAAATTATCAGCAATTTTAGAAACATGAATCATACCTTCTTTCCCTGGTGCAATTTCAACAAAAGCTCCAAAATTAAGAATACGAGTGACCTTACCTTCAAAAACTTCTCCAACTTCTACATCTTTAACAATTGCTTTAATTTTATCAACTGCTTTTTTATTTTCTTCAGGATTTGTAGAACATACAGTTATAGTGCCATCATCTTCTATATCTATTTCAACACCAGAATCACCTATTATAGAATTAATTACTTTACCCTGAGATCCAATAACATCTCTAATTTTTTCTGGATCAATTTTAAATATTTCTATTCTAGGTGCATATTTAGAAAGTTCTGGACGAGGAGCTGATAATGCTTTTTGCATAATATCTAATATATCAAAACGTGCTTTCTTTGCTTTATCTAAACCTTCTTTAAGTATTTCCTTATCAACACCTTTTAGTTTTGTATCCATTTGTATAGCAGTTATTCCACGACGAGTACCAGCAACTTTAAAATCCATATCACCACAAAAATCCTCTTGACCAATAAGATCAGTTAAAAGAGTATATCTTTTTAAATCCTCTGAAGTTACGAGGCCAATTGATATTCCAGCAACTGGAGCTTTTATTGGAACACCTGCATCCATTAGTGATAAAGTACTTCCACAAGTTGATGCCATTGAAGTTGAACCATTTGAAGATAATATTTCTGTAACTAACCTTATTGTGTAAGGAAAAATTTCTTTATCTGGTAGAACAGGAACAAGAGCTTTTTCTGCTAATGCTCCATGACCTATTTCACGACGACCAGCTCCACGCATCGGCCTTGCTTCTCCAACTGAATATGGAGGAAAATTATAGTGATGCATGTATCTTTTTTGGGTATCAAGCTCCATTGTATCTAAAATTTGGGCATCTGCTGTAGAACCTAAAGTTGTAATAGTTAAAGCCTGTGTCATACCTCTCCTAAACATAGCAGAACCATGAGTTCTTGGAAGAACACCAGTTTCTATATCTATTTTCCTTATTTCATCAAGTTTTCTTCCGTCAGGTCTTTTACCTTTTTCTAATATATTATTTCTAATAATTTTTTTATTTAACTTATCAAAATAATCAGAAGCTAAAGATTTGTCTTCATCTTCATTTAAACTATCTAAAATCTCTTTTTTAACATCAAGTATTGATTTTTTTACTTCGTCTTTGTTATAAATAGCTTCTTCTAATTTTTTGCCAGCAATTTCTTCAATCTTATTTTTTAATTCCTTATTTTCTTCTTTTACTGGAATATCAAATTTTTTCTTACCAACTTTTTTTACTAATTCTTCTTGTAATTTATTTAAATATTCTGCTTCTTTAACAGAAATATCAAAAGCTTTTTTTAAGTCTTCATCAGCTGCCTCATTACCTTCTGTTTCTATCATTGTTATTTTACCATTTGCAACTGAAACCATAGATTCAAACTCAGAGCCTTTTCTTTCGCTAACAGTTGGATTAACAAGCATTTTTCCATTAACTTTTGCTACACGAATAACACAAGCTGGACCTTCAAAAGGAATATCAGATATAGCAAGTGCTGAAGATGCTGCAAGTACTGATAAAACATCTGGATCATTTTCTTGATCAATTGATAAAACAGTAACAACAACTTGAACATCTCTTCTAATATTATTATCAAAAAGAGGTCTTATTGATCTGTCTATTAACCTTCCTGTTAAAATAGCATCTTCAGATGGCTTTCCTTCTCTTTTAATAAAACGTGAGCCAAGAATTTTACCTGCAGCATACATTTTTTCTTCATACTCAACCATTAAAGGAAAGTAATCTAAATCTTCTCTTTCTTGAGCAGAAACTGTTGCATTTGCCATTACTACAGTTTCACCCATTTGTACAAAAACAGAACCATTTGCTTGCTGGGCAAAACCGCCTGTTTTAATCTCAATTTTTTTTCCACCAACTTCAGTAAAAACAATTGTTTCGTTCATTTTTCTCCTTTCTTCCAAATGGAAGAAGTAGGAGTTGAGGAAAAGTTAATGTTAAGCCTTAATTGGCAACATTCTCTTTGTCTTCAACCCCTACTTTTAATTACTAGCGCTTTAAACCAAGCTGCTTTAATGTAGCTTGATATTCTTCTGGTTTTCTTTTTGCAAGATAATCAAGAAGTCTTCTTCTTTTTCCAACCATTTTTAATAAGCCTCTACGGCCAGAAAAATCTTTTTTATGAGTTTTTAAATGTTCAGTAAGCGAATTTATATTTTCTGTTAATTGCTGAACTTGAACACCAATAGACCCTGTGTCATTTTTGTGTTTCTTAAAAACATTTTCTGTAGTTTTTTTTGTTTTTTTCTCTTTTTCCATATAAAAAACTATACAATATTTTTAAAAAAAGTTCAATACTTAAGAAACTATTCTATATTGCTTTAAATATTCTTTTATTTGAGATATTATTTTTTTACTTATTTCTTCTAAATTATAACCCTCTACAATAAACTCTCCACGTTCTCCTCTGCCTCTACCTCTAAATAAATAAGCAATTTTCCTTGCATCAATACCTTGTTTAGTTCTTAAAAAAACTTTTGCTTTTAAGTCATCAAATAAAATTAAAAGATAAATATTTATATTAGCAACAGTTGATAAAAGTTCTTCCATAAGTTCATCCACCATATCTGATGTTAAATCGCCTGATTTTATATCACTCTTATTTATACTAGTCCACAAAATATTACTTTCTTCATCAGTTTCAACTGAAGACAACATCATTCCCCATATTTTTAAAACATCAAAAGTTTTTGTTTTAAAAAGCATTTTAACAACTTCTTCATGTCTTGCTCCAGCTGCTACAAGTTGAGCTGTTGTTGTAAGTGATTTTGGCGTTGTTCTGGAATTTTGAAAACTATTTGTATCAACCAATATTCCTGCAAGAAGACAAGTTGCTACTTCTTCATCTATTAAACCTTGACCAAGAGAATCTATTAAAGAAACCATTATTTCAGATGTTGAACTAGCTGTTAAGTCAACATAATTTACAGTTCCATAATATTCATTAGATGGGCTATGATCTATGTTTATTACAGGTTTATCAAAAAAGAATTGAGTATTTTCTTCGTAAAGAGATCCAACATGATCAAAATCAACACAATCTAAAACAATTATAAGATCAAAATGACCTTTAACATTAGAAAAACTAACATCACTTGGAAGAAAATCTCCTTCCTTTGGTGTTATAAAAAAGTTAAGTTTATCTTTCAAAACTTCATAACGTACTTTATCCGCTTTTGCGTTTTTTAGAGATAAAGAAATAATAAAATTATCAGAAGAATTTAAATTATCATGTATTTTTTCTGTATTTTTAAGAAAAGAGACAGGATTATAACCCTTATTAGATTTTGCTATAGAAACATTTTTTCCTAATTTAGATAAAACTAAATATAAAGCCAAACTACTTGATATACCATCACCTTTATTATTCTCTTCAGTAACAATAAGTATATTGTTGTATTTTTTGATTAATTCAGTTGTTTGTTGTTTTGGCGTTAATTCCATAAAAATCCTAATTGACAGAATTTATTAAAATATCACGCCCTAATTTTAATGTCAATAAATTAACTTAAAGCCATATTTAAATACCAATTTATTATTTGATTACCATAAAAAAACGATAAAAAGGATGCTGCGATTAAAAAAGGACCAAAAGGAATAATATCTTTTCTTGTTTTTAGTTTTAATACAATTAATATTAAAGAGATAATAGCTCCTGAAATATATGCAATCATTAAAGAAAGAATTGTTAATTTTAAACCTAAAATCAATCCTAAAAATAAACCTAATTTTATATCTCCACCACCAACCCAGCAACCTTTAGAAACAAAATATTGAATAGCAAAAAAACCAGAAAAAACAATCATACCTAAAGCGTTGTCTAAAATTCCAAACTTAAAAACAAAAAAATAAGAATAAAAAATTATAAAAAAAGAGGACAAAAATCCAATTGCAACAATTTCATCTGGTATTATGTAATGCTTTAAATCATAAACAAATATAATAAGTAAAAGCATTGATATAAAGGCTATAAAAATATAAACAATTATTGAATTAAATTTTGATAAAAATAATAAATTATTTTTTACCAAATTTATATTTAAGTAAGAAAAAACAAAAACCAAAGCTGTAAAAATTTCAACTAATGGGTATTGTAGGGATATTTTCTTTTTACAATATCTACATTTACCTTTTAAAAACAAAAAGCTAAGTACTGGTATAAGATCTAATGCTTTAAGTTTTTTTTTACAATACATGCAATGAGATCTGCCTACAATAAAATTTTCCTCTTTGTTAATCCTAAAAATAACAACATTAAGAAAACTACCTATAATTAATCCTAAAATAGCTAAATAAAATATTATTAATATATTATAAATCTCTATCATGGTAATAACCTTAAATCAGAACCAATTTCATAAACAGGAAAAGATTCGTTACCACCGTCTATGTCTGCTGCACCATCAATATTTAATTCTAAATTAGTATTTATTTCGTATTTATTTTTATCTTCAGAAACAGCATAAGAAAATGGTTTATCTGTTTTTGGATCTGTTGGAACTTTTGGCATATAATTAGGAACTAAATCAGAAAGAGAATTTGGATAATTACCATCGTTATTATCAGAATAAATAATTAAAGCATTCTCTATTTGTCTTATCATGCCTTTTCTTGAAGCATCTCTTCCTTTAGCTCTAGCTGTTCCTAAATAAATAGTTACTACTGCAGATAAAATACCAATAACTGCGATTACTGCTAAAATCTCAATTAAAGTAAAACCAAAATTTTTTATTTTTTTATTTAAAATCATATATTATTAATAATTTTATCAAAAAAAATATTATTCTCCAATTAAAAAAGACCCCTTTGGGGTCTTTTTTAATTTAGGTTTACAATAAATCTAGACCTGGATCATCACCTATCTCATAAATACCTGCTGCATTACCACCGTCATTGTTATCATCATTATCGTTTTGATTTTCTAAGGTAGCATTAAGTTCAAACTCTGTTCCCGCAGCAGAAACTGCATAAGGATATGCATTTCCTGTTTGAGGGTCTGTTGGAACTTGAGCCATATAATTTGGTACAAGTGCAGCTGTATTTGCAGGATAATTTCCGTTGTTATCATCAGAATAGTTAGTAAGAGCTGTGTAGATAGACTTTAAGTCAGATTTTCTACGTGAATCTCTACTTTTTAACCTAGCTTGTCCTAAATATGAAATAACAAGCGCAGCTAAAATACCGATAATTGCAACTACTACTAAAAGCTCAATTAAAGTAAAACCTTTTTTTGCTTTAGTCATTAGTCCTCCTTGTTTAATATTTATTATTAAAATAGCTTTAAAAGCCACCGACCTTAGCTTTTAATTTATTATACCATACATAATTTAATATGTCAATTTACATTGCTGATGCAAGTTGATATATTGGCAATAAAACTGCACCTACAAAAATACCAACACCTATTGCTATTACTAATAATATTATAGGTTCAAGTAATGTCGAAAGAGCAGAAACAGTATTATTTACTTCATTATCAAAAAAATTTGCCATTCTACCTAACATTTTATCTATATTCCCTGTTTTTTCTCCTACTTCAACCATATGAGACACCATTGTTGGAAATAATTTGCTTTCCTCAAGAGGGACAGCTAAAGCAACACCACTTTCAACTTTTCTTGAAATAGATTCTATTTCTTCTTTATATAAAACATTTCCAACTGTATCAGAAACAATTTTTAAAGAATCTAATATAGGAAGTCCTGAAGATATTAAAGTAGACAAAGTTCTTGTAAATCTAACCATATAAATATTTTTAACAAACATACCAACAACAGGAAGTTTTAATTTTAATCCATCCCAAAATTTTCTACCTTTTTTGCTTTTTAAAAAATATCTTATTCCCATAATCATGACTATAACACCAATTATAACCAACCACCAAAAGCTAACCATAAAATCTGAAATTTTTAATAAAATTTTTGTTACAACAGGAAGTTCTGCATTTGATTCTTCAAAAAGAGATTTTAACTGAGGTATAACAAAAGTTACTACAATTCCTGCTGCTACTACCATAGCCACAATTATAAAAGTAGGGTACATCATAGCACCTTTAACTTTTTTCTTAAGATCATAATCTTTCTCAAGTTGTGTAGCCAATCTATCCAAAACTTCATCTAACTTACCAGAAACTTCTCCTGATTCTACTAAAGAAATATATATAGGTGAAAATACTTTAGGGTACTTCTTTAGGGCTGCTGAGAAACTTGTACCACCTTCTATTTCCGCTGCTATTGCATCAATTATCTCTGCAAACTTTTTATTTTTTTTTCTCTCTTGTTCTGAAAGTATTTTTAAAGACTGAACTATTGAAAGACCTGAATCTATCATCGTTGCAAGCTGTCTTGAAAAAACTACTTTTGTTTTTAGCGCTATCTTTCTAAAAGATGATAAATCAAAAATTTTTCCACTCTCTTTTTTTTCAACAATTAAAGTGGGTATTAATTCATATTTTCTTAAGAGTTCTACAACTTGATCGCGACTTGAAGCTTCCATTAAACCTTCTGTCTGATTACCTTCTTTGTCTCGAGCCTTGTAATTAAATTGGGTCATTTTATTATCTAATTAATTTATCAAACTCTGAAGGATTTATTGCAAAACGTTTAGCATCTTCCATAATAACTTCTCCTTTTTTCACCAAAGAAGCTAAACTTCTATCCATAGATATCATTCCTTCTTGAGCGGACACTTCAATAATGTTATTTAATTGATGGGTTTTGCCTTCACGAATAGCATTTCTAACTGCTGGGGTAGCTGTCATAATTTCAGCTGCAACAATTCTACCTCCTCCAATTCTAGGAATAAGTCTTTGAGATACAACACCTGTTAAACTTGCAGCTAACTGCATTCTTATTTGAGGCTGCTGTCTTGCTGGAAAAACATCTATAATACGGTCTATTGTTTGAGCAGCACTATTTGTATGAAGTGTTGTAAAAACCAAATGTCCTGTTTCTGCAATTGTAATTGCGGCAGCAATTGTTTCTAAATCACGCATTTCACCAACAAGAACAACATCTGGATCTTCACGCAAGGCTGATTTTAAAGCAATACTCCAAGATTTTGTATCTAAATGAAGCTCTCTTTGGTCAACTATTGCTCTTTTTGATTCATGCATATATTCTATTGGATCTTCTATCGTTATTATATGAACTTGTTTTTCAGAATTAATTTTATCTATCATTGAAGCAAGTGTTGTTGATTTACCATGACCAGTTGGACCAGTAACTAGAACAAAACCTTGAGAATGCTCGGTAAATTTTTCTACAGCTTTAGGCATACCAAGTTCTTCTAGTGTTTTTATACTATTAGGAATAAGTCTTAAGGCAGCACCCATAGATCCTCTTTGATAAAAAACATTAACCCTAAACCTTCCTTCATCTTCTAGCGCTATAGACACATCAAGTTCTTTTTCTCTTACTAAAGTTTCTATTTGCTCTTTTGTAAGCATTGAGGTTATTATTTTTTCTGCCATATTATCGTCTAAAATAGGGTAATCAGTTAATGCTATTAAATTGCCATCTATTCTTAACATTGGATTACATCCAACTATTAAATGAAGATCTGAAGAACCTCTGGATATAGTTAATTCAAGTAATTCTTCTGCTGTTGGTATTTTTAAATTTGTTTTTGTATTTTCTGACATTTTTACCTCTTTCTAAGAAACCCTATATAACTCACTTAAAGTTGTTATACCTTCTAAAACTTTTATAATTCCATCTTGTTTTAAGCTAAGTAAACCATTATTTTTTAATAATTCTTTTTCTTTTTGCTCAATGTTGCCTTTTAATATTGCATCTTTTACTTCGTTATTTATAGGTAAAACTTCAAATATTCCAATATGCCCAGAAAAACCTGTTTCACTACAACTTGTACAACCAGAATGCATATATTCCTTAATTTTAATATTAGAATGCTTTGACATTTTAGGCAAATTATTTATTAATTTTTTAATCTCTTCACTTTCTTCAATTTCTGGCACTTTTTCTAACCGACAATTTGGACAAAGTTTTAAAAGAAGTCTTTGATTTATTATCATTTTTAAATTATTTACTATTTCTTCTTTAGTAAAACCAAGTTCCTCTAAATGATAAATAACTTGAAAAATACTATTATCTGCAAAAGGAACAATTATTATTTTATTTTTATAAACTTCATTTTTAACTATGTTAGCTGTTTGTAAATCTCTTAAACCATCAATTAGTATTACATTTGCTCCATTTTTAGAAGCTTGTTTTAAGCCAAAAGCATAAGTTTTTCCTTCTTGAGGTCTAACTTCTGTTTGATTAAAACCATCGACAAAACATTCAATTCCATTTTCTATAGTTGAAATTTTTTTACCTTTCCTTAAAAAAAGAGATAAAAGAGCGTAAATAGTGTATGTTCTGCCCGATCCTGGAGGTCCTGTAACAATATAAATTCCATTATCATTTTTTAAAGAGTTAAGAACTTTTTTAATTACTTCCTCTTGCATTCCAAGTTTTGCAAGATTAAATCTATCTTCCTCTATTTTATTTATCTCTATATTAACTCTTATACCAATAGGTAAAGGGAATATAGTTGTTATTATATGGAAAAATTGATTATCATGTAATTTAAAAAAATCACCTTTTTGATGAATATGATTTTCTCTTAAATGTGACATCTCTTTAATATCGTTTACAAGTTTACTCCCTGATGGTTCTGGTATTTTTGCAATCTCATGCAATCCATTAACATGGTAGAAAATACGAGCATATTCAGGCACACATTCAAGATGTATTTCTTTTGCTTTAAATTTTATTGCATGATCTAAAATTTCATCTATTGATGAATAGGATTTTAATTCTTCTATAACTTTTATTTTTTGTTCTTCTTTTTCTTTTTGTTTTTCTATTTTTTCTACTATATTAGTATCAATATTTTCATCTTTATACCACTCAAGAGAATAATTTATTGCATCAATAGATGTAACATAAACCTCAATTATTTTTTTTTCTTTGTTTTTTAAATCTTCTAAAAAAAGAACATTAGCATCTTCTTCTGGAAAAGCTGTTGCTATTTTTATTTTATCTTCCGATAAATCAAAACATATAATTTTATTTTTACTTGCAAAAGATTCTGGAATTAATAAAAGGCTTTGAAAATTAGCTTTTTTTTGAAAAAGATTTACCACAGGTAAACCTAAAAGTCTTGCTTTTTCGTCTACACTTAAATCTAATTTCATTTTATTCTCTTCCCCAAAAAACCATATTATCTAATTTTGCCTCTCCTGGATAAACCAA
Organism: Candidatus Woesearchaeota archaeon; assembly: GCA_038884715.1. GTDB lineage: Archaea > Nanobdellota > Nanobdellia > Woesearchaeales > UBA9642 > JAWABG01. Next base: position 5,044 of record JAWABG010000009.1, on the reverse strand, counting down.
ATATCCATTACCCAAATTTTTCTCCCAATAAGGAGAAGAAACGGATGTTGTAGAAACTGCAACATTTACTGGATTTATACTTGTCTCATTTAAAGTAGAATAAACAACATAACTTTTTAAATTATCAGGACAAGCAAATCTTTCATCTGACCCTTTTGAAATATTTTTTAAAACAATTGATCTAAGTATAGAATATCCTCCGGAAGCTCTTGAAAATTCAGTTACTATTCTAAATTTATCGTCAGATTCAGATAAAAAATATTGAGGTGTAGATGATGTAAACATATTAACATTTAATTTACCGTAAATTGATATAGAAAAAGTAGATTTTGCTGAATCACCTGATATTTTTTTTATTTTAACGCCAAAATCTCTACTTGAATTCAAATTCATACCAACAAATATTTCAGAATTAGAAGCCATACCATTCAAATCCCATAAATCAAATTGCTGTACTATTAAAGGTTTATCTGCTGCATTAGAAGAAGCTGGAAAAGGATAATACTTTTTGGATGGATCAGTCCATAGTGGCTCATTATCAAATCTACCTATTTTCCCAGGATCAGTTGAATTATAGACGATACTTAATTTTATCTTTCTATGTGTTAAATTATTTTCAGTTCCTGTACTTTCTACTGTTATAGAATCACACCCTGTTAAATTACCAACAACTGTAATTTTATATCTATATACCAAATTTGTATCAATTGTTATAGGACCATAATTAATTACACCTGGAGGACACCATCCAAAACCTTGATTTTTTATATAAAATAATGCTCTTTCCATACCAGATTCAGCAGCCATATAAGCCCTATTTGATTCATCTATATTAGCCGTTATCCTTAATTCTTTTATTATTAAAACAGCCATGGAAGATGCCATAATTAATATAATAAGGCTTAATATTAAAGACCAAACTATTGCAAAACCCTTTTTATTTATAATCTTTATTTTATTCATAGATTTAATAATTATATTGAGCTTTAAGTGCAGTCGCTGTTTTCATTATTATCTTATCATTTCCTCCAATACCTCTTTCTGTAGCCCTGTTACCACCCTCAACATCAGCTTCAATTGTTATATTAACAATAGCTGGAACTCCTGCTCCATAACTAACATCAAAATTTGATATATTAAGATTTTCTGATGTTAAAAATGATGGAGTTGCTCCGTTTATTCCCATTTTAATAACCTTTATTGTTGGGCTTACGCTAACTAATTGAAAAACTACTGTATTTATAGATCCAGAAAGGTCATCTTTGGGCCTTACAGTCAATTTTTTATTTGAATTATCCCAATTAGCAATAGAAGATTGTTTTGTATATCTTGTTATTGTTTCCATAGCTACTTTAACATTTTGCTGAGCTGCTCTATTTGATAAACTATTAAAATAATATTTTGATATTTGTATATAAATATCAGAAACAAGTACTGCAGTTATAGAAAAAATTGTTATTGCAATCATAACCTCTATAAGAGTAAAACCATTTTTATTTTTATTTTTATTTAAAATTTCCATTTGTAAAAATCTGTTACTATTTTATATGAATCATATGTAGAATTACCTTTTGTTTGCCATCTAACCTCTACTGTAAGTCTTCTTTCATTATACTGATTAGTATATCCAGGAATTGCACTAATACTAACAGATCTTCTTAAATTACCTGAAGCTAAATCTTCTTTAGACCCAGCTGGAAATTTTGGTTGCCAATATTGAGATGACATAGGAGTTATAGAGTATGTTACATTTCCAGCAGGCATACCAATTGGTTCTGGATTTATTTTATAATATTTTGGAGAGGTTGCAGGAGAGCCATTTGGATAATCACTTGAAAAAAATTTACAATATTCGTTATCTTTAACATTTTTAACAATATCAACTGCTTCTTGAGCATAATTAACAGCTATACTTCTTACTTCAGCTGAAGTTCCATAATTAGAAATATTTATAACAAGAAATACAGCTGCACCTATAATAGAGCCAATTATAGCAATAGACACGAGCACTTCTAATATTGTTAATCCTTTTTTGTTTAATTTTTTTTTCATTATGGGTTAGGGGTTGGTGTTATTGATCCATTTTTTGTATCTATTTTTATATAATAATCCTGGGGTCCATTATTTAATTTAACAGTTACATTTTCACTTGAAATTATAGATCCAGAAGAAGGATTACAACTATTATCTACTGTATTATAAGAATATGAAGGTATTGAGGAAGAGTTTATAGCAATAAATTTTGCTGATGGAGAAATATAAGTTAAATAAACTGGGTTACTTGGCAAAACACTAATTATATCTGCTTTTTTTATTATATTCATTTCATAGGTATAATAAACATTACAAGAACCACCAGAATACCTAACATGATGAACTTTAATATCATTTCCTTGTCTTATTTCAATAGTAATTGCTTTTGGAATATAACCATTAACATCTTGAACTGCTAATATCTTTGATTGTAGTAATCTTAATTCTCCTGCTAACTCTTGGCCAACTTGTTCAACAGAAAGATAATTTCTTTGAAAATAAAAAACAGCCAAACCAATAGATGCCATAAGTATTGCTGAAATTGCTATAACAAAAATAACTTCCACCAAATTAAAACCAAAATTGCTTTTATTAAAAATAAAGCGTTTCATATTAATTAATTATATCATGAAAATACATTTTAAGGCATAAAAAAACCGCGCAAAAGCGCGGTTTAAAAATTTATATTCTTATCTTACAGAAAAATCTTCAGCTCCAGTAATACCTGATGGATCTGCTGTTGAACATGCAGCAGGAGCAGGTGTAGGTTCTGTTACTGTATACATATAATATTGTGTTCTTGATCTTTTAGAATAACAAAGTCTTGTTGGTTGGCTACTTGGATCTTCACTATTTGCCGCATCAATTCCTGGAGCATAAATATTTAATTGACCACCGCTTGCTAACATAGTAGATACTTGCATTGCTGAACCAACAGTCCCTGGATAATCTTTATTTTTTGCATAATAAGCTTCAAGAGCTGCTCTTGCTGTATTCATAATACTTCTTCTTTGAGTATTTCTTTGTTGAAGACGAGCTGCATTGATTGTATAAATTAAAATACCAACCAAAACAGCAATAATTGCCATTACAACCAATAGTTCAACCAAATTAAATCCTTTGCTGCTTAATTTAAATTTTTTCATTTATAACTCCTAATTTTAATTAATTTTATTTTATTCTTTTAAATATACTATGTCAATTAACGTTTAAACATAAATTGACCCATTTGATAAATAGGTGTCATTATTCCAACTAAAATAAATAACACAGATAATCCCATAATAACTATAATTAAAGGCTCAAGTAAAGTAGAAATTGTTTTTACTATATTATCAACTTCTTCATCATAATAATTTGCTAAATTAGATAACATAGAATCTATTTCTCCTGTTTCTTCTCCTACTTTAAGCATTTGAGAAACAGTTTTAGGAAAAAGTTCTGATTCAATCATTGATAAAGATAAAGATTTACCTTGGCGAACGCTTTCTGTAAGTTTTGCTATTTCTTCTTCATAAATAACATTACCAATAGCATCTGATGTAATTTTTAAAGATTCTGTTATAGAAATACCAGAAGATATAAGAGTAGAAAGAGTTCTTGTAAATCTTGCCATATATACCATTCTTAAAAAATCTTTAAATACTGGCATATTTAACTTAAACTCATCTAATAATCTTCTACCAAATTTAGTTTTTTTAAATGAAATAAAACCAGATATTATGGCTATAATTAGTAGTATTAAAACCCACCAATAATTTATCATAAAATTACTAATACTAACCATAACTTGTGTTACAAAAGGAAGATCTTGCTTAAAGCCAGAATAAACATCTTTAAGTTTTGGTACTAAATAAACCATCATAACCGATATAACTCCTATAGCAACAACAAGAACTATGGCTGGATATGTAAAAGCTCCTCTAATTTTAGACATTAAAGAAGCTTGTTTTTCAAGTTGATCTGCCATTCTATCCAAAACTTTATCAAGAGTACCAGATCTTTCACCCGCTTTTACTAAACCGATATCAATTGATGTAAAAACATCCATATTTTGAGAAAATGCATTAGAAAGAGTACCTCCACCTTCAACTTCTTTTAAAACAGAGTCAAAAATTTGTTTTAATTTTTTGTGTGATTCTTGATCTTCTAATATGCTCAATGCTTGTGTAATAGAAAGACCTGACCTAATTAAAGTTGCAAATTGTCTAATTGCAATAGCTTTTTTCCTTGCAGGAACTCTACTAAAAAATGATAAAAAAGGAATACTATCTAAATTAATTTCAAAAGAATCTATAGGTTTTATTTCTATTGGTATTAATTTTTTAGATATAAGAATTTTAGAAGCATCTGATTCAGATAATGCCTCTATTTCTCCTTCAACTGTTTGACCTAATTGAGATTTTACTAAATATTTAAACTTTTTCATTTTATCCTGAAATTAATCTTTCCAATTGTTTTAAATTAATTGCGTATTGTTTTGCATCTTCTAAAGTTATTCTACCGCTTTTTACTAATCTTGCCAGATCTGAATCCATTGTTTGCATTTGTTCTGCCGCACTTGTTTGAATTATATTATCAAGCTGATGAGTTTTACCTTCACGTATCACATTTCTTACTGCATCGTTCATAATAAGAACTTCAGCGGCCGGAATTCTTCCTCCGCCAATTGCAGGAATAAGTCTTTGTGAAATAACTCCTATTAAAATTGAAGATAATTGTATTCTTATTTGTTGTTGTTGGTGAGGTGGAAAAACATCTATAATACGGTCTATTGTTTGAGCAGCACTATTTGTATGAAGTGTTGTAAAAACCAAATGTCCTGTTTCTGCAATTGTAATTGCGGCAGCAATTGTTTCTAAATCACGCATTTCACCAACAAGAACAACATTTGGATCTTGACGAAGAACGGCTCTTAAGGCGTTACCGAATGTTTTTGTATCATAATGTAATTCTCTTTGAGCTATCATAGACATCTTGTTTTGATAATTATATTCAATGGGATCCTCAA
>JAWABG010000008.1:30642-33671 GCA_038884715.1 Candidatus Woesearchaeota archaeon | reverse complement strand
ATCTGCGCTGTAAAAAATTATAAACACTTCTAGTCATGTTGTAAATTAAAATTAATTAATACTTCTAACTGCACTGTAAATTAAAATTAATTAACATTAATAATTAATTAATATTTTTATCTGCGCTGTAAAAAATTATAAGCACTTCTAGTCATGTTGTAAATTAAAATTAATTAATACTTCTAACTGCACTGTAAATTAAAATTAATTAACATTAATTAATTAACACTTCTAACTGCGCTGTAAAAAATTATAAACACTTCTAGTCATGTTGTAAATTAAAATTAATTAATATTTTTATCTGCGCTGTAAAAAATTATAAGCACTTCTAGTCATGTTGTAAATTAAAATTAATATTTTTATCTGCGCTGTAAAGTTAAACAGTTCAGAGTGTTAAACATTTCTACTTACGCAAATTAAAGTGTTTCTAATTGTTTATAAAATTTTAATTATGTAAATTAAATTAATTAACAATGTTAATTAATTTATATTTTAATTGTATTTATAGAATGTATTATTTTTATATTAGAAATTTAGCGTTAATAAATTCAAAATGTTAATTTCAATAGTTTAAATTCTTCGTTTATACTCTCTTTCAGTTCTCTAAATTCTAATGTTCTTTTTTCTTTTATATTTTTCTTTATTAGTCTTAGGCTAATATTTACAGTTTCATTCCATTTTGTTTCATCCAGTTTAAAATAACTATATTCTGTTGGATTTCTTTGTAATATAAGATTGAAAGCTATTTTAACTTCATTAGCATCTTTACAAAGATCATATATTCTAAATCTGTTGTATATTATTCCCTTAAGATCTTCAACAATTTGTACTTCTAAATTTAATATTATTAACATTTTTGCATCATTACTAAAATTCCCTAGATGATTAACAGAATTAAAAAAATTCAAGATGAAAGGTAAATTTTGAAATTTTGAATCTTTGATGGTATATTTAACCGCAATCCAAAAACATGTAATAATAAAAAGGTTTCTTAATTCTTTAAAATTACTATATCTTTTATACATTATATCATATGTAGTGTAGACTATATCAACAGCTAGAAAGAAAATAAATACAGAGATTTTCTCGAGATTAAGATATGTAAAGGTTCGGTTTAATTCATCTGTACATTTATAAATTAATTCAACTATTCCTCTATCATAATCTTTAAATAAATATTCCCTAGGAATCAAGGTTCGAATTTTATAATCTTTTACAATTTCTATTCCTGAAAATATTTCATGATTTAAAATCGTCTCGAAATTCTTTAATCTCTGTGTAGGATTATATTCTAATAATAGACTTAAAAAATTTATACAGACTTGTAGTTTTTCATCTTCAACATAATTTCTAATAAAATTTTTAATAACTTCTTCTTTAGACTCTATTAAAATTTTATGAAATGTATTAATTTGTAAATTATTATACATTATTGGAATATTTTGATTGCTAAAGACTCTCAAACATGTTATTCCATAACTCCAAACATCGGTAGCGGGTGTATACTCTAAATACCCGGTTAGACTTTCCCTTACTTCAGGTGCTACATACATATGTGTCCCTAAGAATTGTGAATAATTATCAAAATATAATGTACTTAGTCCAAAATCAGTAAGAAAGGCATTATACTCTATTCTATAATTTCTTGTTGTTTTTTCAATGATTATATTTTTTTCTTTAATATCATTATGGAGGATTTTCTCTTGATGAATAATTTTAATAGCTTGAGCAACTTGGTATAAAATATTTACTTTATCTTTAAAAGATAAGGATTTTGTAACATTTTCAAGATCAGAAAATCCTAACTTTGTAATAAGAACAATTTTAAGATCACTACTGAAGATACAACTCTTTGGTGTTATAATTTCATAACATTGATTTATATTTTTATGTATAATCTTTGACATAATATCTATCTCACTAAGATTTGAAATCCCATTTTCAAAATTTAAAATTTTTGCAGCGTAAAATTCGCTTCCTTTCTTTACAGACTTTACAACACCAAAACCTCCTGAACCTAAATGTCTTGTAATTTTATATCCACAACGATCTAAATTCATCTATTTTTTATAATAAAATATTATTTAGAAGCATAATTTGTACTGTATTATAAATTAAATAAATATATAAAGCAATTGTAGGAATTAAAAATAGAGAAGCATATGAATTAATAGTATAAACTACTAAAAATATTATAAAATTATAAATAAGTAATATGATTGCTATCCATAATGATAATTTTATACTTTGAAAGTAATAGAACACTATTGCCCATAGAATGGTTAAAAAGCAATCTATTAAAAATAAAATAGTTACCATAAAATCATTAGGAAAGTAATAAATTCTAACATCTTGCCAGATTGGAAAGAAGACAAAATAAGAAAGAATTGATGCTACAATCCATGATATTTTAATAATCTGTGAATTGTTATGTTTTAATAGTTTTTGATACCAAACACTAGTCTCACCAATAATTGTACTTACAACTAATAAAATTTCTAAAACTATTATAGAAGTATAAACAGTAATAAATTCTGGTCTCTTTAATCTTAAAGATAAACTATCAAAGAAAGATATTTTATCATTACATAAATGCTTTGTCATTTAGTAATAATTTAAATATAATATGTAAAAATTTACATATTATATATGCCTACTGCTATTTTAATTGGTTTTGAATATAATACTGATAAACTCTTAGGAACTGCTATTGATTTATATAATGCCTTTAAATGGTGTAATAAATTTTGTAAGACATATATCTTAACTGATATAATATGTAAAGATACTAAACAAAACAGAATATTTAGAGGTTATAATAAAATTAAAAATAAAATTTTAGTAACTAATGAGGAATTATTACTATCGTACATTGATAAAATACTTCAAAAGTTAGAAGATACTAAACTAGTTATCTATTATACTGGTCATGGAATTTGTGATTCTATACTAATGCCAAATAAAAGTTTATTATCTTTTATTAAGTTTAGAAATTATATACTGAATAGATTAGATCCATGTGTTGAAAT
>JAWABG010000008.1:0-30632 GCA_038884715.1 Candidatus Woesearchaeota archaeon | reverse complement strand
GAAATATTTTGGATTTTAGACTGCTGTAATCCAAACGGACTTAACTTACCATATAAGTTAAAAAATAATATCTTTAGATTGTCCTCAAATCAAAATTTAGATTTTATATCTAACCCTATATTATTAATTACTTCTTCTAGTTCGAATGAAAAATCATTAGCAACTGAAAAAGGTTCTATATTTAGTAAAAAACTATTCCAACTGTTAAATAATAGAACTAATAGAAACCTTACAAGCTTAGTTAATAAAACAGTAAATTATATTAAAAAAACAGGACATTGTCAGAATGTTTCTGTTTATAGTTCATACTTTATAGATCCTGTATTATGGATGTGGATAGGTTCTAAAAAGAAGTATGATATAGTCACTGATTTTACATTAAGTATATTGGTAATAAGATTATTTTAAATTAACAACTACCCGATAGTTAATTGATTTAGGACACAGTATACCAATATAATCATCGTTTCTATGAATGCGAATTATATCTCCTTCTTGCCATCCATAATACTTAACAATTGGATCGCTAGTTTTAATAATTGGTAATTTAGAAATATCTACTTTTAGTTCCTTTAATACTTCTTCTGATTCTTCTGGTGGTATTAATTCATGTTTAGGTACATCAATATATAGTGTTGGATTGTAAGTAAGTTCATAATCAAAAAATATTTGATATTTAATATTTAATCTTCTAAGATCCTCATTTGCTACTTGACTCAAAGGAGCATTAGTTATAATAATAACTTTAATAATATCATTTGCATTATCTCTCTGTTTATCTTTAATAATGTCTGTGATTTCTCTAACTACAGCCACTGAAACTTGAGTTTGATCATGAGATGATTTAGATTTGTCTGAAACTTCTTTACCTGTATAGTAAACAATCATATGTTCCTTATTATTATTTAACCTCTTCACATAATTAAAATTACTAAGTATTGAAAATTTTGTTTGGAAATATAACATTGGTTTAATATTAGGTTTATTAAGTTCATTAAATTTTTTGTTAATATATTCAATAAATGTATCTAAGTCCATCTCTAAGATTTTTTTCTCTTCACTATCTATTTTATATCCACGGTCTATAATCATTTGAATCTGGTTTCTTTTAATGTCAAACATACGCTGAAATTTCATTTTATTATCTATTTAAAAAGTAATGATTTTAATATTTTCTACAATTGTAGTTGTTCTAACACTTATCATAATTATATTACTAATTTTATATATTATAAGTGGTAATATAAAATTAGTAATAAACAGTGATTACGTTTCTATTAAATATATAAAAAGTAAAGATAATATAATTGATACATGTTATTGTTTAAATTCCATTTTATACCTATTAAACAATAGAAAAATAATTAAAGTTAATTTAAACTCATTCTATAAACAGTTAATTAAAAATAATGTAGAATTAACAAAGATTATATTCTTTAATAATAAACTCTATGGTATAGGAAAGAACAAAAGATTATATACCCTTCCAAAAGATCAGTTTGATAAAAATTTTTGGTTATGGAATTTAATTAAGCATCTACCAGGAAATATTAAATCCATTGTACCTTCTTATGATCTAAAATATTTATGGATCCAAACCGATACAACAGCTTTCTTATATAAGAGTTATGATTCTCAAAGAACTTAAAGATTAGTTTATAAATGATGGTATAATTATTTACATATAATCACAATAAATTTTATTACAGTAAATATAAACAGATGGATGAGGAGTTATACAATCTTCTTCGCAATGTTTCCAAAGAAACCAACGGGGAAGAATATACTCATATTACATATTGTAATGAAGAGATAAAATGGAATGTATTAAATTTAAAAAATTTTTGGATTGGTTATTGTGACATTGTAGATAGAAAAATTAATGACCCATTTGCAAATCTATGCATTGCAGAACGCCAACAAAATATAACACCTCAGATATCTAGACTTTTAATCCAATACAAATCTGATACCAATACAAAATGTTACAATGATGAATTTCTTTATTGGTTATGTCACATATATCAAACTGTTCTTTTACAAAATTTCAAAATTGTTACTCAGAACTATATGGAACTTATTGTTGTAGTTCTTGAAACAAGTTGGTATAATAAAGAACAAAATCTCTTTGTAAATGAGATACGTCTACAATTTCCATATGCTCGGAATGAAATAAAGCATCAAAATGAAATAGTACATCCTCAAGTTATAAAATTGTTATATGAGTATAACATAATTAATAAGTTAATATACAGACCTATTAATAAATGGGAAGAAATTATTCAACCCATTAATGGACCTGTTATTATGTATGGAAGCAGTAAATTACAAAGCCATCCAAAATTAAAATTAACTCATATTTGGCCATATATTACAAGAAATATGTTAGAAAATAAAACAGCACCAAAAGAAATTAAATTAGAAGAGTCTTTTTCACCTAACAATCATATAAATGTATTAACAAAGATCATTGGACCTGAAATTTTTGAAAATAAAAGTTTACAACATTGGATTCCTTTATTTCTTTCAATAGATTATTGGCCAAACGCTCTGCTTCTCAAACAAGATAAAAATATTAAAATAAATATAATAGATACAAAACAAGAAATTTTTTGCTCTGATAATAAGACATATGAAGAACTTGATAATATAACTCTTGCTGAAAATTTTATTTCTATGTTGGACACTAATAGATTTCTAAATGAAATTTATTGGTTAGATATTGGTAAAGCATTATATTCTGTACATCAAGGAAAGATCAGTGGATTAAACTCATGGATTAAAAACACAGAGAAAGTATTAAATAATAAAATCTCTAATTGTATAAGCAAGTTTGGTGATACCATTGAAAAAGCATGTAGTAATTTATACTTTAAATTTAATAATAATAACATTACAATTAAAACATTAGCTTGGTATGCATCTAAAGATTCACCAAAAGTATATTCTACATGGCATCATAATTGGTGTATCTCTAGTATGGAAAAAGCATTGAGTTCTTTACATAATGATGTAGCTGTTGCTTTTTACCGTATCTACTGGTTAGATTTTATTTATTGTCCTACTGGTAAAGGCAAATGGTATGAATTTAAGAATCATAGATGGCATGAATTAAATCAAGGAATTGAAATTAGTAAAATTATTACTACTGATTTTATGAAACGTTTTGAAAATGCTTTGAAAAGGATAAATGATAATATCTATTGTACAATTAATGAAAACTTGAAGATAAGCACTGAGGAGATTATTGAAAATTTATCTAAACTTATCGCAAAACTTAAGACTGTTCCGTTTAAAAATAACATTATGAAGGAATTAAGAGAGCAATTTAACAATGAAAATTTTATTAGTTTGTTAGATTCAAATCCAAATGTGCTTGGTGTTTCAAATGGTGTTCTTGAAATCACTAGTGATAATATTGTATTTCGTGTTTCAAAACCAGAGGATTATATCTCTATGAGTACAAACATTCCATATAATGAATATACATGGGATGATAGTTTGGTTCAGGAGTGTATGAAATGGTTCAAACAGGTATTTACAGATGATAAACTGCTTCACCATTTCTTAAAATTCTCTGCTTCATGCTTAAAAGGGCGTAATAATGATAAAATCTTTTCAATATGGACTGGTGAAGGAGATAATTCAAAATCTATGATTGTAAAATTATTTGAAGCAACATTTAATTCTTATTGTATTAAACTCCCTGTTTCTGTGTTAAATGAAAGATCAATCAGCTCTAACAGTCCTACGCCTCATTTAGCAAGAACAAAATCTACTAGAGTTGCATTCCTAGATGAACCTGAAGATGATATACCCATCTATAAAAATGTAATTAAAAGATTAACAGGTGGTGATTCTTTTTTTGCTAGATTCCTTCAAGAAAATGGTTCTGAAATTAAAACAACCTTTAAATTAATTCTTACATGTAATAGGGTTCCTGTGATACCTAATGCAGACAAAGCCATTAAGAACAGAACAAAAATATTTCCATTTTTAAGTACATGGGTTGATGATGCTCCAAAGGAAGAGTCTGAACAGTATCAACAAAGAAAATTTCCTAGAGATCCATTCTTTGAAAATAAAATTCCTACATTGGCTCCAGCATTTTTATGGATTATAACTCAATATTATTCATATTATATTAAAGAAGGGTTAGATGATCCACCAATTGTAATTGAAGCCACAAAAGCGTATTGGAACAACAACGATTTCTATTCACAATTTATTAAAGATACTATTGAAATAGTCTCAAATGAAAATGTCAGAGTTACATTAACTGAATTATATTCAAAGTTTAAAATGTGGTTCTCTAATTCATTCCCAGGGATTAAAATACCAGAGCGTCCAATATTTCAAAATGAAATTACATCAAAGTTAGGAAAATTACGTAATAATTCGTGGTATGGAATACAGATTAAAGATAATTAATTTTATATCTTACTTAAAAATTAAGTAAGATATGTCCTTAAGAGTTGTTGCTACATTTACTACATTACCAACAAGATATAATTCTTTACTACAGAGTATCAAATCAATAAAAATGCAAAATTATCAGATTGACTGTATTTATTTAACCATACCTAAAAAATCAAAAAGATTAAATATAGAATATCCTCCCATTCCTGAAGAAATTTCTAAATTATGTAAAATAGTTAGAACTGCTACTGACTATGGTCCAATTACAAAATTATATGGTGCTTTAATATCAGAACAAGATCCAAACACTATTATAATTTCATGTGATGATGATGTAATATATGATTCAACAATGGTAAGTAAAATGATCCAATACCATTTACAAAATCCAAATGCAGTTATATGTGCTACAGGTTCATTAATTGCTAGAGGAATTTTATTTTATACTGTTATATATCCAAAGAAAAAAAATATTTTATTTCCACATGCACCTGATATATCAGAGAACGGTAGAGATATTGATATAATTTATGGTGTAACAGGAGTGTTATATTTAAGAAAATTTTTTCCTTCTAATTCCAATTTATATTCTGAACTTTTTAAACATGCTATAGAAAATGAGTTTGTCTTTCTTAACGATGATGTCCTCATTTCTGGATATTTAAGTTATAAAAATATTAAAAGAAAAGTTTGTAATATTCCTGATGTTATACACCAAGATAAAGACAAATATTCTTTATCTTATAATTTTATTAAACAACTTTATTCTATAAATCAATCTATTCAATATTTAAAATCAAAGGGTTTCTTTAATGTTACAGAATCATTATCATTTGAAGAAACTATCTTAGTAAGAATTGTTATTATAATCTTTCTTATTTTATTTTTAATTTTTATATTACAAATAATCTATGGAGAATCAATACAAAATATTTTTTTATAAGGAAGGATACAATGAACCAATATGGCAATCTAATTTTAATAATGTTGAATTAATTGCTGGAATGTTAGCAGTAAGTATTGGCATTACAAGAGATTTAAATACTAAAAAAGAAAAATACTTCTTTGATTCTAACATTAATGTTTCTAATTTTAGAGTCTTGAGCGAGGTGTATCAAGATCACACTAAATTATATAAGAATCAAATTAAAAAAGGTTTTTATGGAATTTGGTTCAGTTCATCTAATCTCTTTTACTATGATCTATATACATTTCAAACAGTATTATTTTTACATGGTGCTATCAATTTGTGTTATTTATTCAATAAGGATTTCAGAGAATATATCTATGGATTTATATTTGATAGTGAAGGTAATGAATATGATTTAACAAACTTTCCAATTGCAAACAGAGTTAAATATAAAATTAGTTATGATATTGATGATATAGAAGAAGAAGAACAAGATAATGAAAAAATTAATGAACCTTTTGCACGTACAGATGAAATTATTATTTTAAACAATTAATAATAACATATAACTCAAATTAATTAACAATTACTATTGTTAATTAATATTAAATATTTACATTCATGAATGTTTAATATTTCAGGTGTCTGAGAGTGCTCAAAAGAATTCACAGATGTAAATATTTAATGTTTCAGGTGTCTGAGAAGTTTTCAAAAGGATTCACAGATGTAAATATTTAATGTTTCAGGTGTCTGAGAGTGTTCAAAAGGATTCACAGATGTAAATATTTAATGTTTCAGATGTCTGAGAGTGCTCAAAAGGATTCACAGATGTAAATATTTCAGGTGTCTGAGAAGTGTTTTAAAACACTAAATATTTTACAAACATTAAATATTATTTGCATCTGTCAAGTATTCATAGATATTTTTAAACATTTATAAATACTTTAAATTAATTAATATTAATTTAAAATGGAAATTGTTAAAAATCAGCATTGGAACCAAATGATTTGTGATATTAATCCTTTAGTAAACTCATCACATCCGTTTTTTATTAGTGAATCTTCACCTCCAAGTTATGTTATACCAAATGGATTTTATTGTATTATTTATCACCCAGTAAGTTTAAATAATCAAGAAGGAATTAAACCGTCAAAGAAAACCAAAGAAAAGATTATTAAATTTATTGAAAATCATAATTGTATTAATAATAATGTTACTGAACTTACTATGGAATCTTTAGATAGATTTTTATCTACACCCTCTTTTTTAGGTGTTTTATTTAAAGAAAAAGAAATTGTAGGAACTATATTAACATTATTATTTCGTGTTCAATATAATGATTTAAATATAATTACTTCATATACTACTTTTCTTTGTATCCATCAAACATATAGAAATAAAGGATTTGCAATGATTTTAATTCGTTCTATTATGAAAGAAGGTTATTATAAGTATAATTGTAAACATGGATACTATTTAACATTTAATACACATCATAATATAAACAGTAAGATTAATTCATGGTACCGTCCAATTAATATTAAAAAATCATTAACTGCAGGTTTCACACTACAAACATTTAATAGTGAATTAAAACAAAAAATCTTCTACTATATACCTAAACCAAAACTTTTACCTATTAAAGTAAATTATGAACATTTTGATCTAGTGCTAAAGATCTTTCAGTTAAAAAAGAATAGTTTCTGTCTATCCCCTACAAAGCAAGAACTAAAATGGTTGTGTGATTGCTTTGATGTTTATATTGTAGGTAGTGATGGTTTATTTATTTTATTTCCAATGGTGTCAAAAATAACTTCAACTGGTAGAAAGGTTTATATTGCTCATTTAACACTTATGATTGGAGATGTAATTCAAGAAGCGTTGTGGATTGCTAAAGAAAATAATTACGATCTTCTATATGGATGGTGTTCAGGTGATATTACATTTAATAGAATAGAAACAATAAAAGGTTTAATTACTACTGCTAATTGTTATATTGAATTTTATAACTGTAAAAGATTAATAAATAATTTTGATATGTTTGTACCTATATTTTGAAAATATATCTATCGAAATAGATATATTTTTTAATTTTGTATTATATTATTTGTAACTTTTAAATGTTTCCAAATGGCATTTACAATATCTTTTTTGTTTAATTTTGACCAATACATTATATAATCATCTATATCAAGATTACTAGTGTGATGTTCAATTGGAATTCCAATATTCCAAACTATTTTAATTAATTTATTCTTTGATAGTGTTTTTAATATTCTTCCCCGTGTGTAGTTATTAGAATCTTTAAAAGAACGTTTAATTTTTACTATTCTATATCTACCATCACCTTTATCTAAGCCTCTCCACTCTGATTTATTTTTGTTGCGAATTTCAATAGCAAGATTTAAAATGTCCATACTTCTTAATCCTTTACCAATTGATACTTTAATATTCAATAATTCTACCTAGTTCTTTTAATTTTTTATAAATTAATTTACATATCTCTTCACGTTTAGGATTTTTATAATTCCATTTGTAGTAATAGATGATTTGTTCATCAGGCCATTGTTCCATCTCTTCTTTTATTGTATTTATTTTTTGCATCTCAGCAATTTCATTAATCATTTCCTTTTTGGTCTTTTTCTTTATAGATTCTTCATTAATTTTAGGTGCTGGTATTCCAAGATTATACATTATATTAATTAACTCTCTCCATTGGAAGTTTTTACACTCCTTACCTCTTTTAATTCTACGAGCATCAAGATTAGCTAACCTACTTTCATTAGTTTTGTCTCGGATGATTAATACACTTCTACCTGGATATCTGTAATAAAATCCATAAATTTTGCTCTCCTCAAAAGGTTTAATAATATTAGAGATTTTAAACTGTAAAATATTGTTATATACTATAAGTTCAATATCATTAAGATCCCTCCAATAACCTTCAGATGGTTTTAATAATCTAAGATGTCCTTCACTTTTACTTAAGCGTGTCATAAAGGAGTAACCAGTTCTCTCTGTTTTTAATAAATATATAATATGAATATACACTTTTTCAGTGTCTTCATCAAGTTTCATCTTAGAGATCTCTTCAAAATTAATCTTTTTAATTTTACGTCTTAATTCAGGATTAGCTTTTCTTCCTTTTCTTGGTTTTGTTTGACTTTTTAGTTCAAGAATCTGATTTATTTGTGTTACAGGTTCATTTAATTCAAATAAAAACATCTTACTAAAACGATCAATAACTGCCTGATTATATTCACTAAATTTATTTCTAATCTTCTGATCTATAAATGCTTCTTCAAAGATTTTTACCTTAATTTCAACATCAAAATTATCTAAAGTCTGAATGAATTCTTTACTTTTTGGATTTAATTTCTTGAAATTATCTATTATTTCCTGGTTGTTATATTTAAATTTTAAAATAATATCAGACAGTTTTTCTTGTTTAAGACCAATTAAACCTTGAGAGTAATAAGCCATAGGATATGAAGACTCTACATTAAAATCATCTAAATAAAAAAATAGTCCATCTTCATAAAGATATTTTGTAAATCCAAAGCGGTCAATAATAGGTATTTTACCATTTATAATCCTTTCTAATGCCATAATAATATTTCTTTCACGATATCCAGGCAATAATTTAATTATATCATATAGTGATAAAATATTAATTGTATGGTATATATTTAATATTTCATTGATAATCTCTTCAATCACTTGGTTGGAATATAATATATCATAGGTACTATAATCTTCTAATGTTGGACTAGGGTCTACACAAGGATATTTACATATGTCATAATCACAATTTGGACTTCCATCAATATCATCATTGCGGACATTTCTTTGATAATGAATCTGACATCCAATAGCACACTGTTTTAACATTCTCATAATTCTTTTAATGTTCCGATCTTTGAATTCAGAAGTACAATACATTTTTATATCAATACATTCATAGTCTTCTTCATTTGATTCATTGATAGGAATTGCTGCATATTTGTACACTTTAATATATACTTTAGCTTCTGATGGATCTTTATTTTGTGACATTAATTTATCTTGTTCTTCTTTAAGAAGATCTAAATGAGATGTAGCTCTTATACCACGTGAAATTGCTTGATGCATAGAACTCTGGTTCCATTCAGGACCTATAAGATGTATTTGTAACACATTGTTAACATTAATAGCATCTCTACCAGCACGAGAAGATATTAAAACTTTAATATACTCTCCATACCTATTTTCATAACTGTTCATTGTCTCCATAATTGAGCTAATTTCAGATTCAGGTGTCTCTCCTGTTAATATTGCATATCTAAGCATTTTCTTAAACTGAGGCTTTATCTGTCTTTCAGATACTTTTTTCTCTGAACAGATAGGTTTAATACCAGAACTTTCATCTCCAAGAAATATAGATCTTGATTCTCTGTATCTTTTAAAACCTGCAACTTCAAAACACATTGCTAAAGTAATAACTCCTGAACCTTCCACAAACTCGCCATATACAAATGCACTACCAGGATTATTAATAACATTTTTTATTATCTCATAGTACTTACAAGAGTACTTTCTAATATCCTCTAATGATTTTATCTTTGAATTAAACTCCTTCTTTCTTTCATAATTAATACCATTCACAGAAATATACTTTCTAAATCCTTTCAATTCAAATTTACTTTCAGAGATTCCCCATGTTTCATCTGGAAATACAAAATTAGAAATTTGTCTTATGTTATTATGAAGTTTATCATCTTGTATTTTCTTTGCTAAATTATATACTTTTGATTGAAATTCACTCATTATACATCTATAAATCACTGACTGAAATATATACGTATTTCCTTCAGAATCATAATTAAATTGAGTAAGATCTCCTTGTTCTTGTGGTATTACTCCTATATCTGCTGCTCTAATAAAACTAACTCTACCACGAAAATAAGGTTCAACATCTTTAAGAGTTGCTTCTTTAAAATTAAAATTTTTAGGAATTCTTTTCTCTTCAGGGAGTATAAGATTTATTAATGAAATAAGATCAGATTCACTGTTTAACATTGGAGTAGCTGTAGAAATAATTCTTTTACTATTAGGTGCTAAAGTCAGAACTCTTAAAATGGTATCATAGACATTCTCTTTCTCTTGATAGTAACTATATGGATCAATAATTAAATTATGTGCTTCATCAATCCAAAAAATACTATTACTAAAATCTCTTCTTATTTTTTCATCATCTTCTTTATTAGGGTATTTTTTATTAATTTCATGAGAAAATTTAATGTAGGTAAATATTTTATAACCAGCATTTCTTATTTCAGAAGTAATTATAGACTTCTGAGATGCTTCAGTGTTTGCATTCTTTACATCTTTAGTAATATATTGACCATCAGAACAGTTACAAACAAGTTGATGTTTAAGTTCTAGTTTTTGTGTTTTACTCTTTACAAGAACTATAATTTCTTTAAAATTACTAACCATTTCATCTCCATTAAGTTTTTTTCTTTCTTTAAGAACATATTCTATAAATCCTAATACTTCACATGTTTTACCTGTTCCTGTTTCAGAGAGGATAAGTAAATCATTATAAACACGAAGGTATCTTTGAGTGAATTTTTGGTGTTTAAAAGGACGAAATCCTTTACCTGGAGATAATATCTCTTTTGGATCTGATGATAGCTCTGAAAATTCTTTTTTAGCAGTTATTAATGTTTGAAAATTATTACTATCAACAGAGGGATAAAATTCCAAAAAGTCTTCCAATTGTATATCCATAAATTTTTTAAATAAGAAAGAATATATTATTAAAAATTTAAGAAATGGAACTCTATATCGAATTATTAATAATAGTTGTATTAATTTTATTTATTATTATAGTCATTGTAGGTTGGATTTTAGCAAAAGATAAAAATAATAAAATAGTACCTAGACAAGTTGGTGATTTATTATCCCCTTGTATTGATTCAATATGTAAAGAAGGACTTATCTGTGATCCAACAAATTTTACTTGTAGATTAGGTTCAGGAATGAAATGTTTAAATGGTTCAGAATGTGTAACTGGTCTATTCTGTAGTGGAATATGTACAGATGGACCATTTGGAAATCTTAATGAGTTTTGTCCTTGTAATCAAGGATATGTATGTATTTTACAAGAGGATCAAACTAAAAAATGTTTAGGAGATAATGGGACTCAGTGTAACAAAAACTCTGATTGTGCTAGTAATATATGTGTAAACAATAAATGTGTATTGGCTCCAAATGCTTTCCCTTGTAAATCAAATCTACAATGTCTTTCTAAAAATTGTAGTTTAGGTTTTTGTCAAGATCAAGGTGTTATCTCTGGCACTATAGGTTCATCTTGTAGTGGTAATTGTGTTAACTATACTGGAGCACAATGTAAAAATGATTTAGTTTGTCAATGCATTAATGGTCCAAACAATCCAGGCTTCTGTGTTTCAATATCACAAGGAATATTAGATTCTTGCTCTAAATTTCAAATATGTTCTCCAAGTTTAGTATGTCTTAATACCAAAGGTTTTAGCTGTGATTCAAACAATTGTACTTGCTTATTTAATTACATTGATCCAAACAATGTAAATAAAAATATTTGTATAAATGGAATGTCATTAAATAACTTTAACAGATGTGTAAATAATATAGGATTAGGATGTGAAAATAACTTCCAATGTATATCTGGTAATTGTTCAGGTAGTTCTGTACTAGTTACCTATCAGTTTAATAATGATCCAAAGAGAAGACTCAATTTTATTAACTCTACAAATGTTTCAGTTTTAAAGGTATCTGAAGGACCTTATGGTAAATTTCAGCCATATAAAATGTTTTCAAAGTCTGATGGTGATATAGATACCATTTATCTCGTAGACTCACTACAAGGATTATATTATCTTCAATATAATCCTATCTTAAATTTAATTATCACTCCATGGAAACTGCTAATTCCTCATGAAATTACAGTATCTAATAATAACCAAACAGATACTAAAATACTTATTGATGTAGCATATAATGGAACAAATTTTATTGTTGCCTTTTATGAAACATTAATTAGCGGAAATTCAAATGTACAAAATTATACTGTTTATATTGGAAAAGATACTAATGATTTAACTCCTTTTAATGTTTTAAGTGGTAATAATTTTAAAGGACTTCCTGGAACTCAATACTCAGAGGATTACTTAACTCCTATACCCATAAGTAACATTGATGTTTCAAAGAATTTAGATGTACTTCTATTTTTTAATGGTACAGTATATATAAAAAATGCAAATCAAACATTATACAGTCCTGGTGTTATTAAAGGAGGACCATCTAATGGAAAACTAATGACAGATTTAACGAGTCCAATCAGATTTTATAATATTAAAAATTCAAAGTACCAAACTTCTGATAATATTACATTTGTTGGAATAGCTAATGATACAAGTGGTAATATTTACTACCAGGTAATCCAATTTAGTGGAGATTTAGCTGAATTTATCACTCCCTTTGATAGATTTAATGGTAAAGTTCAATACTATGTATTTGATTATGATATTTACATATCTCCTGAAGATATCTCCGAGTCAGGAATCATTATGTTAACAAGAATAGTAGTTAATGGTATAGTCTCTGGTTTTACAATTGTATTAAATTATGGTAGTACAACCATTCCTATTCCTTATAACATAGGAGTAAATTCAAGAGTTACAGTAACTCAAAATGCCTACTATATATTTTCACCATCTTCTTGTGTATAAATTTATATTTTCTGATTAAAATTAACTCTTTAATTTTAATCAGCTCAAACTCCTTAAGATTCAAACATTAGATATTTGAATCTAATGTTTCAAACCGGGTTTAAACAGTTAGTAATGTTTCAAACTCTAGAACATAAGCACTTCCAATGCTAAAATTAATATTTCAAACCGGGTTTAAACAGTTAGTAATGTTTCAAACTCTAGAACATAAGCACTTCCAATGCTAAAATTAATTAATGTTTCAAACTTAACTATAAATATTTACTTTTATATACTTTTAAATAAAAGTATATAAATTATTTTATACCTAACAAATCATTCCTTATACTACGGTAGGCATTTTCAATACTATTATACAAACTAAGTTCTCCTCTTTGTATAAGTTTATTTTTTAAATAATTCAGCCACTCTTTTTCATGTTCAGGGTATTGATTATAATGTTTTCTTATTATTAATTTATGTTTGTTATAATTTTCTAAGGCAACTTTGAATTCATGTTCATGGAAACAATAGTTTGAATAACTTTTAATTGCAAGATAGCACTGACGTTTAAAATATTCAATGCTATTTGGATTTGTTTCTTCTTCTGATTCTTTTAAAATCTCATCTTTTATTTTTTCTTGTTTTTCCAACTGTTCTTTTTCTTTTTTATAATAACTAGATTCTAACTCAACAAGTCTCCCATAAGTATCAATAGGTATATCAACAACAGTTTTAGGATTAAATTTAACAGTTAGTGGTATTGGAATTCCATATCTACAGACTATAACACCTGGATGTCCAGTCTCAACAATTACGTTTTTTGCATAATTTTCAGCTTCTTTTTGATTATTAAATGATTTTAATGGAACTATTACACCATAAAGTTCATCTAGTGAACCATCATCTTTTATTATATCTTTATTTAATGCAAATGCGAATACAAACCAATCTGATTTTTGAGTGAATTCAATTAAAGATTTAAAGTTGCTGTTCATTTAAATTTGTTAATATTAAAAAGAACTCCCTATTTAATTCCCTATTTATATTTATTTAAACACTTAAACATGAATTGAATTAAAATAATTATTAAAGTGTAGTTAATTTTTCTTCATAATGAATTCTCAACACCCTGAAGACCAATTCAACGAAGTAACTAAAAGAGTAGCTGAGATATTACAATTAGAGATTAATGATCAATGGTTCGTCGTTGATCATAAAGATAATCTTGCTTTAGTTCATTATAGCAAAGATGCTAACATGACTTTTTATGGAAACTTTAGAGGCTTATTAATAGATCTAGAAGTTGGAGCTATTCTAGCTGATTCTTTTGGTGGATATACTCCGACAGCAACTGCATCAAAATTAAATGTGGTTGATAATTTGGTTACAATCAAAGATCACTATGGTTTATATCACCAATTCAATATAAATGATATGATCATAAAACGTGCATTTGAAGGAGTTGTTCTTAGAGCTATCTGGCATAAGGGAAAGATGTATTTAATCACTCATAGGAGAATTGATTCTAGCCGTTCAAAATGGGGTTCAGCTAAAACATTCCTTTCAATGTATGAAGAAGCTAACGGTCCAAAAGCAGAAGAACTTTTTGATATTACTAAACCTTATAGTAATACATGTTACCATTTCTTTATTGTTGATCCATCTCTTCTTGTTGCTACAAGGCAAAGAGTTAATAAACCATATATTGTTTTTCTTACTCAGAGAACAATGGATATTAAAAGACCACAAGAACAAGTAGCTCCTGGTAAGAAATTACAAAGAATTGTATATGATATTACTTCAACAATTGATGAGCCAATAATTTACAAACCAAAGAAGATTTCCATTGAAGAAGCTAACAAGCATTTAAGCTCTGGTTATTATGAACCATTTTCAGTTTATGATGAGCGTGAGAGTACCGGTGAAGCTGTTATTATTTATGCAAAGAAGAATAATAAGATCTATGATATAGTAAAGGTTCATAGTCCCTCATATGATTGGAGATCAAATATGCGTAATAACAATCCAAGTATTATAAAACAATTTTATCTACTCTTGGATGAGGTTTATAAAGATCTTAAAACAGAAGAAGATTGGAAGAGATTTAAAAAGCGTTTAATTCTGTTTCCTCTATACTCCGAAGAGTTTATTGAGGAATTATTTAATGAAACCAAAGGAATCCTTAAGATTCCATATACAACACCTCCTTCTCGTGAACTGTTTAATAATAGAAGAAATAGAATTTATCTGTTGTGGTTAAATTATTTCTTCTCTTTACCTTTAAGCATTCAAGGAAAGGCACTAAAATTATTTAATGATTATATGTATCAGAAGAGTAAATTAATAAGATGGATTCAAAACATAGAGAAAAATAGAACAGTGGATAAAGATACAGATAATCAAACACCAGCACAACAGAGAATAAAATCAATAATCAAGACTGCAAGAGAAAAATCAAAAGAATTTTATTTAAAAGATAAATCAGTAAGTTTGGACATTTTAATTAGGAATTCAATTAGTAATTTCATTAATAAAGAACGTGGTAATAGTTTGTATTCTTTAATACGTGAGATGAACAAAGAAGAAAATGCATTAGATATATAAAAAAATCAAAATATATAAAAAATAAAAAAAAAGTAAAATATATAAAAAATAAAAAAAACTAAAAATTCAAAAAGCAATACAATATGTACATTTTTTTAATGTACATATTTTATAAATCTTTAATAGTTAAATTTTTTTCATCTGTTACTCTTTCCTTGATATCATATTCTTTTAATATTAGTTCCCATTTTTGTTTATCCATTTCATTATATTGTATTGGATCTCCTTTTAATATTACTTCTCGATATGCTATTTTTAATTCTTTATTATTATAACAAAGTTTATAAAGTTTAGATACATTTATTAATCCTTCAACTTTAGTAATAATAGAAATTTCATTATAGAATATATCTTCTTTATTTACATGTTGCTCGTTTGAAATTTTATTAAAATTTTCAATAAAAGTTTTAATGTTTATAAAGTTATAACCTTTTATATATTTTATTGCAATCCAAAGACACGTAATACCATTCAACAAATGATTAAGATAAATCTTCTCATCACTAAGAGATCGGTTGTATAAATCAATTGCTAAAAAGAGTACTTCAACACTTAAATCATTTAAGAATTCTCTTGTAAATTTAACAATAAAATCTGTAACTGCTTTATAAACCTCTGATATATCTTTACTTATATATTTAACATTTTTGTAAGTAATTCCTTTAATTTCTAGTTTAGAAAACTCTTTAAACAGTGGATCATTGCAAATGTCTGTAAAAGAAGGTCTTTCATTAGGATCCAAAGTTAAAATTTTATACAGAAGAGATACACAACTCTGTAAGTATTTTTTATCAATCTTATCACTAAGTAAACCTTTAATATATTTATATCTGTTTTTATTACTAAATAAGTTTCTTATATTTCTATACAGTAGTACTTCATCCTTTAAGTTAATATCAGAGAATAAAGTATTATTACTTAGTAAATACAAACTTGTAATTCCAAAAGACCAGACATCAGCAGATGGAGTGTATTTGATTAAAGTAACATTTGGATCATGTTTTAAATTAAAAATTTCAGGTGCCTCAAAAGGTATAGTTCCTTTAACTGTTTTTTCATACTTTCCTTCAAAAGGGTTAGGAATGTATGTACTTAAACCAAAATCAATTACATAAGGATGGTACTTTATGATAAGGTTATCACTAAATATTATTTCACTGTTAATAACAATATTATTAGGTTTAATGTCAAGATGAAGGATTTTATTCTGGTGTAAAAATTCTATAGCTTTAGCAACTTTAAATAGTATTTCTAATTTTTCTTTAGTACTAAGTCTTTTAGTTTTTGAAAGTTTATTTAAATCTAAATCTCCTAATGGTAGTACAAACAGAATATCATTTTCAATATCCTTACATGATTCTTCTGTAAAGAAATTAATACCATTAATTAAATATGGATGTTTGAGTCTATAAAGTACATCAAATTCAATAAGATTAGAAATTCCATTTTTTTCAAAATCTTTTTTATAACTAACAATCTTAATAGCATAGCTTGCATTTGTATTTTTCTCATAGGCTTTAAATACAATTCCATACGAACCTTGACTTATAATTGAGTTAAATACATATCCGCAATATGTTTCCATTTTATTAATAAAAAAAATTCAAAATAACTCTGAAGCAAAAATTATTATTTAAACAATTTATTCTATTTTATAAATTTTACAATGGATGAAACACTATGGGTTCCATTATATGATAATAAAGTAAATCCTAATGATAGACCCCGAAAATTAACTGATAATGAGATTGAAGAGATTGCAAATCAGATGCCATATGGACCTTCAGCTGATAGAATCTCAGCTGAAACTATAAGAAATTGTATTATGGAATGGATAAGAGAAACATTAAAAGAGGTTCAGATATGTCCAAGTGCTATACCAGAATTAATAGAGCGTATTAAAGAACAACATTATAAAAGTCTTATTACACCTGGTACTCCTGTTGGTATTGCAGCTGCTGAAGCAGTTGGAGCTACAACAACACAAATGACTCTAAACACATTTCACTCATCTGGAAGTGCAAAATCAGCAAGTTTTGGTATTGAAGCTATGAAAGATCTTTTATTTGCAAGGAAGAACTTAAAGAACGAGGGATGTAAAATCTATTTTAAGAATAAAACAATCTCTTATGAAGAAGTTCTTAATTATAGAAGTGTTATTGTTGGAAGTATGGTCTCTGATTTTATTAAAGGTTATGATATAGATAGTCCTCAAAAGCTTAAACGTTATTGGTGGCATGAATATACAGAGAAACTGCTGAATAAAGAGTTACCTAATTCTTCAATGGTTCTCCGTTTATTTTTAAATATTAATGAGATGTATAAGCACCGAGTAACAATTAAAAAGATTGGAGAAGCAATAGAATCCGAAGATCCTAAAATTGTTGTAGTTTATGGTCCTATGAGTGACGGAATTATAGATATCTATCCATCACTAGAAATCAGTGAATCTAAAACAATTAAAGGGAGTTTAAAAAGTTTAATATCTCAAGAGTTATCAGAGCTTACTTACTTTGAAACAGTGATAATACCAGAACTAAAAAATATTAAAGTTAAAGGTATTAGCGGTATTAAATCACTAATACCAGTAGTAATTCCAGTATTAAGGATGGTACTCTATGAAGTTAAAAGCAAAAACAATCAGTGGTTATTATATTATAACCAAAGTTTTATGAAATCATCAGGTCTTTCATCTGAAAATCTTATTAAACTTTGTAAAAACGCTAAGATCCAAATCATTAATGAAAAAGAACAGTATTTAGTGGTTGAAATGCCTGATGATAGATATAGATTAGGTAATGGTGATGTTATACTTATTAAAAATAATGAAACATATTACAAGATTGAACAGAATCTAATTTTCAAAGATCTAAATCATATCTACAAAGAAATTATAAATTTAGAAAAAACAGATGATGGATACAGAGAGAAACTTGATAATTCTGTTTATGTTTATTTTAAAGACATTTTTAATATTAATGGAAAGACATACCGTAAAGTCTTTAATTTAATATTACAAGATGAAATATATTATGAGAAAGTTCAGATAGATAAAAATTTAATTAAAGAATTAAAGCCCACTGAATATATTCAAGATAGAATATCAATTGATAAGCGTGAACGCAATTCTAAAATTAAAGAGTTATTAAAGGTACAATCAAATGTTAATATTCCTAGAACTGAACTAATTAAATCTGCTGAATTTGTAATTGCAGAGACTGAAGGTTCAAATTTAATAGAGTTATTATCACTTCCTTTTGTTGATAAAACAAGAACTACATGTAATAATGTTCATGTAATTGCAAAGACTTTTGGTATAGAAGCAGCAAGAGTATTTTTAATTAAAGCACTTTATGATACCATTAGCAACACAGGCTCTTATATACACCCGATGAATATAATGTTAATTGCAGAATTTATTACAAATAGAGGTGAGCCCTATGGTGTTACATATACTGGAATATCAAGACAACCAGGTGGACACCTTTCTTTAGCCACACTTGAAAGAGCACGGGGAGTGTTTACACAAAATGCATTGTTTGGCAGAAAGGAAGATATTCATAATGTTTCAGCATCAGTGGCTGTAGGAGCAAGAATGGCTATTGGTAATGGATATTTTGATATTATAGAAGAAATCAAAGAAGGTAATAAGTCTAAATATATTGTTAATGATGATTTATTTACTACATTTGAAAGTAAGAAAGTTGAAGCAACAACTTACTTTAAAGGAATTTTTGATGTTAATGAATCAGAAAAAGAAACAGATCTTATTAATGCATTTAATGAAGAAATACAAGTACCTATTGATGATCCAATATTCGGAGTGGCTAAACAGAATATTCCTGTTCCTTTAACAATTGAAAAAATAAAATCTGAACCTATTTTAAAACCACTCCTGACAACAGGACTTATAGAATTAAAGCAGATAGAAATACCAAAATCAAAGAATATATCAGATCAGATAGATAAATTGCTTGAAGAGTATCAAAATATTGAATCTGAGAAATTGCCTGAAATTTCAGAGATTGTTGAATCTTCATTAACTGAAATTTACAAAGAACCAGAGACAATGGATATTAATTTGTTATATAACATTCTTAAAAAATAAAACATATACATCTTAAGATGTATATGTTAAAATAAAACAAATGGATAATTCAAACTTTAAAATTTACATTTTATATATTTTATTTATTTTATACCTGCTTATAATAACTTTAATATTATTAAAATTAACTAGAGATAATAACTTCAAAATATTGAATAGCATAAATAAAGTTTCAAACACTGTAAAACCAGTTAATAAAGCTTATGAAAACAGTTAAAATTGTTAAAATTCCTTCAGCTACTAATTATAAGCAGTATGATTTACGTAAACATGTATATATGAAACCTGATACTTATATAGGAGCAGATGAACGTGTTGAGAGAGAAGAGTGGTTATATGATTTTAATAGTAAAAGAATGTTTAATAAAGTAATTGATTTTGTACCTGGATGTGAGAGAATTTTTCTTGAAATACTTTCAAATGCATCTGATAATATAGGAAGATCAAGAAGAGCTAATATCGATCCTGGATGTATTGAAATTACAATGAATGAAAGAACCATCAGTGTAAAAAATTATGGATTACCAATACCTATTGAGATACATCCAGAGGAGAAAATTTATATTCCTCAAATGATATTTGGTTCACTTCTTTCTAGTTCTAACTATGAAATTGATAGACATGAGTCTGGAACTAATGGTATAGGAGCTAAAGCTACTAATATTTTTAGCATTGAATTTGTTGTTATTATATATGATCACATCCGCCATCTAAATTACAAACAGGTTTGGTATGATAATATGACAAGAAGAAATGATCCAATCATTAATGAATATTATGGAGACACATCTTCAGTACAAATTATTTATACAATGGATTTTAATAGATTTAAATACGAAAAGTATCCTCAGGAAGCATTTAATTTATTTGCTCGTCATGCTATTGATACATCATTCACTTCAAAAACCAAAGTGTTCTTTAATGGTACTGAATTTAATTTTTCAAATATTAAAGATTATGCAAGTTTATATTTTAATAATATAGATACAGCAATCATTCACTATCAAAAGTCCAATGAAAGTAAATATTTAGACATTGAATTAATGGCATTAGATACACCTGATGAAGGTCAATGTATCTCTTTTGTTAATTGTATAATGACAAAGGATGGTGGTGTACATGTAAATGCTGCTATTAAAGCAGTTAGTGATGGTATAGTTAGAACAATCAATGAAAATATTATTAAGAAACTTACTAAACAGAACAAAAAAGAATTAGATCCAAAGGAAAAACGCTTGTATACCATTTCAATAAACGATGTTAAACCTCATATTTCTATTTTATTATCTGTTAGAGTATTAAATCCGAAATTTACCTCTCAAACAAAAACAGTATTACATTCACCAACGCCAAAGATTGAAATCCCTGAATCACAGCTTAAAGCCATTTATAAATGGAAATTAATTGATCGCTTATATGCAGCTATAGAAGCTAAACAGTCTGCTTCTCTTACTAAAACAGACGGTAAACTAAAACGGTACATTAAACTATTGAAAGGTATTGATGCGAACAATGCTGGTAAGTCTGAAAGGCATCAATGTGTTTTATATATTACAGAAGGTAGATCTGGTGCTGGCTATGCAAACAAATTAATATCTCTACACCCTAAAGGCCGTGATTACATTGGTGTATTGCCTATGAGAGGTAAAAGTTTGAATGTTATGAACGCTGATAGATTACAAATAGAAAAAAATACTGAGATAAGTGAATTAAAAAAAATATTAGGTTTATGTGAGGGAACTGATTACACGGATCAAAATAACTTTAATAAACTAAGATATGGTTCAGTAATGATTATGGCTGATTCTGATGTTGATGGTAAACATATCATTGGATTAATTATAAATTTTTTTCATTGTAGATTTCCATCATTGCTTAAAAGAGGTTTTGTTACATATTACCGCACTCCTATTTTAAGAGTATTTTTTAATAATAATGTTTTAAAATTCTATACACAATATGAATATGAACAATGGAAGAAAATAACTCCTAACTATACACGCTGGCATCATAAATATTATAAAGGTTTAGGAACATCAAAAGACTCTGAAATTAAAGATGATTATCAAACACCACATATAGTAACATGTTATTATGATGATGATGCTCCTAAAAATATTAGGTTGGCCTTTGATAAAAATTTAAGTGATGAAAGAAAGAAATGGATTGATCAATGGGATCCTTCAATTCAATTTGAAGATACCAAAATACAACCAATTTCAACATTTATTAATTATGAATTAATATTATTTAGTATAGCTGATGTTCAAAGATCAATTCCTAAATTAATGGATGGATTAAAAGAATCTCAGCGTAAAGTTTTATTTGGTGCACATAAGAAATGGAAGATTTCTAGATCCTCTTCATATCAAGAAGTAAAAGTTGCACAATTTAGCGCTTTTGTTGCTGAGAAATCTAATTACCATCATGGAGAATTAGTTTTAGATGATGTTATTGTTGGTATGGCTCAAAATTTTACTGGATCTAATAATATTCCTTGGTTTACTAGGGATGGTCAGTTTGGTACTAGATTTCAAGGAGGTAAAGATGCCGCAGAAACAAGATATTCTTACACTCGTCCTGAAATGATAGTACCTTATATATTAAGAGAAGAAGATCAACCTATTTTAAAATATATAATTGATGAAGGTGAGGAAGTTGAACCAGAATCATACTATCCTATCATTCCAATGATATTAGTTAATGGAGCTCAAGGAATCGGTACAGGTTACAGTACTTTTATTCCTAATCATAAACCATTAGATATTATTAAATGGCTTAAATTAAAACTTCAAGGTTCTGATGTTCCTAATCTTATTCCTTGGTATAATGGATTTGAAGGTACTATTGAAATAATAACAAAAAATATAGAGGACAATGTGGAAGAAAATTTAGAAGACCCATTAGAAAATGATACTCAGTATGAAATAAAGAAATCAGTGTATTCAATGATAATTCTAGGTAAGTATCATCTTGAAAAGGATAAAGTAGTAATAACTGAACTTCCTGTTGGTCGGTGGCCTCATACCTATCATAAATGGTTAGAGAATTTAATTGATAATAAACAGATCACTGGTTTTAGAGATCTTTCAGTAGATAATAAAGTATATTTTGAAATTTATGGATTTAAGAATCCTAACTATAAATCATTAAAATTAAAAAGAGTGATAAGTCTAAGTAATATGGTAGCATTAGATGAAAATAATCATCCAGTAAAATTTAATAATACTAATGAAATTCTTGAGGTTTTCTACTCTAAAAGACTTGCTATATATGAGAAAAGAAAAGAGTTTATAATTAAAAATCTTCAAAATGAAATAAGATTCCTAAAAGATAAAATTAAATTTATTCAAGCTGTAATAGATAAAAAAATTAATATTATCAATACAAAAATCTCTGATATATACAGTGAAATGGATGCTCTTAATCTTTCTAGAGAGATTTATAATTTATCAAAGCTTAGTAGTTTAAGTAAAGATGAAATTCAAAATCTAACAGAGCAAATAAAACACAAAGAAATAGAATTTTTAACAGTTCAAAACACATCTGTTAAAGATATATGGCTAAAAGAATTGAATGAACTGGAACAAAAACTTTAAAATAATAATTACTAAATATTAGTAATTATTAAAATGTCTGAGCCTTAGAATATTATTGGTTTGTGTAAGTATTTAATACTTATTAAGTTCTATTCTAAACTTTGAAAGAGTAGAATCTATATTTTTAAAGCTGTCAGAACAGTACAAACATTTAAATTTTATTAATTTATTGATATTTCAAAGTATGAAAATATTCAAATGGTTCCTATGTTTTTATAACAGAGGAGAATTAGAAATTTATGAATGTGATGAATTAGAACTAAAAGTGTTACAAACTTTAATAGTAAGTATAAAAAGTTATGAATCTATAGAATCTAGCAGTGATTCTAACTAAAAAAATAAAAGTATTAAAAAATAAATGTCACACTTAACACCAATCGGAATTATAGGTATTATCTTTATTATTTTAGGTGTTATTATGTCAATCATTGCAATTACAATTTTAATTTTAAGTAGAATTAATTCCAAACCATGGTATGTTTGGATATTATTAATTCTCGGTGTCCTATTAGGAATCACTGGTAGTATCTTTCTTGCTATTGGTTTATCAAACCATTCTGATGAAATAAGTCTTAGTACAGTTTAATAATTTTTAACCAAATAAAAATGTCTCTTCCTTTATTGATTGGTCCAATAAAAATTGGAGCTTCTTTTATGATTGTATCAATTCAAAATTCAAAGCCTTACTTTTTAAATGCTATGCAAACTAATAATAAACTTTATTACTATTGGGAGTCTGATTTATCAAAGATTAAAGATGGAAGAATGGGAATATTTATAACAATTGGTAGTTCAATTAATAATATTACTATTATCGATACTAACTCTAACAATTCAGGAGGTATCGGATTTGACACAGACAATCTTACCATTATGAATGTTTCTAAACCCTTGGCCATTAAAATAAATCAGAATGTATATGCTAATTGGTATCCTCCTGATGTTTTTCTATCAGGAGTTCAATATACAATCTATAATTCTTTAGGACAGATTGCAAATATTAAAATATCTAACAGTACAGTTTTAGCTAATAATATTGTAATATTACCCACTGTTTGGTACTCTAATTGTACAAGCTTAGGTAATTACAATTTTATTAATAATCCAAATGATAGTGTTATTAATTGGTTCTGTTTGGTAGATTCTACTACACCTGGTTGTAACCAATTAAATATTATTAGAAATGGTTGGACAGACCTTGATGATTGTATGAAAAGTAAATTTTATAACTATTGTGTCGTTGGACAGTTTTGTGGAGATAGTAATTGTAAAGGTCCTTGTGAAGCAATATATGATGATTGTAAACTTATTGAGAATAGTTATTTTTGTGTTTTTAATCCTAGAAAATTCTTTACAGAAACAGAATGGTGGTTAAATCCATACTTTATTGCTTTAGTAGTTACTATTCTTATTGTTTTTATTGTTATTATCATTGTATTAATTATAGTGATTCATAAACTAACTCATAAAAAATCATAATATAAAAATAAAGTTTTAATGAACAACATCTTTGAATCTGTCACAAAATATACAATTATAGAAAATAATGAAGAGAAAGAAGTTATCTATGATCCAAATCCCTTTATTATTTTAAATGATAAACATTGTAAAGAAGTATTAGAAAAGATATTAAAAGAAGCGAGTCTAGATGAGAAAGACAAAATTATTATTGAAAAGTGTATTCAAGTTACTCTAGCTAATAAAGATGATATAATTAATTTTGGCCCTGAGGAAATATTAGGATTACATAAGATAGCTAATAAAAATCCAAAACTAGTCACAGAGATTATAGCTTGTTATGAATATCTAAACAATAACGTTGAATACCAAGGAGAAAAATTACCATTAGAAATTTATGATGGCCTTATAGATATAGATATAGCATTTGCAGATTTGTTACAGAAAATGCTTAAATAATGGTTGTAATATTTTTAATATAAGAATTGTTCTTAAACTTAACTTCATTTGAAACTATATTTAGTTCATCATAGAGTTTAATATTTCTATATTCTTTTACATTAAATTTCTTTTTAAGATTATTTGTATTAGGTACAATTCCAACTAAAGACCATTCTTTATTCTGTACAATTGGAATGTAATCATATGATTCATTCATTTTAATTTATTTTATAATAAAAAAAAATGCAAAAGTCAAAAGCAATTTCTATTGGAATTCTTATCTTTTTATTATTAGTAATTATTATATATGTTATTGTAATGTTTGAGATGTATAAGTATCAGAAATTTATATTCGCTCCGTATACACCACCTACTCCACCATCAAAATTTTTCTATCCATTAGGAATTGTAACACCAATGACTCAGGAAGAGATTGATATAAGAAATAAAGTTATTAAAGCAAGTTTAAACATTAATTAATTCTAACACTAAAATTTTTTAGTGTTAGAATATATAAATTGTTTTATTTATTTCTTTGCTTGTCCAACTTGTAATTCCTCTTCAGGTTGTTCTCCAGATTGTTCTTCTTCAATATCCACCTGCTCCTGTTTAGAAATATTCCTTCTCTCTAGTTCTTCATAATCTTTAGGGAAACTTTCTCTCCATTCTTGTTCAAAAGATCGAATTATTTCTTTTAAATTATCAATCTCTGGATCAATGTCTATAGGATTTACAAATTTATTATTTAGTTCATTTTTAAATTCTTTAAGTGTTTCAAGAATCGGACTATTAAAAATTAATCCTTCTCTTAATGCTTCTAAATTTTTAGATTCTCTAGACTGTTCTATAAGTATTTCATA
Source organism: Candidatus Woesearchaeota archaeon (assembly GCA_038884715.1). Taxonomy (GTDB): domain Archaea; phylum Nanobdellota; class Nanobdellia; order Woesearchaeales; family UBA9642; genus JAWABG01. Next base: position 4,497 of record JAWABG010000008.1, on the reverse strand, counting down.
CATTTTAAATTTAAAAGAATTTTTAATGTTTAAGGCCTTGTTTAAATCTTCCTCTGCATGACGAATAAATTTTGTTAAATCGTTATTAAAATAATTAACATAATTATTTACAGCTTGTTCGATTTCAGAATTATTAATTTGATCTGGTGATCGTGATCGTTTAAAAACTTCTAATATTTTTAAATCAAAATTAAAATCATATCTCAGCTTTAATTTTTCTATTGTACTTTGAAATGTGTCTTTCAATAATCTATAATTCTCTTTTGGAGTTGTTACTAAATTTTTTAGAAGTTTTTTTAATTCAGCGACATGAGAAAATAATTTATTTGTGTATTTATCTACAGTAGCTAGTTGTGAATGAGATCTTAATACTTGTCTTTTTCCTCGATCTTCCATTTTTTCATCCAGTTTTTCCTTAAAGGATTGTTTATACTCGTCAGTTAAAGCATTTAGAATGATATTTTTTACTTCATCTACTTCTTTATATTGTATTTCTTGCTCTATATCAATTAAAGAAACTTTATTATTCTTTACAAAATTATTAACAAAAGTACTAATTTTTGATAGTGATAAAATGAAAAACTCTATTTGGAGTCTTTGAAATTTAAACATATTTTTTAATGCTACAAATGTATCAAAGGCATCAATGTCTACTTCTTTTCTAATTTTAACAAGGTCTCCTAGAATTCTTTGAATTATAGAATTTTCATCAAATTTTATTCTCATTTCTAAGAATTTTTTAAAATTACTACAAATAAAACCTATATTGTTTATTGTTACCATTTTGGAGTTATTTTCACTAGAAAGTTTGTTAAAGTCTAAATTAAAATTTTTAATTAATTCAAGAACGTTAATGTTACTCGCTAAATTTTTAAATTCATCGAATCTTAAATTCATTACTTTACTTATTTCTATATTAAAGTTTTGTGATGCTCTATTTAATATTTCAAGAACTCGAATTTCATTTCTTGATTGTTCATATTTAGCTAAAACCAAATCATCATTATCACCTTTATCGTTAATTATATTAAGAGAAACTGACTGTTTTACACGAGTAATTAAAGTATTTAAATTGTTTAAATTGTCTGAAAGAGTATATTTAGAGTAAATATTGAAAAGATCTTTATCTTTATTCTGTAAAAAACCAAAATTATGTACATCTAGACTATTAAGTTGTTTTGATATTTCATATAAAATAAAACTATGAAGAGTTACAGCATGATCATATATATATTTTATTAAAATATGTTTAAAAACAATCGAAAAGTTTGTAAAATCTATATCTAAAAAAGAACGGATGTCATTTTGTAAATTACTAATTGATTTCTCTACAACATTATCAAGAAATTTTAATTCTTCCCAAATTAAAGATTCAAAGTTTAAAAAGAAATTTAATAAATTTTTTCTTAGAACACTACTAAGTTTGAAATTAAGAAAATCAACATCTAAGTAGTATGAAAGATCATTATTTGATAATATTGAAACATCAATAGGACCAGGAGTTTGAAATTTAAATACTTCTCTTGGATGTTTAGAGAACACATTATTCCATAATTCTTCTATTTGTCTTATAAAGTCACCATAAACTGATTCAGTGTATTGTGGTTCATCCATTTTTTTTAATAAAAAAAATAATTCGTTATTAAATTTTAATCAAGTAAATAGAAATAATAATTAAAATAAGAATAGAAGTTATAACTATAAAACTAATACCTATAATTGTCTCTGAAAAATCAACAGGTTCAGGATTTAAAAACATACCTAAAGATTTTGATGTTATAATAGCTCTATTCATTCTATCAAAGAATCTATCTAAATTATAAGAAATTTCATTCTTATTACGAACTCTAACTCCTGTTTTTTTATCAATTACAAATGACACTTCTGGTATGTCCTGAAATATTCTTCTTTCAATATTATAAAGTGATAGATAGCCAGAGATTACAATGTCATCATTAAAAAACATAGCATCATTAATAAGAGCATAATTAAAAAATTCTTTTTCTAGATCTTCCTTTTTAGGAAAGAATTTTCTTAAATATAGAGCCCCAGGATATCCATAAATTGAATCAACTCTTCTACCTTCATATGGTACATTAAACTTAGGTATTCTATACACAAACCTATTTTCATTAGGAGTAATTGCACAAAAAGGACAATTGTATTTTAGTAACATACCACTTGAACCAATAGCTGAGTTTGGATATCTTTGGTGATGTAAAATAAGTGATTCAACAAGATTTTCAGAGTATATCATATCATCATCAAAGGTAATAATAATTGTATCAGGGTCATTTTCTTCATATAGTCCTCCATAAATTTTAGTTATAGGACCAAAATCTTCACATGTTACTACAGTACAAAGCTTTAAAATTTCATCAGGTAATGGAGGATATTCAATATTGAGTCTCCTTGATTTCCTTGGTAAACCTAAATATATAGCATCCAACTTATAAGTTTGATTATTTAAAGATTTAAGAGTCTCAATAACTTTAAAATAGCGATCTGGCATAGTTGTAAGACTACCAACAACACGCATTTTTTAAGTTTAAATTTAATTAATTAAAAAAAATGAACAATACCAATCTAAACATTGAAAGTTTAAGTTTAGATAATGAAATTATTTCAACTATTAGATTAAAAACAGTGATTGAAAAAATTAAATTGTTTGTATCTAAAAATAATTTAGATCCTAGATTGGTTAATAGCATTCTTAGAAATATAATTAGAGAGCAATCTTTTGGTCTTAATATTGATCCATCATATTTACTCTTTAATGAACAAGAAGTTATTAGATACTTAAATAGTCTTAACATTAAAAATTTAATTTAATGTTTTATTTATAATTACATACTTTATCACTAAGTATGTAATTTCAAAGTATTAAATATTAGAAACAAACAAAAATAAAGCATAATAAAAATGGAGAACAATCAAACATTAAATTCCAATTGTAGCTATATTCCATTAGAAAAAGATAAAATAGAAGAAACTGTATATAAAGGATCTGTATTTCTTGCTATTGAATGTAATTTTTTTAATCCTAATTCATTACTGAATTGGTTAGTAAGTATTGAAATGAATGAATACACTCAAATAGCATACAAAGCACTATGTAATAAAATAAACCCTAATGATCAGTACCTTAGTGATTCTTATCACTTTCTAACAAAAAAACCAGAATATACTTTAATAGCTCTTAGTTATGGTGCTGATTTGGATTTACCTGATAGAAACACACCTGAAAATAAAAATCCAATTTTAGCTCATGTTTGTGATTCTGTAATTAAATTCTATGACAATCCAGAACTTAAAAGTAATACTGCATTAATAATTTCTGGTATTGGAAATCCATCCTATATTGAATCAAAACTAAACATTTGTTTCCTCTCAAGGAACTTTCCTTACCTAAAAAACATCTCTAAAGATAAGATTAACAAAGCGCTTGTAGAATCAGATTGGATAACAAAATTTAGATATAATGAAGATTTAGTAAAGTTTATTCTTGAAAGAGTAACTTACTTACAACAAAACGCTCCGATTTATTATGCACATGTTGCATATAAAGAATATTATAATGTTGCTGTAAGGCTTTATAAAGAAAAATTATTATCAAAATTAACAAGAGAAGAATTAAATACTTTTAATAATTTTTTCTCTAACATTATAGACACTAAAATATTTAATTATGATGATTTATCATTTAAGATCTCATTATTAAATAATGAAATTGCTGGTTACTTACTTGGATTTCCCATTCATTTAATGATTCCAGACGATGAGCAAATACAAAAAATGTTAAAGTTACTATCAGAGTTAGGGATTGAAAAGTATGTAAAAGTAATAAAAGAATATACTTCATTAACATATACAATACCTTTACCGTTTAAAGAGAAAAAGGAGGTACAATTCTCAAATGAAACAGATGTTATAATGGAATCTATTGATAATTATGTACCATTTGATATTGTTGCCTATCAAAAAGGTAATTATATATACCGTTTTACTCGTATAGAATTTGATAAGTTAATTGAGAGTAAGAAAAACCCATGGACTAATGAATGGTTACCAGAATCAGTGTTATCAACAATTATAGCACGTAATAAAGCTGCTAAAAAAATGAATTTACCCCCACCAAAAACACATTTTGAACTTTTAAACTGTTTAAAGAAAGGAACACTCTTTGAAGATTCAAATGATGAAAACTCTAATGTTACACTGATTGACACACCAATAGAACAATTTATACCAAGACTTAATGAAGCTAATATATTTCTAAATCTTAGAAGTTTTCTTTTCGATAACAATGTTTAATTTTTTTCTTTATATATAAACGGATACATGATTATATACATTAGACACTCCCTTGATGATAACTATGATCCAACATATGAACATGATCCAAAATTAACAAAAGAAGGAAAGATTCTAGCTTATCAAAAAGGTAAACATTTAATTAAAAAGTTTGGAATACCAAATATAATTTATTGTAGTCCT
>JAWABG010000007.1:0-36135 GCA_038884715.1 Candidatus Woesearchaeota archaeon | reverse complement strand
TCCATATCTTATACTTCCATTTACATACTCATTTGTTGACCATCTAATAACAGCACTATTATATGTAACAGAAACATCAGCACTTGAATTAAATATGATTATTGGTGGTGTTAAGTCATTCATTAAAAATGTTTTTGATGTTGTATTTTGTTTATTTCCACTATCATTAATATAAAACGTTAAATTATAGTTGCCATTTTTAAATCCTGCAAATTTAGTGCACAATCTATTGTTTGTTGATAGTGTTCCTGATGTTAAAGTATTGTTTAATAGTTCATCGCTTCCACCAGCATCATCTATCCATATTGCATTAATTAAACAAATATTTGCATCTGAACTAGTGTTAAGACTAATATTGAAATGAGCTACAGTTTCAATGTTATCTGGTTTATTGATGCTAATTGTTGGGGGGGTATCATTAACATATAATGTGATAATACTTGTATTTGCTGTATATCCGACTGAATCATTAGCATATATTGTAAAATTCAAAGTTGCTCCATCAACATCATCTGGAACTGTATAACTAAAATTTACAAGACTGAAATTCAGATTATGAGATGCATTTGTTTGATTAAGATTATTTTCTGAATATAGCCATACAGTATCAATATCTGAGACAGCATCCCAGAACTTTGCCCATATGTATACTATACTTCCTTTTGTAGATGTAGAAGTACTTATTCCACTTAAATTATATACGGGAGGTGAAGTATCTATAGTTAAATAAAGTATGGTTGAGTTTACATAATGTTCTGCGTCATCAAATGTCTCAATATTAAAAGAATAAAAACCATCATTTAATGATGAAATATGAATTGTTTGCTGAGTATTATTACTAATATTACCTGTTGAATTAACTACTCCATTTATGTAAACAGAGTAATTAAGCATTGTATCATAATTATCAGTAATATTGAAACTTAATGTGGGTGTTGTATTATTAGATACTGTTCCATTGGCAGTCATTATTAGGTTTATTGTTGGTGATGTAGCATCTACTATGAATGCAACTGTTTGAGTATCATTAATATTATTAGCAGTGTCATTGCACCAATACAAAGCAGTATAACTACCATCACTTACACTCGTATTAGTAAAATTAGCCTCTTTACCTGTAGCATTTAAAACCATACTAAAATTAGTACTCCAATCGTTAATAGAAAATACACAACTACTTAAAACCTCATCACTAGTCAGCATATAAAAAACAGTACTGGTTGTAAACAACTGACCAGGAGTTGGACTAACAATGTTGATAGATGGATTAATAGTATCAAAAATATAATTTACTATTGTTTGATTTATTTCTGAGGCGTCATCAACAGATTCTATCATAAATGAATAATTTCCATCTGTTGATGTGCTAATATTAATTTCTACCCAAGTAGATGTAGAAGGTGAAAGATTTGAAACCATAGTGCAATTTACTAAAAAATCAGAGTCTAATATACAATTTGTATCGGAGTTATTGTTAATAACATGCTTAAATGTAGCATTAAATGCGGTTTGGTTTATACTTGAAATATTAAAATAAGTTAAGTTTCCTGTGCCTGCACTATTTGATATGGTAAAATTAATAATTTTTTCTCGTGTATTTGAAAAAGGAGGATTTGTTGTTATTGTGGTTGTATGAAATGATATTACAAAAAAAGCACACAAAATAAACACAGCAATAATTATTAGAATATTTTTACTATTCGTTAAATTCACTCTATCACCTCTTTTATCATAAAGTTTATTTCATTAATATTAAAGTTTATTTCATTAATATAAGTTTTATTAATATAATATAAATTAATATAATATAAATTAATATAATATATAATACTAATTATTATTAATCTTGGAGCTTATATTTAAATATTTACAAAAATTTGTTATTAATTTATTATGTTTCGTTATTATTTTTGAATAATAATTTTATTTTTAAAAACACAAAATATATTAATTATATTATTATTTGATTTATTATGAGATTTAATAGGATAACAATAGTATATGAAGATAAACCTAAACGATATGATTTAAATGAACTGTTACAATGGTATGCTTTGAGTCTTGGTTTATTTAGTATTAGGGATAAGGATAAGAGTAGATTCAGGATTTTTATTATTTTGATAAAGAGTCTAAAAAATAACAAGGTTCTTACTAGTGATGAAATTGCAGAAAAACTTGGTCTTACAAGGGGAACAGTAATTCATCATCTTAATCAGATGATGAATTCAGGAATTGTTACAAATCAACGGAACAAATATTTTCTTAATGTCAAAAATCTTGAAGAGCTCACTGATACAATTAAAGGAAATATTATTGCCGTGTTCCAAGAATTAAAAGAGATTGCCAAAGAAATTGATGACCGATTAGAACTCTAAAAAAGCATTTAATCTATCATACATATTATGTAAATTATTCCTATTATAAAATTATTCATATTTATAATATATATTATATAATAATTATATTATTAATTATAGTATAATTATCTTAATTATCTGTCAAGAAACAGAATATGTTTTTCCTTACCTGATAATTCTTGCAGAATCCTTTTCACAATAGCTTTTTCTGGATCTGGCATTAATTTTACTCTTTTCTTAATGTCTTCAAAACTCTTAAATGGTTCAATTTCTCTTTCCTTAATAATTTCCCACATATGTTTCTTTCCAAGTCCTGGCAACAATTCAAGGACGTGCATTCTTGTTGTTAAAGGTTGGCTTTTATTAAAAAAATCAATATATTTTTGAGGATTCTTGCGTATTAAATTATGTATAACATGTTCTAATTCTGCACTTGCAGTTCTAGTAAGCTTTTCTATAGTCAGTTTGCCATTTATGTGATGAATCTTATCTCTTTTTCCATCACCTATATACACTTCTTCATATGGTTGTAAAAATATATCTTTTTTCGGGACTAATTCAAGTAAAGTGAATTTGTCTTTACCTATTGCTTGTGCTATAGCTGTTTTTTTATGAAAAGGTCTAGTATCATTAATATATCCATTTGGCAAGAAATCTAGTATAATTGCGTACTCCTCTTTAATATACACATCTTTTTTTATTTGTTCTTGATTTATACTGGTATTCTGTTCATTATTCATATTATTTCCCCAAATAAATATAAATATCACTAATTAAATCATAAGTTGGTGAGCAAGTTTATATATTTTTTGGAAAAATCTACTAAACAGATATATCAACATCTATTATAATACATATTTAATCAAACATTATTCTAATTTAATCTTATTATTATTTATTTTATATATATCCTATTTTATAGATAATTTGTATTACCATCTAGAAAATAATATACTAATATACTAGTAACTCATTAATAAATCAACAAATATATAAATCTGTTTTACTAAAAAAATTGTTATGTAATTTGGGGTGGGATTATTTATAAAGATATTGGGGTAGAAAGATTTCAAAAAATTTTGCACTGCGGTGCAACAATTGAGATCATAAGAGAAATTATTTATGAAGAAGAAGAGTTAAAAATATAGTTAAAATAGTAAAAACACTAACAAAATATATTCTTAAAATCCTTTTCATTTAACGTCTGCAGGTTGAACAATACGTTGTAATATTGATTATTGTTTTTAGAATTCTATTTTGATTTTCTTTTTTTTTACTCATTTAATTCAAGATAACCTCTTAAGAATCCTGCAAATTCCGGTTCTTCATCATCAATATCGTCGATGAATTCTTGATCATAGTAGTCATCTGTTCTTTCTATTTCTTCATCGTTTATATCTTTAGTACTAAATAGTTCTCTAAAATTAATGTTACCTTTCTGAATATTGTTCATCATACCACCCCTTTATATATTCTCATAAAATGTATGATTTTATCATATTTTTGTTTGTTATGATTCTTATTAAGTATTTAAATCTTTCTATTTATCATATAAATTCACATATCATAATATAAAACAAAAAATTTATAAATTTAATATATTCCAAAACAGGGGGAAAGCGTATAAAATGAAAGAAAGGATTACTCTAACCATCGAAGAAGATATACTCACAGATATAGATTCTTTAATTGATGGCAGCAATATAAAGAATAGAAGTCACGCGGTTGAATTATTATTATTAAAGTCATTAGGTCATAATACTCCAAAAAAAGCAATAATTCTTGCAGGAGGAAATTTGAGTAACATTTATAAAAAATTACCAAGAGGTATGGTAAAAATTCAAAATAAACCACTGATTGAGTGGAATATTAGGTTATTGAAGAAATTCAATATTATAGAAATAATTATTTCTATTGGAGATAAAGGTCAATTAATAAAAGATTATTTTGGTGATGGATCTAAATTTGGTGTGAAAATTACTTATGTTGAGGAACCACATCCGTTGGGTACTTCAGGACCTCTTATTATGGCAAAACCATATCTTACAGAAACTTTTATAATGTGCAATGGAGATGAACTAAAAAATATTGATATAATTGATATGTACAATTATCATAAGAATAATAAAGGTCTTGCAACTATTGCACTCTCCACTCTAGAAGACCCGACAGGGTACGGTATTGTGTTAATGAATGGAAATAGAATAGTAACTTTTGTTGAAAAGCCAGATAAGGAAAATGCATTATCTAATCTAGTAAATGCGGGGTTTTATATAATGGAACCAGAAATTATTAAATTAATTCCAGAAGGTTTTGGTAAACTAGAAAATGATCTTTTTCCAAAACTTGCTAGAGAAAACAAGCTTTATGGATATGTTTTTAGCGGGCAATGGTTTGATACTAATAATAAACAACAAATAGAGAATGCTGAAAGAGAATGGAAGGAATAAAAAGAATAAAATGAATAATTTACGTTTAAAAAATAAAACAGTAAAAGATTAAATAATTCATTAATTTCTTTTTCATAACTGATTACAACACAATTATAATGAATTCTAATAATAATTGAATAATTGATTATAATAAATAATAATAAAATAATAACAATTTAAAATATCAAATTTAAAATATTAAATAAATAAAATTAAATAAAATTCGAAATATTTTTATACTGAATATTTCTTAAAAGCAATTTAAAAGGGGTGTTTTTTTATGAGAAGTTTTATTAGAAAAATAAATTTTAGAAGAAAATTAATGCTTAATTTGATATCTTTAGTTATATTTCTCTCGTTACTATCATATACAAAAGCAGAAATTGGAACAAACCCGAATTCAGATACTCTAATTCAAACAATGAGAATAATAACTCCTACAACACTAATGGCTTCTTCTACAGGCGGATTACAACCAATCGTTACAGAAACAGGTAAAATTAGTTGGTCAATTGATGCTTTAGGTACAAATTATCCGCCTGCAACAATTCAAGTTAATAAGCCAGTAGGAGCTAGTGTTAGAAAAGCATTTTTAGTTGCTACTTCAACGGGATTTACAGAATACCAAATAACTAATTCTGATATTACTCTAAACGGAAATACAATAATATGGGATTTAGAGATATATAACAGTATCTACTCATATAATTATTGGGCAGATGTGACCTCTATAGTTAAGCCAATAATTGATGCATATCCTGCAGGAATAAATAATATTATAATTAATGAGGCTAACCCACACTATATTGATGGTGTTGGTCTAATTGTAATATTTGATGATCCAAATCAAATAGTTGATAATACCATCATTTTAGCTTTTGGTGCTCAAAATGTTGCTGGAGATACTTTTGCAATAGGACTGGCAGATCCTATTGATAAGTCATTACCAGGATTTCAACTGGATATGTCAATAGGAATATCTTACGGATATCAGACAACATCATGGTCTACTGGGCAGTATAGTCAAATTGATATTAATGGTAATAAATTGACGACAAGTGCGGGTGGTCAAGACGATGGGGCGGGTGAAAACGGAGCTCTTATTACACTTGGGGGGATCGATGACAGCAATGCAAATCCAGGAGATCCTTATGTTAGAGACAGTAGTCCAACTTATGACGATGAACTATATGATTTAATTCCTTTTGTTAACAATGGTGATACAAGCATTAATGTATATACATTAAATCCTTCAACAGATGATAATATATTTTTTGCAGGATTTTTCTTAGGGTCAACTACTGCTATAGCTGGTCAGGGTATACTTCTTAGTCCAACAATCGCAACCAATTTATTGGGTGAAGAGCATACACTAACAGCCAGTCTAAGAGATGTTACAGGAGCACCAATAGTTGGAGTTGTAGTTAGTTTTGAAATTGTGTCAGGACCAAACTCTGGCTTGACAGGAACAGCAATAACAGACTCAGAAGGAAAAGCATATTTTTCATATGTAGGAAATACACCAGGAATAGATGAAATAAGGGCGAGCTTTTATGATTCACAGCAAAGCTTAATTGAGTCAAACCACGTAACAAAAGAATGGACTGAATATAAGATTCCTGAGTTCACAACAATAAGTATACTTCTTGCTATATTAGGAGTCTTCATTTTTTTTGTATTAAGAAAACGATAAAAATTTTTTATTTTTATTTTAAAATAAATAAACAAAAACAAAATGTTCTATTCATTTTATTTAGCATAGTCCTGTTTATCTGACACTTATAATCTTAGTCTTTACATTGATATTATTTTTATATTGATATTATTATTTGTAGAATTATTTTGTAGACACAATTAAATAATACTAAATTAATAATACTAAATTAGGTTTAAAGATTTTCAAGCGTTTTACCAATAATTTTATAAATACCCTCTTTTTTCTTTGTTCTACCGATGATTTATGAAGTTGTTATTATTTGGTTATAATAATAACTGAGAGAGGTATTAGTTCTCTTATATATAATACCGTCATCAGACTTAATCGGAGGAATTAAAAATGGAAAAGGTATATGAAATCGTTGAATTAGCAAAGAAAACCGGAAAAATCAAAAAAGGAACTAATGAGGTTACAAAAATGATAGAAAAGGGTAAGGCAAAATTCGTTGCTATCGCTGAAGATGTTCAACCAAAAGAGATTGTTATGCATATTCCAATAATTGCAAAAGAAAAAGGAATTCCTTGTTTTAGTGTTCCATCTAGGGAAGAGTTAGGTGCCGCGGCAGGACTTAGTATACCAACAAGTGCTATCGCTGTAATAGTTGAAGGAGAATCAAAACAACTAATAAAAGAATTAGCTAGCGGATCAGTTGATTAATCAGTAGAATAATAATAATTTAGGGTGTTTAATATGACAAAGAAAGAAGAGAATATGAATCCTGATAAAAGCAAAGAACAAAAAAATCAAAAAGAACATAATGAAAATAAGGAAAAATCTAAACACGAACAAAAAAATGAAATGAACAGAGATAGAGCTGAAGCAAAACCACTTGATCAACAAAGAACTTTTAGTGAGGCATATCCTGCAAGTGTTGAAGAAATTATTGGAAGAACCGGCACACGAGGAGAAGCCACTCAAGTTAGATGTAAAATATTAGAAGGAAGGGATAAAAATAAAGTCCTAAGAAGAAATGTTGTTGGACCTGTTCAAGTTGGGGACATATTGATGCTCAGAGAGACAGAAATTGAAGCAAGACCATTAAATAAGACTGGGCGGGGTGCAGTATAAAATGGCAAGATGCACTTTTTGTGGTAACAATATTGAGAAAGGCACAGGAAAGATTTTTGTCAAAAAAGATGCTAATATTTATTATTTTTGTTCAAATAGATGCGAAAAAAATTTGTTAAAACTACACAGAACACCTAGAACTCTCAAATGGACTAAAACTTATGAAGATCTTAAGAAACAAGAGAAGATAGATACTTTAAGAAATGAAGATGAAAAGGGTTTAGAAAAATCAAAAAAGAGTATAAAACAAAATAAGAATTCTATCACAAAAGAAAATCTATAGGAGGATAACTAATGATTGAAAAATCCCTTATTCTGTTAAAGCCAGATGCTTTGCAAAGAGGTTTAGTTGGTGAAATACTATCAAGATTTGAAAGAGTTGGTTTAAAGATTGTTGCTTTAAAAATGTTTTATGCTGATAAAGAATTAGCAGGAAAACATTATGCAGATGACAAGGATTGGATAATTGGTGTTGGAAATAAGGCAATAAAGAGCGCTGAAATGCAAGGAAAAAAAATCAACGAAACTGCTTTAGAGATCGGACTACGAGTGCGTAACCAATTAATTGAATATATAACTATGAGTCCGACAATTGCAGTAGTCCTCGAAGGGCATGAAGCAGTAAAGATTGTAAGAAAACTAGTAGGTGATACAAATCCGCACACATCACCACCTGGAACAATAAGAGGTGATTATACAATTGATTCTTATGAATTAGCAGATAAATCATCAAGATCTATTCAAAATCTTATTCATGCTTCAAGTTCAAAAGCTGAGGCTGAACGCGAGATAAAAGTCTGGTTTAAAGATGAAGACTTACACGTATGGGAGCGAGTTGATGATGACCTTATATACAGAGGCCTAAATGGAAGAAAAAATATTAAGGATAAATCATATTAGTTATTAAGATACTATTGATATATTTTTGTTATTTAGTAAAAAAATTTAATAATATTTTTTGTGATATTAAAGAAAAAATATTTTATGTGTACTCATTTTAATTATTATAACAAAATAATTATTATAACAAAAACAGAAATAATTAACATAAATAAAAATAACATAAATAAAAGATAGTATAAAATAAAAGGTAGTATACATATTAAACAGCAAAAAGTACATTTGATAATATAGGGTGAAATATTATGGCAAAAATGGTTGATAGAGTAATGAGTATAATGGGTAAACCAGAATATATTAGGAATATTGCTACAAGTGCACATATAGATCACGGGAAAACAACTTTTTCTGATAATCTGATTGCTGGTGCAGGAATGATGAGTGAAGAACTCGCAGGAAAAGCATTACAATTAGATTTTCATGAGGACGAACAAGCAAGAGGAATTACGATTGATGCAGCAAATTGTTCAATGGTTCATGAATTACATGGTCATGAATATCTTATTAACCTCATTGATACTCCTGGTCACGTTGATTTTGGAGGAGATGTAACAAGAGCAATGAGGGCAGTGGATGGGACAATTGTTTTATGTTGCGCTGTCGAAGGCATAATGCCACAGACAGAAACAGTTCTCAAACAAGCTTTACGAGAAAGAGTTAAACCAATTCTTTTTATTAATAAAGTTGATAGACTGATTAAAGAGCTGAAATTAACTCCAGAAGAAATGCAGGAAAGATTTAAAAAAATTATTATGAATGTTAACCAGCTCATATTAGATATTGGTGGAGAGGAATATGGCAAACGTTGGCAACTCAATGTAGCCAATGGAAGCGTTTGTTTTGGAAGTGCATTTCATAATTGGGGTTTGAGTGTTCCTTATATGCAAAAAAAACAAATTAGTTTCAAGGATATTATTTCTGCTTACTTAAATCCTGAAAATCCAGATGCTTGGAAAGAGCTAAAAAAAAAAGCACCACTTCATGAAGTAGTTCTTGAAGCAGTAATTAAACATCATCCTAGTCCTGTTGAGGCACAAAAATACAGAATTCCGAAAATTTGGCAAGGTGATGTTGAAAGTCCAACAGGTAAATCATTAATTAATTGTAATCCTGATGGAGAATTGATGTTTGTAATCACAAAGATTCAGATTGATCCACAGGCAGGAGAAATCTGCGCCGGCAGATTGTTTTCAGGAACAATGAGAAAAGGAGATAATGTTTTTTTAAACAGAGCGCGTGTTCCTTCAAGAATTCAACAGGTTTACATTTATAATGGACCTAAAAGAGAAATAGTTGATAATGTTCCAGCAGGTAATATTATTGGTGTAGGTGGTCTTAAAAATGCATATCCTGGTGAAACAGTGAGTATTCATGAAACAGAGCCATTCGAACAGATTACCCATATTTTCGAACCTGTCATGACAAAAGCTATCGAGGCAAAAAAACCAAGTGATCTACCAAAACTTATCGATGTACTTGTCATGGTTTCAAAAGAAGATCCATCAATTCAAATTCAAATTAATAAAGAAACAGGCGAACATTTAATGAGTGGAATGGGAGAATTACATCTTGAGGTTATTGAAAATAGAATAAGAACAGAAAAAGGTGTTGAAATTACTACAAGCCCGCCTATTGTTGTCTATAGAGAGACTATCACAAAGTCTAGTGTTGGAGTTGCAGAGGGAAAATCGCCAAATAAGCATAACAAGTTGTATTTTAAGGTTGAGCCGCTAAGTGATGAAATAAAAGCTGCAATAAAAAGAGGCGATATTCCTGAGGGGAGAGTAAAGAAAAAAGAGCAACAACTTTGGGAAGGACTTGAAAATGCAGGTATGGATTCAAAGGAATCAAGAAAGGTAAGAGATGTTTACAAAGGAAATATACTGATAGATGGCACTAGGGGTATTGTTCATATTGGAGAAATTCAAGAAATGGTTAACGACATGTTTGAGGATGTAATGACAAAAGGACCTTTAGCAAGGGAGCCTTGTATCGGGGTTAAAGTAATTCTTGACGACGTCAAACTTCATGAAGACGCAATTCATAGAGGACCTGCACAGATATATCCAGCAGTAAGAGATGGTATCAGAGCAGCGATGGCAATGGCCCGTCCATTACTATTTGAGCCCGTTCAAACATTACAATTTGAAGCACCTGTTCAGTTCATGGGAGAAATCTCAAAACTTATAAGCAGTAAGAGAGGGCAATTATTGGACATGATCCAAGAAGGCAATCAGGTTGTAGTAAAAGGTAAACTTCCAGTAGGAGAGATGTTTGGACTTTCAAGTGAGCTACGAAGTGCGACAGAGGGAAGAGGATCATTCTTTGTTTTAGATCAGACATTTGAAAAACTCCCAGAAGAGCTTCAACAAAAAATAATTAGTCAGATCCGAAACAGAAAAGGATTAAAAGAGCAGGAGGAGACTGGAAGTACTGAATAAATTTTATCTAAATTTATTATTTAATTATTTTTATTTGATTTTAATAAATTTGTTTATTTGATTTTAATAAATTTGATAGAATTTGATTTTTATTAGATTAGAAATTAATAAAATTATAAATAATATAATATAAAATTTATAAATAATATAATATAAAATAATTATTTTAAATATTTTATGATTTATTCTAACCAAAACATTTTTAAATAACTCGAGTTTTCTATAAATTAACTATTTTGACGAAAATTAGAGGACAATATTACAATCGATAGTCAATAATAGTGATAGAAATAAAGGAATTAAATAAATTTTAATTTTTTAAAAAATTTGGAGGGTGAAAATGGCTAAGGAAAAAGAACATATAAACCTAGTGTTTATTGGACACGTTGACCACGGTAAGAGCACTACTGTAGGAAGAATGCTTTATGATTCAGGAAACATAGATGAGCAGACAATGAGAAAGCTCACAGAAAAAGCAAAGGAATTAGGAAAATCAGGATTTGAATTCGCTTTTGTCATGGATAACTTAAAAGAAGAGAGAGAAAGAGGAGTAACAATCGACTTAGCTCACAAAAAATTTGAGAGTCCAAAATACTATTTCACAATAATTGACGCACCAGGGCACAGGGATTTTATTAAGAATATGATTACAGGAGCTTCACAAGCAGATGCTGCTGTTGTTGTAGTCAGCGCGAACCCTGGAGATGGTGTACAAGCACAAACAAAAGAGCATATCTTCTTGTCAAAAACATTTGGTGTTGCACAAATTATAGTTGCTGTCAATAAAATGGATATGGCAAAATACAGTCAGGCAAGATTTGATGAGGTAAAACTGCAGGTAACAAATTTATTGAAAAGTGTGGGTTACAAGCCTGATGGAATTAAATTTGTACCTATTGCAAGTTTCCCAGGAGATAATGTTGTGAAGAAAAGTGCAAATATGCCTTGGTATACAGGACCAACATTACTTGAAGCATTAGACACTTTGAGTATTCCTGAAAAACCAACCCAACTACCATTAAGACTTCCAATACAGGACGTATATAATATTACTGGTATTGGGGTTGTGCCTGTTGGTAGAGTCGAAACAGGAATAATGAAAGTTGGTGATAAAGTTATTGCAATGCCTGGCAGAGAAGGAAAAGGAGTTGTTGGTGAGGTTAAAAGTATTGAAATGCACCACGAGCAATTAAAAGAAGCTCTTCCAGGAGATAATGTTGGATTTAACGTTAGAGGATTTAACAAAAAAGATATTGCAAGAGGAGATGTAGTTGGTCATGAGTCAAACATACCTACTGTTGCAAGCGAATTCACTGCACAAATCGTAGTTTTGAACCATCCAAGTGTTATTACAATTGGATATACACCAGTATTCCATATTCATACTGCACAGATAGCATGTCAGTTTGAAGAGATTGTAAAAACAATCAATCCTGCAACAGGAGAAACACTAAAAGAAAAGCCAGACTTTATTAAGAATGGAGATGTAGCAATAGTAAAAATTAAACCTGTGCAACCATTAGTAATTGAAAGACAAAAGGATATCCCTCAATTAGCAAGATTTGCTGTTAGGGATTCAGGAGCAACAGTTGCTGCAGGAATGTGTATCGACCTTGTAAAAAAAGGATAATAGTGTCGCAAAAATACATATAGATACATATAATATAAAATATTTGTTTTTTATTTTTTTTTAACATGATGAGCCAATAATTCATCATGATGTAAAAAAATTAATAACAAAAATTTGTGAATAAAAAATGCAGAAAGCAAGAATTAAATTAGCAAGCACAGATATTGATAAAATCAACAATACTTGTCAGTATATAAAAGAAATTGCAGAGAAAACCGGAGTTACAATGAGGGGTCCTATTCCTTTACCAACAAAAAAATTAAAATTAACAACAAGAAAAAGTCCTTGCGGAAATGGAAAAGCAACATGGGAAAGATATGAGATGAGGGTTCATAAACGACTTATTGACTTAGCAATGGACGAAAGAGCTCTTAGATTAGTAATGAGAGTTCAAATTCCAGAAGGTCTGAATGTAGAAATTGAGATGATAGATGATTAATAAAAATATAATCCTTAGAGTAAAAATTATAATTATAAAAAACACTTTATTAAAGTTTAAATTTACACTTCTTTAATTATATGTTGGTTATTATTTATTTTAATTTATTTTTTTAAAGTATATTCTATTTTCTATTTATATTGTAGGTATAATTGAATAGTAAATTAAATAATCTTATATTTTTCTACTTATATTCTTCTATTATTAATATTAATTCTTTAATTTCTCTACAATTTTGTTTATTTTGAAATTTTATTAATAACTCTTAGAGAAATAGATTTTTGTTTTTGTCGATTTACCACAATAAACACATTTGCCTTTGTGCTCTTGTTCATCAAAGGTTATACATCTTGTTGTTGCTCCTGTTTCTTCTTTAATTTTTATTTCACACTCATCTTTTTCGCACCAAAAAGCATGAATTAATCTTTTGTTTTCAAGGGCCTTTTTGAATTCCTCATAATTATCAACTTCAGCTATACTATTCTTAAGTTGCTTTTTTGCCTGTTGATATAAGTTATCTTGAATATCGTCTAAAAGTTTAACAATTTCTTTTTTCAAATCCTTTAATTTTATTATTTCTTTTTTTAAATTATCACGTCTTACAACAACAGCCTGGTCCTTTTCTAAATCAGTTGGACCAAATTCTATTCTTATAGGTATTCCTTTTAACTCCCAATCATTAAATTTGTATCCAGAACTATACTCGTCTCTATCATCAAATATTGGATTATAGTCGCTAAGATCATTAATAATACTTCTGCACTTTTTTATAACCTTTTCTTTGCTATCTTCAAATATTATTGGCACAACTACAACTTTATTATTACAAACTCTGGGGGGTAATACTAAACCTTTGTCATCACTATGAATCATAATTGTTGCTCCAATTAACCTAGTGCTTAAACCCCATGAATTTTGATAAGGATAATGCTCTTTTCCATCTTTTCCTAGGTATGAGATGTTGAAGCTTTTAGCAAATGCTTGACCTAAATTGTGACTCGTGCCCATTTGTAAAGCTTTACCATCAGGCATAAATGCCTCTATTGCATAAGTGTGATCTGCACCGGCGAATTTCTCAAGATTTGATTTTTTTCCAATCAAAACAGGAATACTTAACAAATCATCACACAATTTTTTATATTCCTTAATCATATTTAATGTGTCATTTTCGGCTTCTTCTTTTGAAGCAAAAACACTATGACCTTCTTGCCATAAGAATTCTCTTCCTCTGATAAATATTTTTGTTGCTTTTGTCTCCCAACGAACTACATTACACCATTGATTAATCCGTAATGGAAGATCTCTGTGACTACGTATCCATTTAGAATAGCTGTCATATATGATGGTCTCAGATGTAGGTCTTATGGCTAATCTTTCTCCATTTTCTTCGTCTCTATTTGATAGCCAAGCAACTTCCGGACTAAAACCTTGTGCATGCTCTTTTTCTTTTTCAAAAAAACTTTCAGGAATAAATAATGGAAAGTATGCATTCATAATGTCATATTTCTTGATTATATTTATATTAAAATAGTCTATGATCTTTTGCCAAATAGAATATCCTCTTGGTCTAATAACTATTGTTCCCTTTACATAACCAAAATCCGCGATTTCTGATTTGATGACTAATTGGTTATACCATTCACCGAAATCATCTAATTTTTTTATTGTAAGACCTTTATTATCTTCTTTCTTTTTATATTCACTTTTCTTATTGTTTTCGTTAATATTGTTCATCAGTTATAGAAACCAAATATCTTTATTTAAAAGTTTTGTTTTTAATTATATTATTTTTATTTTAATTTTTGAATATTTTTATAAAATCAAAAGCTTTTTATATCAATATCTATTTGTTTTTTTTGTGAGGGGGTGGTTTAATGAAAACAGGTTATAGAGTAAGAGACGTTATGACAAATAAACCAATCATTGTAGACCCTGATTGTTCTGTTATTGATGCTGCAAAAATAATGCGTACACATAATGTTAACAGCTTAATTATTACTAAAAATAAAGAGGCTGTTGGCATAGTTACAGATGAAGATTTTGTAAGAAAAATCGTGGCAAAGGGTGAAGACTTTAAAAAAATAAAAATCAGAGAAGTAATGGAAAAAAAACTTATTACAATTGGACCTGACCAAGACATTTATCATGCTCTGATATTAATGAGAGATAACAACATTCGACAATTGCCAGTTCTTGAGAAAAATAAAATGATTGGTTTCCTAACAATGAAAGATATATTGAAAATTGAGCCAGAATTATTTGATATTATCGTAGAAAAATATGAATTACGTGAAGAGTCAAGAAAGCCAATATTCACAATTAGATCTGATGAAGATCAAATTTAGTCTCTAATTTGAAAATATTTATAAATAAATTATTTTATTTCAAGTAATTATGTTAGATAATGTTAAAGCAAGACAACAGATTAGTGTTCCTAAGCATATTGCTATTATTCTAGATGGTAATAGAAGATTTGCTAAGAGATTAATGTTAAAACCATGGAAGGGACATGAATGGGGTGCTGAGAAGATCAGAAAACTTATCGATTGGGTGAATGAACTTGGTATTAAAGAAATAACATTATATGCCTTTTCAATGCAAAATTTTAATAGACCAAAAGAAGAATTTGATTATTTGATGGCACTATTTAAAAAAGAGTTTGATGAATTAAAAAATAATAAGTTGATTTATGAAAGAAATATAAGAATAAACTTTATTGGTAGAATAAAATTATTTCCAAAGTTAGTTTATAGTGCTATGAATGAATTGATGGAAAAAACTAAAAATAATAACGGATTAATTGTAAACTTTGCAATGGCTTATGGTGGAAGAGAAGAAGTAATAGATGCAACAAGAAGAATAGCAATCCAACTTCAAAATGGCGAGCTCGATATTGATGAAATTAATGAGGATGTTTTCTCAAAAAATTTGTATATGCGTGATGAACCAGACTTGATTATACGAACAGGAGGAGAAAAAAGAACTTCAAATTTTCTAATATGGCAAGCACATTATAGCGAATGGTTCTTCCTTGAGAAGCACTGGCCAGAGTTTGAAAAAGAAGATTTATTAAGAGTTATTATAGAGTTTAATCAAAGAGAAAGAAGGTTTGGAAAATAGAAATTTCAAACATTTTTAATAATTATAAAAATATCTTCAATAATTCATATAAATAATTTATTATTATATAAATACACGTATGAAGATGATATAATTTTATTTAATTTTAATAGTCTTCACTGAATATTTCTGCACGAAATTTAAATATTTTGTTTTTTGGATTCATCCACGCATTTTTATCAAGACCTGCCTTTTGAGATAAACATTCCAAGAACTCTTTTACATCCATATTGTATTCTGTTGCAACCTGTGGCAGTAATAATCCTGAACCGTAAATTCCTTTAATTATCAAGCCATCTTTACCTATACTTATTTTTTTCAAATATTCTATGGGATTATTTACGCTTATTTGTTCCGGCTTTGTTAAAACTGAAATTTCTATTTTTATTTTTTCAAGTTCTTCATGTTTCAATTCAGGAAATCTAGGATCTCTGAATGCTGCATTAACAGCAGCATTTGCTATTAATCTGTATAATGGATAAATTGGCTCGACATATCCTATGCACCCTCTAAGATTATTATATAGTTTTAATGTCACAAAACAACCTGATTTTTGATTTATGTGCTCATATTTATCCAAATCCAATTGTTTTTTTGTGAATACAGTTTCTATAGATTTTCTTGCAAGCTCCAATAATAATTTTTTGTCTTGATTATGCATAATAGCTTTAGTATATTGAAATTTTATAAATTTTGTTATTAGAAATCTTAAATTCTAATATCGAAATTCTAATAAATAGTTCAACAGATAATAGATAAAGACACGTTTATTAAAATAAATTATTAAATAAAAATGTCATAAAAAAATTTATATCTTGATTTTTTTCCAGAGCTCTAAGAATTGTTCATTCTTTTTTTCTAGCCTTTTGATTGCTGCTTGAATTGCCTTTTCTGGGTTTTTGTTACTGTTTGTTTCAACTACAAACAAGGGTATGCCAATGAGCGGATGTTCAATATTATATGTCGCCGCGGTAACTGATTCATCATTATATAACTCAGTTTTTAGTATATTACAAATTGTGTGGTCGACTCCCTCTATTCTAAATACAATTTTTTTCTTTGTTTTTTCTAGAATGACGAGCTTCATCTAAAATTAAAGAAAAATTCATTATTTATAAAGCTATTTATTATTATTGTGACCACTATAAAATAGTTAAAATGAAAAGATTTATATATAATTTATACTTACCTATTTAAGTATTAGGGGTATTTTAATGAAATGTTATAGAATTGTTAAAAGATGTATTGCCTGTAAAGAAAAATTTTTTCCAGAAAATGGAAACAAGTTCTATTGCGAGAAATGTGTAAAAAGATAGTTAACCAAAAAATGGTTAATAATAAATTATTAATTAATTAAGTCTAAAAACACAAATTTTATATAATTAATATTCTGAAATCAAAATATGGCTGAGGAAAACAAGATAGAAGTATTTCCTGAAAAAAGAATTATAATCAGATATTCTGGATTGTTTGATTTTGACGGTTTATATAAACTTATTAGAAATTGGTTTGATGAGAAAAGATATGAAGTGCAAGAGAAAAGGTATAAGGACAAACCGTGGAGTCCAATGGGTTCTGAATTAGAAATTGATTTAGAAGCAGATATAAAAGAAACAGAATATATAAGAAAATATTTAATCATGAAAATTCAAATATTTGAAAAACACGAAAAAGAAGTAATAGAAAATACTAAGAAGAAAAAAATGACTGAAGCAAGGATTCAATTTTTTTTAGAAGGTAAAGTAGTGCTTGATTATACTGGTTCATTTAAATCAAAATCATCTAAATTGTTCCAAAAATTTCTGCATAAATACATATTAAAAAATGAAATAGGACTAAAATATGTTAATCCTTTTTATTATGAAATATTTGAATTAGGAGAAAAGATAAAAGAATTCCTAGGAATGGAAACAAAAGAGGGCGGATATTAAATGTCAGAAATTAAAACACTCTTGCATGACAAAGAATTAGCTTACAGTGGTCTTTTCAAATTAAGAGAACTATATAAATTGATTGATCAATGGTTTATGGAGCACGGGTATGACAAAAATGAATTAAAAAACTACGAAGATGTAACAGAGGATGAAAAAGAATATATGCTCGAACTATTACCATACAAGAATTATACAGATTATGTGAGAGGTGAAATCAGGATATTTATGATTATTAAGAATTGCAAGGAAACTATAGTAGAAAAAGAAAACTTAAAGATTCACATGCAAAAAGGCAACATTAAATTTAGTTTTGATGCTTATTTAATAACTGACTACGAGGATTCATGGCAAACAACACCTTTTTACTATTTTCTTAGAACATTATTTGACAAATTCGTCTATAAGATATATATAACAAAATACGAAAATCAAGTTATAAAAGATTGTAATGAAATACAAAATCAAATAAAATCCTATCTTAATATGCAAAGATTTTAATTTTTAATTAAAAACTTTTATATATATAATAAAAATTATTCTATATACGCCGTGGTGGCACAACCTGGTACACTAATATTAGTGCAGGAAACTGCGCAAGCCTGGAAATAAAACCATTAAGCTTGTTTCCGCAAGGATATCCCAGTTCAAATCAGAATTTTATTCTGTGAATTTCTGGGCCACGGCGTATTATTCTAATCAATATTTATTTCAAATATGGAACTAATAAATATGATATCAAGCTAGGTAAATACTGTCTAATAATCAAAGAGTTTTCATAACCTTTATAAATGGGTTATAATTCTTCTATTTAAATAAAATAAAAAATTTAAAAACCCGTTTATACTACAAATGTAGGAGGGAAAATGGATAAGAAAGATTTTTTAGAAAGTGTAAAAACATTAAGAACAAGTTCTCATAAAAGGAATTTTAATCAGAGTGTGGACTTTATTATTAACCTTCAAGATCTCGATTTTAAAAAACCAGAGCACCAGATTGATTTTTTTGTGACTCTTCAAAATGATATTGGAAGAAAAAGAAAGATCTGTGCTTTAGTCGGTCCTGAATTATCAGAGGACGCAAAAAAAATATTTGACAAAACAATAAACCAGGAAGAATTTGACAATTATTTAAATAATAATAAGGATTTAAAAAAGATTTCATCTGAATATGATTATTTTGTTGCACAAGCTAACATAATGGCAAAGATTGCACAGGTTTTCGGAAGAACCCTAGGACCGAGGAATAAAATGCCAAATCCAAAAGCGGGTTGTGTTGTTCCTCCAAAATCAAATCTTAAACCATTATATGAAAAATTGCAAAAAACAATAAGAGTAATGGCTAAAAAAAGTCCAATAATCCATCTTTGTATAGGTAAAGAAAACCAAAGTGATGAAATTTTAGTTGATAATATGTTTATTATTTATGATCAATTAGTTCATCATCTACCAAAAGAACAACACAATATTAGAAGTATTTATGTAAAATTTACTATGGGAAAAGCTATAAAAATCTACCCAAAAGAATTAATTAAAGTATAAAACTATTTTATTCAAGATGAAAGTTAAGAAAAATAAAAACGAACAAAAAAAAATTTCAGAAAAAAAACTAAAAGAAGTAGATGAAATACTAAAACTTATAGATGAATATTCAATAATTGGATTAGTAAATATGGAAAATCTTCCTGCAAAACAATTACAAAGAATGAGAGCCCAATTGCAGGGAAAAGTAATCCTGAGGATGACAAAAAAGAATATTATTAAAATTGCTCTAAAGAAGTCAGATAATAAGAATTTATTAATCCTCGAGAAATATCTTACAGGAATGCCTGCATTGCTTTTCTGCAGAGAGGATCCATTCAAACTTTATAAAATTTTAAAGAAAAATAAAAGTAAAGCTCCGATTAAGCCCGGTCAAATTGCACCACAAGACATAGTTGTTCCTAAAGGACCAACAAGTTTTGCTCCGGGTCCAGTTATTGGAGAATTAGGGGCTTTTAAAATAAAAACAGGAATAGAAAATGGAAAAGTAGTAATTAAAGAAGATAGTCTTGTTGCAAAATCAGGGAATCCTGTCCCAGAAAAACTGGCAGGCCTATTAACAAGATTAGGAATTGAGCCAATTGAGATCGGACTTAATCTGTTAGCAATTTATAATGATGGACAAATATTAACAAAAGATGTTTTAGATATAGATGAATCTGCATATATTGAAAAAATCAAAAATGCATCTGCAGAGTCTTTAATTTTGGCAATATCAATTAGTTTTACTACAAAAGAAACAATATTATTGCTATTAACAAAGGCATTTGTCGAAGCTAAACATTTGGCAATAGAAAGATCAATTATTTCAAAGGATTCAATTAATGAATTATTAGCAATAGCAAATGCACAAGCAGAAGCAATAAATAAGAAATAATTACGTTAGTGTGGTATGAAATTATAAAAATTTGAATATTATGCATTCAAGTTGGAGGTAAATAAAATGGAATATATATATGCAGCAATGTTATTGCACAAAGCAGGACAACAAATAAATGAAGCTTCATTAAAAAAGGTAATGGACGCCGCAGGTATAAAGGCAGATGATGCAAGAATAAAATCATTAGTTGCCGTATTAGAAGGAATAAATATTGACGAAGCTATAAAGAATGCAAGCATGCCGATGGCAACAGCCACTCATTCCAGTTCAAAGGAAGAGCCTAAACAAGAAAAAAAAGAAGAAAAGAAAAAAGAAGATAAGGTTAGCGAGGAAGAAGCCGCTGCCGGGTTGGGAGCTTTGTTTGGCTAATCTTTTATTTTTTGATACAACGCAAACAGGTAATAATATGTTAGAAGATAAAGAAAAAGAAGCGTTGATAAGTCAATTAGAATTACTAAAGAAAGAAATTAATGAAAAAAAAAATAATTTATACTCTATAGATAAATCCAAAGAAATTGCATTTGAGAAAAAGAAGACAATAATTTCTCAGATAAATGAGTGTATTGAAAGAATTAAGGATCTTCGTGATAAAAGAAATTCTTTAACAGCCAGAGTAAGGGAAGAAAAAAAGGAAAGAGACTTATTAAATAATACTTTAAATGAGAAAAAGAAAATTTTTTATAACATAAGAAAAAACAAATCAAATATTTTTAATACTGCGAAAGTAGAAAATCCTGAGAGAATTTCTCAACAAATTAAGTTTTTAGAAACAAAAATTGAAACAGAAGGCTTGTCATTTGAAAAGGAAAAAGCAGTAATGAAACAGATAAAGGAGTTAAAGAAAAAACTTGAAGAATCAAAAAAAATCTACAAAGATTATGATGAGATGCGTAAACAAGAAAAGGAAATAAGGGAATTAAAAAAGAGAGCTGATGATATTCATCTTAAAATTCAGAGTGAAGCTAAGAAAAGTCAAGAATATCACGAGGAGTTAATTGAACTTTCAAAAAAAATTGATAATTATAGATTTGAGGAAGAAAAAATAAACCAAGAAATTACTGATAAAAAAAATCAAATAGCAGAGATAAATGAGGAAATTAACAAAGATCTTGATGAATTACATAGAATAAAAAATACACTTGACCAGAACAATATTCAGTTAGCAGAAGAAAAAAAACATTTTGAAGAAGAAATTTTAAAAAAGAAAAATACCGAAATTAAAGAAAAATTAAAATCAAAAAAGAAACTAACTACCGAAGATTTATTAGTGCTTCAAAGAATTCAAGAATGATTTTCAATCTAATAGCATAATACAGAAAGGTGATAAATATGGATGATGAAGATAATATTGTATTAGGAGGTAGTATTGAACTTGTAGGATTTAAAAATATCGATCGATCAACGATGCTAATCATAAAGAAAGTTGTGGGGAATTATGCTAAAAGAATGTCTGAGATTACTAATAAATTTGAGAGATTAACTGTAACTGTAAAGAGTATTCACAAGCAAGAGAATAATGAGAAATATGAATTTCATACAAAATTATTAGCTAATGGAAAAATTTATGCATCTGAGTTTACAGATAAAAACATCTTTGTTGCCTTAGATTCTTCTCTTCACAAATTAATTAATGAGATAAGAATTTAGTTATTCTTAATTTCTTTTTTGTTTATTATAATATCTATGCCTGAGGGCAATAACTGTAGTATTTCATCAACACCCAAATTCAGTTCAATAAAAAAATTTTTCAATTGTTTTGCAGTATCCGAGCTCTTTTTATTTGATTGAACGAGAATAACATATTTCTTACAATTTTTTTTTATTGCACTAAGAGGACCAATCATCAATTTATGATCACCGAGTATAGAATAAACACCCATGGCTAAACCAACACTAACCTTATAATATTTTCTTTCTCCATAAATCATAAAACTTCCTTTTGCAAGATATTGACCGGTTTTTACTTCTTTTGAAACCTGTTCTGGTTTTACACAATATACATCACAGACAGACAAATTTCTTTGCCAATATTTACTGAAACTCGCACAGAATTCAGCCGCTTCTTTTAAAGTTGAATCAGGAATATTAATATTTTCTGGATTTTTAATGACAACAAAAGGACTTCCTGCAATCTCTGTATGAAAGACTAAATCATTTTTACTGGTATATTTTTTAATTATAATCTCATTAGTGGTAGAATCTCTTCCTCCTATAATCAAGAAGTTATCAGAAGAAAAAAACCATCTGAATTTCTCATACCATTCTTTTTTATTAGAAATTTTTCTAATGATTTGTTTATTTTGATTATTCTGTTCTTTATTTTTCTTGATTAATTCTCTAGTTTTTTCCAATGCCTTTATTGCACCATCTAATTTTTTTTTTGATTTTTTTGCCTTTTCAAAATAATCAGCAGCATTCTGTTGAACAGATTTCCTGTGATCTATTATAATTTCCATTTTGCAATATTAAATTTTTTTAATATTAATTTATAATATTAATATATTTAACAAGAAGGAATGTTCTTAACAATGATCTTTTTTGTTTGACAGCTTACAAGTTTACCATTCTGCATTATTTGAGGAATAAAATAAATATCATATAAATTATCATGAGGATGAATAATTTCTTTAAATACAATATCATCTATCTGAATACTATTTTGACTTCTAATATCTGCATTAGATTGAGCATCCTGCTGATTATAACACATCGTGTTTTGATTGATAATTTTTAGATCAAGATTTTCACAATCGTTGCCAGATTTAGCCACACTACTACCAATGTTGATAATCATAGCGCCTAAAGCTACAGCAAATGCTACAAGCAACAAGGTTGCTATGAGTGGAGATAATCCTTTTTTGTTTGACATCATAATAAAATCCTTTTTTTATGTTTATAAATATTTTGTTTTTTGTATTTATATTAGAATAGTATTGATTTATATCACGACAGTATAATATTACATTATAATATACATTATTTTTTATATATTATTTTTTAGCCCTATAATATTCTAGAACCTCTTCTTCCATAAAATGCAATTTTCCTGGAAAAATAATAGAATGTAATGGTTTTCCAAAATCATAATCCAAAAGATTAGCTATTTTATCATAAACTATAGAGTCATCTTTTCCCATTCTTGAGCACACAACCACCCCCGTATTATGATTAATCAATTTTTTTTTTCTTTTTAGTTCAATTTCTAATAATATTCGAAACGCATCATTCGGAGTCATAAATTTGAAATTTTTAGTATCAAGATCTAATAGTACTAAAGTATGTAATCCTATTTTTTTATTATTGTATATTACATCATAAGCTGTCTCTGGTATATAATTATCACTCACAAAAGGAATACTAGTAATTTTACCAAATTTATACAATTGCAATCCGGTTAAACCTATTGCATTGAAAATTCCTGCATTATTAATAACAATTACGTTAATTCCACTTTTTTTTGCTCGCATAAATAAATCTATGTGTGTTGTAGCAGAAAAAACATCACCAACTACTAAAAATGAAACATTATCTGTTATTGATTTATCAAGTATTTCGTTAGCTCTATTTTCTACCATATCCCTATCTGCTAAAATAATTTTTTTACAATAGAATTTCTCTAAATCAGTATAACTGCAGTTAAGGATAGATGTATAATTTTCAAGAAATACATATCTAGATTTCTTAATTGCTTCCAATCCTTTTAATGTTATGTCTTTCTCATCTGATAATCCGATTCCTATAAAAAACAAGGTCATTTATACAGAAAATATTATTTTTTTTATAAATTAATTGTTTTTATATTTTATAAAATACGTTTTAATAGAAAATTTTATATATTTGCAGAAGGTTCTTTTTTATGGAAATGTGGGTAGTGGCTTACCCGAATCCATTAAAAATAAATTTTTTAGTGTATTGAAACATAAAGAATACGGAGGCCAAAAATGGGTATCTATAAATTTATTAGAGAACACTGGACAAAACAATCTAAAGATTTTCTAGAGAATCAAAAAAAAAGATTAATTGAATGGAGAAACCAAAATTCAACAGTTAGAATCGAAAAACCTACAAGATTAGACAAAGCAAGATCCTTAGGTTACAGGGCAAAACAAGGGTTTATATTAATTCGCCAAAGAGTAAGTAGAGGAGGCAGACAAAGGCCAGATATAAAAGGAGGAAGACGACAAAAAACATCGAGACAAAAGTTAGTACTTGCAAAAAATTATCAACAGATTGCCGAGGAAAGAGCAGCCAGAAATTATAAAAATTGTGAAGTTTTAAACAGTTATATGGTTGGAAAAGATGGTCTTAATTACTGGTTTGAAATAATTCTCGTGGATAGAAACAATCCGTCAATAATTAAAGATAAAAGGATTAATTGGATTATTAACAAAAGAGGAAGAACATACAGAGGAATAACGAGTGCGGGAAGAAAATCAAGAGGATTGAGAGGCAAGGGAAAAGGTTTTGAAAAAGCACGACCATCTGCACGAGCAAATAAGAGAAAAATTAATTAATTAAGGAAGGATTATATTAGACTATAAGTTCGCCCGTTTTTTGTTATAATTTTCATTTTTAATTTTCTATTGTAATCACCTTAATTACTTAATGATATAAGTATAACTTAAGAAAGGTTAAGAAAGACTAGTTTATAAGTTCATATACAAATCTCGTCATTTCTTATGCATAAAACAATAATTTAAAAAAATACGACCAAAATCTACAGGATGACAATACAATATTACAAAAAGATTATTAAAAGAAAAAACCACAAAAGTTATAAATAAATCCAAATTCTAACTTTTTGAGAGAGAAAAAAGACGACTATTATTGATGTATGTATACTGCATCAGTCTTTCTCAGAATAAAAATGCAAAAACTTAAACTATTACCAAGCCTAAAAGAAAAAAAAAGATACTTGGTATACGAAGTTATTATGGAAAAAAACATTCACAATACTGATAAAAAAATATCTGATTATATAGATTGCTGGCTAGGAGTTGTTGAAAGCTCTAAAGCAAGTATAATATTCATAGGTTATTCAAAAGAGAATAGAAGAGGAATTATAAAAGCAACTAATAATTACGTGGATAGAATAAAATTAGTTTTATCTTTAATTAATAAAATTGATAATATTAATGTAATTATAAGAAGCATATATGTTTCAGGATTGTTGAATAAGGCAAAAAATCTGATGTTTAATAAAAAATGTTTAAAATAGAAAGTAAATATAATATTAATTAACCATAAATATTTTATGAAAATAATCATTAAAAAAATCATTAAACAATATGGGTGATAAAATATGGCAGGAGAAAACATACAAGCAATGCAGCATCAAATGATGGGTTATGATAGGGCAATAACCATGTTCAGTCCAGACGGGAGATTACTTCAAGTTGAATATGCAAAAAAAACTGTAAAGCAAGGAAGTACTGCGGTGGGGATAGTTTGTAGTGATGGAGTTTTATTAGTTGCTGATAAAAGAATTATTGATAAACTAGTAGTGAGTGAATCAGTAGAAAAAATATGGGTAATAGATGAGCATATTGCTGTTACTGCATCTGGAATATTAAGTGATGCAAGGGTATTAATTGAAAGAGCACAAATTAAAGCACAGCAAAACAAGGTAACTTATGATTCTCCTATAGATGTTATTTCAATAGTAAAGGATATTTGTGATCTCAAACAGTTATGTACACAAAGCGCTGGATTAAGGCCTTTCGGGGTTTCTTTGTTAATTGCAGGTGTAGATGAAGACGGAGTTAAGCTATTTGAAACAGATCCAACAGGAATATATTTTCAATATAAGGCCAGCGTTATAGGAGAAGGAGAAAATGAAGTTAGAGAAATATTAAACAAAGAATACAAAGAAGATCTATCAATAGATGATGGTTTGAAATTAATAATAAATGCACTAAGAAAAGTTTTAGGACAAAACTTTAATCTAGAAAGAATTGATGCTGCATTTGTGAATTCAAAAACAAAAAAATTCGAAAAAATATCAAAGGAAAAAATTCAAAAGATGATAAAAGGCAAAGATAAATAAAAAAATCAATAAAAAAGGTGAAAAACCAATGCCAGGACAAATGATATTTGATAAAGAAAAAATTCATATCAATATGGCAAAACTTAAGAAAGACGATCAAGTGTTTGAAATAGTTATTGATCCGGAAAATGCGATAAAATTCAGGATAAAAGAAATAAATGATGTAAGAGAATGTCTCAAATCTGAGAGAATATTTCTGGATGCAAAAAAAGGAATCGTTGCTCCAGAATCTGATTTATTAAAAATTTTTAATACAAAAGATACCCTCAAAATTGCAGAAAAAATAATCCGAGAAGGTGAAATTCAACTAACTACAGAACAAAGAGAAAAGATGAAAGAAGAAAAAAGAAAGAAAATTATTAATCTTATTCACATAAATGCAATAGATCCTACAAATGGTTTACCACACCCAATAACTAGGATTGAGAATGCTTTCTTAGAAGCTAAGATTCATATTGATCAATTTAAGAAAGCTGAAGATCAAGTAAATGATATAGTTAAACAGTTAAGGTCAATTTTACCTATAAAATTTGCTGTTAAAGAGATTGAATTGCACATACCCGCTAATTATGCAGTAAAATTATACGGGATTGTAAAGAATTATGGTAAGATTCTCAAGGAGGAGTGGATGAATGATGGTTCATGGAATGCTGTTATTGAGATTCCAGCAGGATTACAAACAGAGTTTTTTGATGAACTAAATTCAAAAACACACGGGAATATTGAAATAAAAATCTTGAAAGAAAAATAATTGAAAGAATAATAAACATTAAAATATTAATGAAAACAGATATTTCAAAAAAATTATACTAAAATAAAAATTAAAAAAATTAACAATAAATGTGATGGAGTGAAGAAAATGTCAAACTTAAAAGCAGAAAATAAAACAGTTGTAGTTCCAGGAGAAATTCTAAGCAGTGGAATAGATTATATTCCGGGATATGGAACTTACAGGCATGATAAACAAATAATATGCTCAAGACTTGGTTTATTGAATATAGATGGTAAAGTAATAAAAATTATTCCAATAAGTGGTAAATATCTTCCTAAAAAGAATGATTTGGTGATTGGAAAAATTATTGATATACTAATTTCCGGATGGAGAATAGAAATTAATAGTCCATATAGTGCTGTTTTATCAATGAAAGATGCAACATTTGAATTTATCAATAAAGGTGAAGACCTGACAAGATTTTATGATCTGGGAGAATACGTTGTAGCAAAAATTATTAACGTGACGAGCCAAAACTTAGTAGATCTTACTATGAAAGGTCCGGGACTTAGAAAATTAAAAGGAGGATATATTATAATGATTAATCCAACAAAGGTTCCTAGGATAATAGGAAAAAAAGGGTCAATGGTTTCTATGATAAAGCAAGCAACAGGATGCAGAGTTATTGTTGGTCAGAATGGACTGGTTTGGATAGATGGAGAACCTGAAAAAGAAGTTATAGCAATTGAAACTATAAAAAAGATAGAAAAAGATAGTCATATTTCAGGATTAACAGATACAATCAAAGAATATTTGGAGCAAAGAACAGGATTAAAAATTAGCACAGAAGCTAAAGAAGAGCATGGTGATAACATAGAGTATAATACAAGCAATGGTGATAATTAAAACAAATAATTATTGAAAAAATTAAATAATTCCAAAGCTGAAATACATAATAAATATCTAAATTATCAAAATATAATAATTATTTACATATAATGTAGATATATAATGAGAATAAATTAGTAAAAATAAATGATTAAAAATAATATACAATTAAAAAAGTATTAGTAAGTAAATTATTATTAAAAAAGGTGTAAAAAATGGCATATAACAGAAAAAACAGGAAAAAAGATGAAACAAGGCCTATTATTGCTAAGGCAGGGATAATAAAAAAAGCAGATGGAAGTGGTTATTTTAAGATCGGAGATACTGAAGCATACGCTGCAGTATATGGTCCTAGAAACCTTTTTCCTAAATTCATGCAAGACCCAAAAAAAGGAATTCTTAGATGTAATTATAATATGATGCCTTTTAGTGGGGAGGGAGAAAGAGTAAGACCAGGCCCGAGCAGGAGAAGTAAGGAGATATCGTTGGTAACAGAAAAAGCACTTTTGCCTGTTCTCAATTTAGATGAATATCCTAATGCTGTTGTTGATGTATTTATTGAATTACCACAAACAGATGCGGGCAGTAGATGTGCTGGTATTTGTGCAGCAAGTATTGCACTTGCAGATGCAGGCCTTCCAATGAAAGATATGATTGCGGCAGTCAGTGTTGGAAAAGTTCAAGGAGAGCTTGTTGTTGATCTTGATGGTGAAGAGGAACACATGGACGAGAATGCAAGCACAGATATACCTGTTGCAATGATTCCAAGCACTGAAGAAATTACCTTACTACAAATGGATGGAATTCTTGAAAAAGAAGATTTATACAGAGCTCTTAACTTAGTAAAACCCGCTCTTAAAAAGATATCAGAAATTCAGAAACAAGCTTTAAAAGATAAATATAAAGGTGAATGATTATGAATGAAGAATTAAGAAATCATATTGAAAAATTATTGTCAAAAAATGTAAGAATAGACAGTAGAAAAAAACTTGATTATAGAGATATCAGTATAGAAGTAGGTTTTTTGAAAACAGCTGAAGGTAGTGCTAGAGTAAAAATTGGAGAAACTGAAATAATTGCGGGAGTAAAAATGAGTATAGAAAAGCCATTTCCTGATACTCCAGAAGACGGATTATTAATGATAGGTACAGAGTTGCTTCCTCTGAGCAATCCGAAATACGAAGGTGGTCCACCGAGTATTGAATCAATTGAGGTTTCTAGAGTTATTGACAGGGCAATAAGAGAGAGTAGATGTATTGACACTAAAAAACTATGTATTGAAAAAGGTGAAAAAGCCTGGACCGTGAATGTTGATTTATGTCCAATAAATGATGATGGAAACTTGTTTGACGCTGGATTTTTAGCTGCAATGGCAGCATTGCTTAATACAAGGTTTCCTGAATATGATGGTGAAAAAGTCGATTATACTAAAAAAACAAATAAAAACCTTCCAATAAATAAAATACCAATATCAGTTACTGTTTTAAAGATAGGTGAAAATTTTTTTGTTGATCCTCTGGAAGACGAAGAGAATGTCATCGATGCAAGGTTAACAGTAGCCAGTTTAGATGAGAATACTCTTTGTGCACTACAAAAAGGAGGAGATCATTCATTAAGACTAGAAGATATAAAAACAATGATTGAAATTAGTATTGAAAAAGCCAGAGAACTAAGAAAGTATATAAAACAATAATATTCAAAAATAATAATAAACAAACATATAATAAATATTAATAAATATTTGTTTAGAATAAATTATAATTAAAAAATAATAAAATACATTTTTGAAGGTGACGCAATGGAAAAAACAAAATTTGATCATATTGAATATACAAAGTATGAGAGAGCTAGAATTATTGGTAGCAGAGCATTACAAATTTCAATGGGTGCTCCTTTTCTAATAAAATTAAGCAATGAAGATTTAGAAAAAATTAATTATAACCCAATAGAGATTGCAAAAATTGAATTCAAAGAAAAAGTAATACCTATTTCTATTAAGAGAATTCTTCCAAATGAAAGATAATTCTTAATAAGATCTTCTATAGCTTATATTATATCTTTATTAATTATATTTTTATTATTTTTTATAATATGAGTTATTACTGTATATATAATATATATAAATATATTATATATAAATATATAACTAAATTCCTGTATATATAAAATATGAATATAATACTAAATTTAGTTATTATACTTATACTGCTATTATTTAAGTTTATATAATTAAAATTGTATCTACTTCTAGGATTGGCGAACTCAAAATAAAAAATCAATATCTATTTGGTTTGTCAGAAATGATTCTCTTTTTATATCCTCGAGTATAAAAAACTCTCTTCTTTCTTCTATTTGAAATTTTTCAATTTGCTCATTAAATTCAGAAAGTTTTTTCATATCTTTGAATATGAGTTCTACCATAAAATCAAAATCAGAATTAACTCTGAATAAGCTGTTTGTATTAGCATAATTAAATAAGAATGTAAAAAACTCTGTTTTTTGGTCTTTTTTTATCTTAAACAACATATATAGTTTAATATCGAATCCCAACTGTTGAAAATTTAATAAAGTTGTATGTTTTCTTATTAATGTTCCTTGGTATGCTTTAATTCTATCAAATATAGTTGAAACAGGTATTTTCGTAAATCTGCTTATCTTTGTTAAAGACTCTCTTGCATTGTTTCTTAAATATGTAAGTAATAATATTTCTTTTTTAGTTCCCAAAACCATTTATTCACCCCCTTCAATATACTTATCAGCTAAAAATACATAATGTAAGTATTTCTTCAAGAGATATAAACCTTTTTTACGATAATTTTTTGTCTGCTTCAGTTAATTTCTGAAACAATGCTTTATTTCATTGTTTTTTATGCATTTTTTGAATATAAAACTGAAAGATTTATAAATGGATAAATATTCTTTACTAATAGATAGTAAAATTCGGTGGTGACATATGCATATCACTGAAACAAATATTATTGAGCTTTTTCAAAAAACTCAAAAAGAACTATCAACAACAGAAATAATAAAAAATGTTTTAAAAAAGAATATGACACGATTTATAGAGAATTAGAAAACCAATATGATAAAGCAAAAATACAAATTTCTAAAAATAAAATAGCTCAACTCCACAGGAAAGCTTTATATCATATTGGAAAGCTCGTAAAAGCAAAAATATTAATTGTAAGCAAAATCGAAGGAAAAGGTGAAAAATATTTTCATATATCTGTTGAAACAGAGGAAATAATATCCAGACCAAAATACAGAAATATTATAATTTCTCCACAATACGAACATTCTGAAATTGAGAAATATAGTTCTTTAGGAATAGTCCGGAGATTTAAGCCTGAGGCAGGAATAACAAAGATGAATAGCATAATTATTGAATGTCAACATAAAAATCTGAGAGACATTTATCAGTTAACAAAATCAGGAATAACAAATATCAATGATGCAATTGCTTTAAAAAATTTTCAATTTTTAATGGAGAATTTTGAACTTGATATGTTAAAAGAATTTATTGAAAAAACTAATAACAACATGGTAGAACACGATAAAAAATTAACAATTCTCATAGAAACTAATAAAATTGAAAGCGAAAAAAAATTTTCGATGTTTATCGAATTTTTCAGCAATTCAAACACTAAAAACATTGACCTTGTTATAGAGATTACAAGTAAGGAAATAAGAAAAAAGGCAGAGATTATTAAAAACATAATTGAGAATTTTTCAAAAAACCACATAAAAATATATATTAAAAATATCGATATCATTAATGCACCAATAATAATTGGAAAAGCGGGAATATACACATTTAATGAATTAGAGTGGGAAAAATATAAAGAAAATGTTGAAGAACAACCATTGATTGTTTGCGGTCAAAATTCATTATTAATAGACGTGGAAAAATTTAAAAAATATTTCAAGACAAAACACGAACTAAAGACAATCATGATAGCATCTTGTAAAGAATTGCTAATGATTTCAAAAATCCAAAGAAAGAATTATCAAGAATATCTTAAAAATCTTCAGGAAGATATTAAACTAAATAAAGCTGCATTCAATCTAGCAACAAATTATATTAGATTTTGGAATTATAATTGGAATGATGAGAATAAAGAATTAATATTGGGTATTTTAAGCAACTGTAAAGAAATAGTTCAAGAATTCTCATCAACAGAGGAAACAATATTCAAATCTTGCGGAGTGCCTCTCAGGTTTAAAGTTTTGTTCTCAAGCGGATTTAGGAAATTTGATAAATTAACTCTTAGTGAGAGGAAATATAAAAAGATGACAATAAAAAATATTGATGAGTTTAATCTGGCAGATTTTCAGAAATTCATTTCATTCAGGGAGAGAATGAACGAGATATTTGACAATTGCGATAGAGTAAGATTCTTTTTGTCTGAAAATATGAATCGCGATGATATTTTTCATCAAATTACTTATATATTAAATTCCTATAAAATTGGCTTTTTTTGCTTTGATTTTAATAAAAGAAAAGAAATTATAAAACTAACAGACTATTTATGATAAGTATAAAAATTGTAGATAATTCAAGAAAATAAAATAATAAAAAATAAACAAAAAATAAATTATATGGCAACAGTCAATAAAGGAACAACAAATATAGCTTGGAAAAGTGCATTATCACAAGTTTTTCAGAAAGGCAAGGATTTTACTGATACTGATGGTAGAGTTTGCAGAGAATTATTAAATTTCTTGATTATAATTAAAAATCCTCAGAAGGATATAGATAAACCTATACAAATTATGAGAGGATTCGAAAAATGGATCTATCCATCAAAAGAAGAATTAACAGCAATTATTTTAAACAAAAACTACAGTCTTGGTTACGATTATAGTTATGGACCAAGAATATTTGGCAATGAAGGCAAAGTTGATCAAATAGCAGATTTTGTGGTTCCGGTTCTGAAGAATAATAAAGATTCGAGAAAGGCTGGAATAAGCTTATATAATAAAGAAGAAGATTCAAATATTAAGAATATGAACATACCTAGTCTTATATATTTATATTTCAAAATACGAAATAATAAACTCAGATGCACGAGCATTGTAAGAAGTTGTGACTTGTTTGTAGGATGGCCCGCGAACATTTATCAGGTTTTCTGTCTTCAAGAATATATTTCTGAAAAATTAGGAATAAAACCGGGTAGTTTATCAACATTTTGTTGTTCTGCTCATATTTTTAAAGAACATTTTGAACATATTTCTGATATTATAAATAAATAAAGATTAAAACTTAATAGTTTAATTTTGAGATATAAATACCGGCCAAAATACCAACAAATAAAATTAAACTTTTATAAATTAAGGAAATTCTTTCAAGTATTGAGTTAGAATAATAACAAAATATAAAAAGATATAAAATAATCAAAATAATAATACACTTGAATATGACAAAAAGAGGTAAGTTATGGGAATAATCACGATACTGTTAATTATTTTTATTATACTCTCCGCAATTTTAATCATAAAATTTTTGAAGAATATTACAAGTGCCATATTTCTGATAATTGTCTTATTAATTATATTAACTATTATATCTGGAATAATTATTTTTACAATCTTTTCACCAATAAATTATAAGATTACTCATTATTTATGGCTTGATATTATATTTTTAGCCTGTATTTTTGTCTGCTTTACTATTCTTTCTATTTACTGGAAAAAACAAAAAATATCCTTGTTCATTCTACAGGCAGTATTTCTATTATTATCTTTCACTGATTTTTATTTACACGGTGCAAATTCAATATGTACCGGTCAAGAAATGAAGCATGAAGAACTTGACAGGGAAACTATAACAATGATGAAAGCAAAAAATAAATCAGAATGGTTTGTTGATGAAAAAACAAAAACGCCTTTTTTGCCATTTAGTGAAGATAAAAAAAGTTTTTTCAGAGTCTATGTGAATGATGGTTATTACAATCACACTGGATTATTACCATATTTACCTTATGATTCTATAAAATTATGTAATATTGGCACTAATAGAGCAATTTTTGACAAAATATTTATGGTCGATGGATATAATCCTATGATGTTAAAGAGGTATGTTTTATTTAATTCAATTTTCAGGGATTTAAATTATGAAAAATTTCTTATGCTGTCAAATGTAAAATACATAATTGAACCCGATGGGACAATTAATATTCTACCTGATGAAAAAACATTACCAAGAGCATTTATAGTTACCAAAATAGAGAATATAGAAAATTCATTTGATATATTAAATAAAATGTCCGAGCCTTCTTTCAATCCTAAAGAAAAAGCATTCGTCGAAAGTGCTAATAGTTTGATAATAAATAGTACCTGTCAA
The DNA here is from genome assembly GCA_038884715.1 of Candidatus Woesearchaeota archaeon. Classification (GTDB taxonomy): domain Archaea; phylum Nanobdellota; class Nanobdellia; order Woesearchaeales; family UBA9642; genus JAWABG01. Next base: position 1,690 of record JAWABG010000007.1, on the reverse strand, counting down.
AACAAACCACACGCAAAAGTCTTAAGGTATCTTCCAAACAAAATAATAGTACAGACAGATAGCGAATGTAATGGATTTCTTGTATTAAATGAGACTTATTACCCTGGCTGGAAAGCCAGAATTGATTCTGGCAAAAAGAAAGATGTTTTAAAGGTAAATTATTGTTTTATGGGAATAGCTATCCCGGGCGGTAAACATATAATTGATTTCATATTTGAACCAAAAAGTCTAAAAATTGGTTTTTATATTTCTTTTGCAACTTTTCTATTCGGGGTTGTTATTTTTATAATAGCTTTAATAAAAAAGAAATAAAGTTTTAAGCTGTGCATTTCTTCGGTAAAAATAGTTTGAATTCCCTATATATTTGTTTTTAGAGTATCACTATTATTACAATTATTTTATAAACTGAAAATAATTGTTGAACAAAATAATTATAAAATTTAAAAATATTAATTATGAAAGAAAAAGTTACACTTAGCGTGATTTTATGCACATATAATCGGGCAGAATATTTAAAAAGAGTTCTTGATAGTATTAAGAAGCAGACCTTGCCCGAAGATATGTATGAAATAATAATAATTGATGATGGATCGATAGATGATACTAAAAAGGTTATCGAATCTTTTATAAATATCCTTCCAATTTCCTATTTCTACCAGAAAAATGCTGGACTCGCGTCAGCAAAAAATCATGGTATTTATGCCTCAAATGGAGACATTTTGCTTTTTCTTGATGATGACGACATAACTACCCCTACTTTGTTTGAAGAACACATTAAAACGCATCGCAAACATCCTGAAAATAATATTGCCGTTTTACATTATACAACTTGGGCAGAAGATATATTTGTGACACCGCTGATGCATTTTATTACAGAAATTGGGTGTTTTTTATTTTCATATCCACATATAAAACATGGAGATTTTTTAGATTATACATATTTCTGGGGTGGTAGAAGTTCCTGTAAAAAGAGATTCCTTCTTGAGCATGGAGTATTCAATCCAATTTTTAAATTCGGTTGCGAAGATATAGAACTTGGGTACAGACTTTCAAAACAGGGATTGAAAGTTTTTTACAACAATAAAGCAATTAGTAAAATGATAAGACCTATAAATTTTGAGGATTTCTGTAATCGTCTAATAAAACAGGGAAGATCTCAATATATATTTAACACACTACATGATGACCCTGCTGTCAGAAAATGGGCAGAAATAGATGAAGCTGAGGAAATGTGGAAAGATATTGCTCCAATATTTGAAGCGAAATACAATTCTGCAAAACAGCTTGATAGACTTGCAGAGTTTAAGAGAAAATATGGCTTTGAAATTGATGATATGACAAAAATGCTTCTTTACAAGGCATACTGGTGGATTTTTAAGGCTTGTAAATTGAAAGGTATTATTGAGTCAAAAGAAGCAAACAATTTACATTCTAAAGGCCAAAACGAAATTGCTGCCTTACCAAAGGGATTATTAGATAATAATAAAGATTCTGAAGTCAGCTAAATAATTCACATATAGTTAAAAAAGGCAAATAAAATTTTGTTGCTTCAAGTATAATATATAGAAATATTCTTAAAGGAGGAATAGTTGAAATTAAAGGCTTATTTCGTGTTTTTCTTAAGTCTTCTTCTTCTTTTGTCAATACTAATCTATCAGGCTATTGCTCAAACTACCCCTGAGTTCGATGC
>JAWABG010000006.1:0-37811 GCA_038884715.1 Candidatus Woesearchaeota archaeon | reverse complement strand
TTATTTTTTTATTCATTGTTACAACCTCCGTTTATTTTTTATTATTTTTGTATATACTTTTCATAAATTTTTATTTGATTTTTAGACAATGAAGTAAACTTAAGTAAACTTCTTATTTATAAATTTGCTTTTTTAAGCTTTAAAAAAATTATTGTAAATACTTTATTACGCTTTATACTATATTAATTCGTATTATAGAAACTTTTTTATATTTGGCAATAATATACTCTAAAATTATGAAAGAAAAAAAAGAAAAAACATCACTCTTAATTTTATATAGCTTGTTTTTGTTATTGCTTCCATCAACAAGTGCCGCAATTATCCGAGGAGCAATCTATGATTTAGATCTTAACCTCGCACCTAATGCAATAATTAAAGTGAATTCAACGCCAGAGCAAATATTTGTGGCAACTGAAGGCAATTATTCAATATATCTTCCTTCAGGTAACTATACTTTAACGGCTTATTATAAAGAAAATGATGAACTTTATATTGCGCAGCGGGAACTTATGATTACTGCAGAAGGTGACTATATATATGACCTTATACTATTTCCTGATTTCGGTTTTGAAAAAAACATATCTGATATTGATTTGAACATTGCAGATATACAGTTTAATAATAAAAGTAATGATACTTTTTTAATAAGTTGGAAACATATAATAATATTTGTATTCTTTTTTTTCTTATTAGTAATTATTTTTTGGAGCACAAAATCTTCAAACAAAAGTTCAGAGCATGACATTATTAAAAGAATCCAGATAAGCACTAAAAAAAACATTCGCAGAGGTTATGCAATTACAGATGATACTCTTAAAGAGGATAATATAATAGAGACGGGAGTTGTTGAAAAAGATATTAGTGAACAAATACTTGAATTTCTCAAAAAGGAAGATGGGAGGGCTAATCAAAAAGATATTAGAAAAAACTTTCCAGTGTCTGAAGCAAAAATAAGTCTTGTAATTAAAGAGCTAGAAGCAAAAGGACTTGTTCAGAAAATAAAAAAAGGAAAAGGCAATATTATTATTCTAATAAAAAACATAAGTAAATATTAAATTAACTCTAACAATTTTTTTATGGTCTAAATATTTCTATGCTCTTTGTTAGGGATTGAAAATATTCATAGTTTAATTCTATGTCAAGGTTTGTTATATAATTTGGGTATGTAAAACTCATTTCATTAGTAATGAAATTCATATCTATTCTGCATATAGTTTCTCCTATATTATTGATGAGTCTTACTTTTTCGGGTGTGCAGTTTAGTGGTATTCTTGAGGCTAAAAATGCTTTAATTCTTACACTATTGTAATCCCTTAGCGCAGGTCTGTCAAGTGCACAGATAGATGCATTCACAATAGATGTGTAAACAGTTCCTGCTCCCAAATTTTGTATTGTAATTCTAAAAGAAGGTCTTGTTTTGTTACTAAGTGAGAGCATTTCTGGTTCAATTTTTGTTATTCCAATTGGTGCACCCTGTCCCTTAGTACCAATATTTATTGTTGTGGCTTTGCATGACTGCTTTCTAAGGCTTTGGCCATATTTATCATTGTCAATACAGACTGCTTGTGAAAGTTTTGTTTTATATGGATAGCAAATGTTTGCAGTAATCTCTGTTGTAGTGCTCTCGCTTTGTTCAGGTAATACTGTAATGTATGTTCCCATATTATACTGCTTCATATTTCCTCCCGAGAAATATGGAGAGCTACCATCTATTAAGTCAACTATTTGATCATATGATATATCTTTTACTGCTTTCATATAATAATCATCTTTAATAAGAGAAAGAACAAAACCCCTTGTTTCTTCATTAATATCTGTTGCTCCTACATTTCTAATTCTAATAATTACGTCTGTTTGATCTCCTACATAAATTCTTGGAGGAGGATTGGCCTTATCAAACTCAATTTTTAATCCTTCTTTTCCAACAGCAGTCCAGAGTTGAGCAGGTCTATTACAGGAAGTTATTATTACATTTAAGAACAACAAACAAATAATTAATATCCTCGTACTGATTTTATTATTCATTTTTTCCCTTAAAATAAATTTTTTATTTTTATAGTGTTTTATTTATAAAATGTGTAATTATTTATGTGTGTTATTTACATATGTTTATTCATATTCAAGATAAGCGTTCTGGTCTTCAACATTTAATGTTGCCGATTTCTTAAGTCTATATCTATATGTTGTTTTTATTATCATCGACTTGACTGACTTAGGATTACTTCCTAAGAGCATATTATAATTCTCAACATGAAGTGTGCACATTACAGATCTGAATGCATTATTTTTTAGATCAAAGTCATTAACACTGTAAAAAATATATTTATCATTCTCAGGATATATTTTTGGATTACTCATTGTTACTGTTGTTGGTCTGCAATTAGAAAGACTTAAAGAATTAGGTATGATTAACTGTATAGATTTTATTCCAATAACCTCTCCTATTGTTGTTCCATCTCCAATTTTATTTTCAACTGTAACTCCAAAAATTCCAGGAACTCTTAAATCATTTTTATTGATTGGAATAGGCATTGTATAATCTTCGGAGCTTATTCCGATTTTTACAGGTCCGTTTGTATAAACAGCTTTTACTTTTTGTTCAATATCAAGTTCTGAATTAATTTTTTCACCATAAATTCTTAATAAATCTCTATCAACAAAGATATATTTTGTATATGCCCATGTCTCAAAATCAAATTCTGCAGTAAAATCTACAATATATTTTCCTTTTGATTTATTTTGGAAAGTGCAAAACACATCTTCAAAAAAGCTATACTCAGGAATATTAACTCTTACAATTTGAGGATCAGTAACACCTTTTTCTATTATTTCTGTTGTTCCCAATTTTTTTAAATAACAACTAGTGTTGATATTCATATTATCTTTGAATGATCTTCCTCTCAGTCTTGCCAATACAACAATTTCTGAATCTGAATAAAATGGTGAATACATAGATGTGTCTAATTTGTTAATATATACACCAAGATTTTCTTTTTTATTTTTCTCAACTTCTCCTTCATAATACCCGTAGCCAAGTGTTTCCCACATAGCTTTGTCGTATGCTGCTTTTATTCTTGTGATAATATTAAAATTTTGAGTGATTACTTCTGTTTCAGCACTGGCTCTTTCAATGTCGGATGTGAATTTACCGCTCGTAATATATGTGAGTGGATCGAACTTGAACATGAAAATACTAATTATTCCAATTAACAATAGACCAAAAAAAACAGGAACTCTTTTATCCTCTGGGATTAATAGAATAACCCCCAATCCCACAAATACAATTGCAGGAATTAAAAGACTAAAGAATAAATATAGTATGCCTCCTATAGCAAAAAGACCAACAACCCAAAAATACTTAATATTTGAGTGTCCAATAGTAACTCCATAAAGACCCTTGGCGGGCTGCATTGATTTTTGCAAAACATTTTTTCTATGCATCAGTTTACTAATTATTCTTCTATGGTTCCCTGTTTTGACTATTAAAATTATGATTGATATTGTGTAAAATGGTACTCCATCAAATATTGGTCCAACCGGTAATCCTATAAGTAATACTAGCTCAGGTAATGTTTCAACCAAGCCAGGAAATAATGAATATTTTTTTCCAAAATTAACACCTAAAATAAAAAACAATAAAACAACTGTAATTAAATCAATTATACTCCCAATACCAGGAATTAGTCCACCCCATAAGTAATCCCCAATAGTATCGGAAAGTAAAGCAACAACAAACGCCGTAACAAGTCTAAAACTGCTGATTGAGTCTTTTTTCTCTTTGTTTATCTCTTCATTATTCTTTTCTATATCTTCATTAATTATTACATCTTGCTTTTGTTTTAATTCTTGTATTATTTTTTGTAATTTATCATATATATTAGAATTACTTATAGTTTTGTCACTTTCTGAAATTGGATTTTTTGCAGTCTCTTTTTTTGTAGTCTCTCCAACATCTCTTTTTGTAGTCTCTCCAACATCTCTTTTGGGTAAACTTGATATATTCATATTAGAATTATTTAATTTCATTCTTTTTAAAGCTTCTTATTATCATTGATAAATACACTGTTGTTATTTCAATAAATTAATAAAAAACTCTTTTTTTCTTTTTATTCCACAGTAACTATAATAGCCGGGTTTTTTCTTTATCTTAGTTATTATTCTTTTTTTTATTATTTCATAATCATTCTTGTTTGGGTTCCAATCTTTTAATAAAATTTTTGGTATGCTTTTTATGTTAATGCTTTTTTCTGCTCTGAATCCTCTTTTTTTCATTTCTTTCTTTATAGCATTATATCTTTTTTTTAGGTAAATAAGTTTATCTTTAAAAAAGAGTATGTGGCCTTCTCCTAAGCAATACTTTTCAGGAATATCTTTATTTAATTTAGGATATTTTCTGATATAACCAAAAAGCATTAGTATTTCATTGTACTCTGCAATCAGGTGTTGATCTGCTAAATGTTCTGGATTTATTAAATTAATTCTTACCATAAACTTTAATAGAAAATTGTAATTTTTATAAAATTAGTTATTTATGTTTGTTTCTGTAATATAAACTCTTAATTCTGTAACATCAAAAGATGTGTCAGGAATAATCTCAATAGAATTTGAACCGGGCACTATAAAATTGTCAATGTTTTTTGTGTATGTTTGTTTTTCTGTATCCATATAGAATCTATGTCCATTCACAACTATTTCTGCTTTTTTTCTGTCATATGGGTTTGTAAATCTTAGCTTAAATATTATATCATAATCTTTTTTAACAACACTCTTTTCGGGTTCTTCTTCATCTATGTTTGTAAATAGGTTATCTTCTGCTTCAAAATAAAAAATTGGATTCAAAGCTTCTTTCAAATCTGTTTTCAATTTTATATTATCAATTAGATATCTTCCCTCTCCTTCTGAAGAAAATCTGATTTTATTTGTTCCTTCAATTATTACTTCATCTCCAATAAGTATTGTATTTAGTATATTACAATCTGGCTGGCCAAGAAATACGTTGTTGTTATTGACTTCTATAAGTAATGGCGCTTGGTTGTTTTGGCATCTCGGATAAAAATATAATGTTGCTTTTTCCAAATTGTTAATTTCTTCTCTACTAATATAAAGTTTTTGTTCATTAACAGAATTGCTTTTGTCTGTTATGTCTGAGGTTATTTGAACATTTCTTAGAACATATTCATTTACTCTCCAGAAAGCAATACCTGCACTGTTTGTTTTGAATATTATCTCATTGTTTTGTCTAAGTAATGTCTTTTCAAGCCTTATGGGTTCTGGATTATATTCATTAATGTCTCTATCAAATATTGTCTGACCATTTAGTGTAATAATTAATCTTCCTTCGTGTTTTTCAACATTAAATGAGAGTAAGAAGTTTTCTGCATTTTGTGTATCAATACTAAATGTTGCCCTACCAAATTCATTTCCAAAAAGTCCGTTTTTTATGTAAATTGAATTAATAATTGAATATTGTCTAGACTCCCTTGTTGCATAAATGCCGAATGAGTTTAAATTATGATCTCTTGATCTGGTGTTTATTGCATCAATTCTACCCACATTTTCTACAAGTAACGTCTTATTTTTTATGTTGTCTGTTGTACCTCCATTATTATCTTCGTTTAGTAAGTCATCTCTAACATCTGGAGGAAGAAACAGTATATATAATACTATGAGAAGAGTGGTTATTGCGAGGACTATTGCTGCATTATTACCCTTTTTATTCATTTTTCTCATATTTATATCAATGTTTTATAAGAAAGCTTTATATATATAAATTTTATTATATTCTCCATGAAAGTTATTAGTTCAGACTTTAAAAAAGGTTTTCTTAAGGTAAAAGTGGAAAATCTTAATGATTTATGGTGTCTTTCTGATATTATTGAAGAAGGTGATAGTGTTGGCGGTATTGTTGAGCGAAAGATTAATCTTAGCAATGAAGGGGAGAAGGCAAAGATAACTAAGAAAAAATTTTATTGTGTTATTAAAACTGAAAAAGTAGATTTTAATATAGAAAATAATTCTCTGAAAATTAACGGAATTATCGTTACTGCTCCTGATGATATCCCGAAGGGCGGGTATCAGAGCATAAATGTTGAGTTGGGAGAGACAATAAGCATTATTAAAGATGAATGGCCAAGTTATCAGATAGATAAGATTCTTGAGGTTGAAAAAGAGACAAGCAACATATTGATTCTTATATTTGACAGGGAAGAATCTTTTTTTTATTTATTAGAAAATAAAGGACATAAGTTATTGTTGCATCTGAAAGGTGAAGTTCAGAAAAAAGCTTTTGAAGGCGGGAAAAGTGTTTTTTATAAAGATATTATTGGAAAGTTGAAAGAGTATAGAGAAAGATATAAGATTAATACGACTATTATTGCCAGCCCTAGTTTTTGGAAAGAATACTTGTTATCCGAAATGAGTGAGGAAGATAAAAAAGGAATAATACAATGTAGTTGTTCTGATGTTAATGAGAAGACTGTTAATGAAGTCCTGAAAAGACCTGAACTAAAAAACGCATTGTTGGAAGATAAAAATTCCCGCGAAGAGTTGTTGATTGAGGAATTGTTAGCAAACATTAATAAAAACAACGCGTTCTATGGACTAAAAGAAGCAAGAGAAAAAATAGAAATTGGAAATGTTGTTAAATTATTAGTGAGCAATAGATTTATTAAGCAATCAAGAGAAAAAGGAAATAGTAAACAAATTGATTTATTAATGAGAGCTGCCGACAAATTAAAAGCGAAAGTTTTCATAATTTCTGGCGAAGAAGTAGCAAAAAAACTCGACGGTTTAGGGGGTATTGCTGGAATTAAAATATGGAAGGAGGAGTATTAAATATATTAAATAAAATAATTATTTAATTTATTGTTTTTTTAATAATTAAATCTATTAACAAGTATCTATTTATATATTTAACAAGCACATATACTATTTTAGTAATAATTAATATAAATTATAAAAGAAATTATAAATATCGTTTATACTATAATATATAGATATATATATAGATATATATTTAGTACAAATAATATGAAGATATAAAGAAGACTATAAATAAAATAAATAACAAACAGATCAACATTATAATTTTATTCAATAAATTTAAATAATAGTAATTATAAAAATGTTTAATGGCAGATATGCTGAATAATAGTTCAATAACAGAGAACATTATCAATAGTTTTTCAATCAGTGATGCGTTTAATGAATTAAAACCTTTAATGCTTTTTATTGCGGGAATTGTAATTTACGCCGTTTTTATTTACAAATTTTACCATTTTATTGCACGAAAGGATATTCTAGGACTTAATCTGCACGATAGAGGTGAATCAGGAAGAATTTGGCTAAAAAAAATAATTCAGAAGCTATTTTATTTTCTTGAGAATATAATTATTATTCCGTTGCTTGTTTTGTTCTGGTTCCTGATATTGGCATTGCTTTTATTATTTCTATCAAAAAATCACAATATTCAGACAATACTACTGATTTCAATGGCTCTTGTGGGAGCTGTTAGAATAACTGCTTTCATAAACGAGGATCTTTCTATGGAATTAGCAAAGCTCATGCCTTTAGTACTTCTTGGAGTTTTTCTGGCAGATATTTCTTTTTTTTCTGTTGTTGAAAGCATAAATAAGGCAGAACAAGTAGTGACTGTTTTACAATCTGTAATTTATTACTATATTTTTATAGTTGTGCTGGAGTTTATACTAAGAATAATCTCAATTATATTTAAGAGAGAGAGCTTCCAAAGAATTAATGGATTGTAGAATTGATTGGTTATAGGATCTATGGTATTTAATTTTTTTGACTTTTTTATATTTTCTTATTTTTATTAATTTTTTAAATTAAAAATTTTCCTATAATAAGTATTATAAAAATACCTGAGGTGTTTAGTATGAATGATATTAAAGAAAACATTTTTGTTGAGATTTTTCTAGAAGCAGCAAGCATTACTACACCTATTTCATCCGGAAGAGGCGATGCAATAATTATACTTGCGATTATCATTATGAAATATTTTCTTGTAAAAAAAGGAAGTAAGCTGTCGATTCTTTTTACAAGCTTCTCTTGAGATAATCTTTCAATCTCATCGATAAATGAATACTTTATGAAATTAAATATTATCAAATCCGCAACCAATGCACCTATCCCTGCTAAAAATCCCGCAATTACTATGTTTTGGGTTTTCGCCAATATTAATAAGACTGCTGTAGCTGGTGCAGCGGTAAATCCGTAAGTAAAGGACATTCCTGCAAAAAATGTACCAATATATCCCGTTTTTTCTAAAAAGTCTCTGAATGAAGTCAAATCACTATGTGCAAAAATTAAATAGGCAAGGATAACTGTCAATAGTAACAATAAAAATTTTGGGTATTTTATTCGTGACAAAAAATCATTCATTTTTAATTTACATAAAATTATGATGAAGTATATTTATGAAAAATATATTTATAAATCTTTTTAAATATTTTTAGATTTTATTGGTGTTTACTGTTTGTTTTTCATATTTTTATGTTCTTTTTTTGGTACTTAATGTTTAATTAATTTATTAATATTTATTATTTTACTATACTTCATTTGTTTTTTTGTATTCAGCTCTGTGTTGTTCGATAAGTTGGTGTTTGGTATATTTATTAGCTCTCGACATATTAACAGCAGAAAATAAATATTTGTTGAGTGTCTAGTTTAGAAAACTATTTAAGCAATTTCTACATATTTTTATATATGCAGCACATTATTGATCACATAAAAGAAAAAAAAGAGTTTCATAATCTTGATGATTCTATTGTGAAGGAAAAACTAGAGAAAATTCTTAATAATAACACGAAATTAAAAACATTAATTCAACGCATTGAACCAAATAAACTAAAAAAGAACAAAAAATACAAAGAATTAATTAAAATAGTGAGAAAAAATTTAAGGGAAATTTATGGTGTTTTTATACTCGACAATTACAGTAAAATAAATAATCATATTGTAACTTTGAAAAAGTTAAAAGAAGAAGATGATAAAAAATATTTAGCAATAAGGATATTGAGCGTGCATAAATCTACGCAGGAAAGATTGCCGTTTTACACAGAAATATACAAGAAGATCTTTGCAATAACTGGAAAACCAAAAACAATTCTTGACCTTGGTTGTGGCCTAAACCCATTCAGTTACTTTTTTTTAGGCTGTAGACCTAATTATATTGCTACTGATTTAAACGAAAAAGACTTAATTCCTATTCAAAGATTTTTTGAGATAGAGAAGATTAATGGATATACAATTGCAATAAATCTGACAAAAGATTATGATACGCTCAAAAAAATGGATAAGGTTGATGTTTGTTTTGTTTTTAAATTATTTGATTCACTCGAAAAAACAAAATTTAATGTAACTGAAAACGTAATTCAAAATCTTAATGCTTCATATGTAATTGTTAGCTTTCCAACAAGAAGTCTCGGAGGAAAAAAACCAATAAAAAAAGAAAAAAGAGCATGGTTTGAGAGAATATTAAAAAAGAACAATTATACTTACACGACTTTTGAGGTTAGCAATGAATTCTTTTATGTTATAAACAAAGACAATATAAATTAATAATTAAATAATACAATATTGTTATTAAGTAATTAAATAACAAAAAACAAATAATAAAATTAATAAAAATTCTTTTATGTGCACGGTGGATAATCTGGGCAGTATAGTATTCTTGGTTGTACTCCCTTAAAATAATTAACAAGGAAGGTAACATCAATACCATTAACCTGACAATTACCATTAGCATCAGCAGCAGGATAAAACCTACCATTAGATGTATTAACATAATAAGGAGGAGCAGCACCACCCTTCAAGTAACTAACAAAATAAGTAACATCAATACCATTAGCCTTACCATTACCATTAACATCACCAGGAACATAAGGATAACAAACCAGTCCAGCCATTGTCCTAAACTGCCACAATGGACCTGAAGTAAATGAGTTATTCTGGTCATGACTAATTATCTTCCAATAATAAGTAGTATTTTGTGTTAAGTTAGTAATACTGTGCGTGGTGTTTGTCAAATTTGCAATCCTGAGACCAGGACTAGAAGTATTACCAAAATACAAATCATACTTCACAACATCACCAACATCAGGATCCCCGCCAATCCAGCTGAAAATAACATTTGTACTAATATTGATTGATCCATTCTCTGGAATAGGATTAGAAGGTGCGTATGGAGGATTATTTAACACAATATCGTTCACAACAACCAAAACATCTTGATAGTCATCGAGATATGTATCGCTAACCAAAACTCTAACTAAGTATTCTCCTGAATCGTTATGTGTGGTATGCCAACTGAACACATTATTATTCTGGCTAAATCTTGAATCATTGACGCTATATAACAATGTATCATTATCTGGGTCATATGCATTTGCAATTATGATTGCTATATCATCTTCATTTATTGTGATGTTATCTATTGGTAAAAGTTTAGGTCCTAAGTTTATGTTATTAACAGTAATTGTTATTGTTTTTTCATCACTTAATTCTCCATCATAAGCATAGAAAGTTATAAAATATACCCCTGCCTCATTAAAATTTGTGTGCCAAACAAATGTATTATTACTTTGTTGTCTGAACCTAGAGTCATTCACAGAATAAATTATCAAATCATTATCAAGATCTGTTGCGTTTAGAATAACAATTGCTGTTTGATTCTCATTAACTGTAATATTATTTATGGTTTGCAAAACCGGAGGGCTGTTGAGTATTGTAAGATTATCACTGTATCCCCAATCACTGCTTGCGTTTAAGTTGTCAGTAACTCTCATTCTACAACTCCAAATATCATTTTTTGTTGTAGAAAAGTTATTAATTATTGATGTAACTCTTGAGCCAGGAATCAAATTATAATATGTACTTGTTAAGTTTAGAACTCCATTATTGAACCAATTCAGCGTAACACTTAATCTATCAAAACTGTTTGTATCATTAATTATTGCCGAACAATAAATACTGTCTGTTGTAATATTTCTTCCACTGCTCGAGTTTAATGTTGGGTTAGGTTTATATGGGGGTGTATTTACAAACGGAATAGTAAAGTAACTGTCTATTCCTAAAATAAATGCTCTTCCATCGTTAACCCACTCATTTACCCCAGGAATAAAGACTGCTGTTGTGTTTGTTATTGTCCATTCAACATTTATGGAAGGGTGAACATTAAAACCCTGTCTAACATTTGGAGGCATCGCGTTTGCATTAACAGGTCGTGTATAATCGGGCCAAAAATAGTTTAATTGAGAAGATATATTTTGTAGCATACTTGCAGTAACTCCATCAAGAACTCCATCAATAAGATAATAGTTAACGCCTGGTGGAATTCCAAATCCTGGCTCGCCATTTGCGCTTCCGTGTAAGTCAAAACTGATATTTGGAGAAAAATTTCCTATATCAACGTATAAATCTCTAACAACACCATATGCAGGGTTGCTTAAATTATTCAATCTTGCTTTTTGCCATTCCCTGTTCGGATCATACTGCGTGTAATTTGTTTCATTGAAATAAGTTGGTGTAAATCTTCCCATTCCAGAAAAAGTACCATCCACATTTACTATTGGAACTAGTTTGATTATATATTTTTGTCTTATGATTTCTGATGTTGGGTCTGATTCATTTAGTAAAAAATTGATCATTCCCTCAATCACCCAACTTCCTTGTGTTTCTTCATTTGAATGCTGTTGTCCAATAAAATAAATTCTTGTTTTGTTTGAACTGTTATCCCTAAAATCTGTGATTGTTACTGCTGTTATTGGAATTCTATTCGGAGAAAAAGTTACATTTTTAATATCAACATAATCACTATAACTAATGCTTTCTAAAAATTTATTGCGCCTAGTAACTGTATAAGGTATATTTGCCGCTACCCAGACAGTATCATTGACTGGTGTTATTAAAAAACTATACCAACTTTTATTTGTTATATTATCATAATAGTAATTAATCAAGCTTCTGTTTAGTGTATACCAATTTCCAATATTCCAACACGGAATTTCTTGATTTATGTTTCCTTCGCAGAAATTATAGCTATACCTAGGAATAATATTTGGCCATCTATTGTTTGTTATGTCCCTGGATGCAATATTTGTGATATTTATTGTTATACTTTTTCCAGAAGTATTTTCCATCTTGAAGAAAAACCACCAATGATACTCGCCGCTAACTAGAGTTGAATAATTTATGTTTGCATTATAGAGTCTGTTTCCATCTCTATCTCCATTTACAAAAGTAATATTATATAAGTTTCCCGATTCAAAACTGCTGTTAAAAATTACATCATTATATTGCTCTGCTTTTATGCTTTGTGATAACAGTAATAATACTAGAATAGTTATAACAAAACAAGTCGTGCTAAAAAATTTTTTCATTTTTATATTTGGAATGTATGCTCTCTTTTATATTTTTTTGTTAATTATTTTATGATAATTTTTATTTTTTTATTGAAAAATAAAATAAGTAATATCTTAATATTTATAATATATATTATTTATAATATGTATTTAATCTAAATATATGTTGAATCTATATTTTACTCAGTGCATAATATACTATTATTCTGTGTATACTAATTTGTCTGGTTGCATAATATTCTTTTTAATGCTAAGAATTTAATCTAAATTCTACCTAATCTTAATAATAAAAATAAAATAAACTCCGAAATGGAGACTTTTTGAAACTATTGGCCAAAAGTGAAAAATCGTAACATATATAAAGTAGTAGATATAATTACTAGCTAAAAGGGGTGATTCCCAGAGATGGGGGTATTAACATGATAGTAGAAGAAGATTTTTTGAGTAAGTTAAGGAAGTATTTTAGCCTTAACCTTTATGAAGTTAAAATTTGGACCGCATTGCTTTCTAGAGGTGTTAGCACTGCTGGTGAACTTTCTGATATTGCTAATGTTCCCAGGTCAAGAAGTTATGATGTTTTGGAGAGTCTTGAGAAAAAAGGGTTTGTTGTAATGAAGATTGGAAAGCCAATAAAATATATTGCTGTTCCTCCCAAAGAGGTTGTTGAAAGAGTTAAGAAAAATATGAAAAAACTTGCTGAAGATCAATTGAAAAGATTAGAATCTTTAAAAGGAACAGAAGTAATAAACGAGCTTAACTCACTCCACTCGCAAGGTATAGAGTTAGTAGAGCCGACAGACCTTTCCGGATCATTAAGAGGAAGACATAATTTATATAATCATCTTGAACTTGCAATAAGAAATGCAGAAAACTCAGTGACAATAATGACAACGGCAGGAGGACTTCTTAGAAAAATTGAAGGATTAAAACCTGTGTTTGAACAAGTAAAGAAAAAAGGAGTTAAGATTAGGATAGCCGCCCCTATGACAAAGGAGACAAAAGAAGCCGTAGCCGAGCTTTCAGGAATTGCAGAAATAAGAAACTCTGGCAATTCAAAAGCAAGGTTTGTAATTGTTGATGGAAAAGAAATCACATTTATGGTGATGAATGATGAAGAAGTCCATCCAACTTATGATGTGGGAATATGGGTAAACACTCCCTTCTTCTGCAATGCATTAGAGGGATTATTTGAGATAGCCTGGAAGGACATGAAACCAATGAGACCGACTAAATAAAAGTTTTTTTAACTAATTTTTTTATTATTAATTTTTTAAATTCTTATTACAAAAAATAAAAAAGAAAGATTTCAATTAGTTTATTATTTTTTTAATCTTGTTTTTTGTAATATTGTTTTTAGATGGAACACATTCTTTAAATAGAATGACAATTTTTTTAAATTTTAAATAAAATATTTTTTTTTATATGAAAACACTCCGCATCTTTATATCTGGGAAAGTACAGGCAGTAGGTTTCAGGTTTTTTGCGAAATCATTTGCAGAGAAATTCAATATTAAAGGTTTTGTTCAGAACATGCCTAACGGGGATGTGTTGGTTGTTGCTCAGGGAAAAAACACAAATTTATTTCTTGAAGTCATTAGAAAAGGTCCACCTTATTCAAAAGTAACAAATATTGTTGTAATGAACACTAATGAAAAAGAATATGTTGGGTTTGAGATATTATAATACTACTATATAAAATAATACTATACTACTACGAATAAACTCTCTGCAAGAATTTTTTTGATTTAAGTATTTTATTAGAAGCAGATTAAATTCTTAGGAATATCCGAAGTCAACACTACAGGTCCTTTTTTAGTCATTAAGATATCATCTTCGATTCTTATTCCAAATTTTCCCGGAATATAAATTCCGGGTTCCACTGTAAATACTGTGTTAATAGAAAGTTTATCCTTGCTTTTCAAATTAAGATTGGGATTCTCATGTATCTCAACACCTATTCCGTGTCCTAGGCCGTGAATAAAGTATTTTGAATATTTTTTTAATGCTTTAAATGCCACATTATAAACTTTTCTACTAGTCACATTAACTTTGCAAGAATTAATTGCTTTCTGCTGCGCCATGTAAACAAGTGAATAAAGGGCTATTTCTTCATCATTTGGTTTTCCCTTATAAAAAGTTCTTGTCACATCGCTGCAATAACCCCTGTAACGAACTCCAAAATCAACAACCATAAATCCATCGTACAATTTATTTTCTGGCTCTGCGTGAGGCTTTGAGGAATTAGGGCCGGATGCAACAATAGATTTAAAACTTGTTTTGCAGTTATGCTTCAACGCTTCTTCTTCTAGGAACACGGATATCTCTTTTTCTGATTTAAATTTTTTAATATTTCTAATGAGTTTATTCATTATTTGTGCAGTGATATTACACGCTGTTTTTATTATTTTGATCTCTTCTTTTGTTTTTTTCATTCTTATCTTTTTTAGGTTACCACTGACGTCAACAAATCTCTTTCTTAATTTTTTTAATCCCTTCAGCTGATTTATTGTTAGTGAGTCAGCATTAATTCCTATATTTTTACCTTTAATTATTTTTTTTAATTGGTTCAAGAATTTTTTTTTATCTTTTGAAATAACACTTACTCTTCGGATCTTACTCTTTTTTTTTGCCCTTTCATATTCCATCTCTGGAACAAACAGTATCTTTTTTTTTCTTGAAATAAACAGAAAACAATACTCGAGAGTTAAGCCAGTAAAATAATTAATATTTGGGTCTTGATTGTTCAGCGAACTATTACTTAACAAAATTCCCGATATTTTTTTTCTTTTAAGTACCTGAAAAAAGATATTCATAAAATAACTTAACAATCTTTATTTTATAATTTTATCGATTTATTAATTATTTTTTTAAAAAACAGTTTAAGTTTTTTTATTATTAAATTTAGTCTATTATCATATAGCCATTCACTTTTTATTTATTGTACAACATTTATGTTCTCACAGCAAATATCTCCAGAATAAACACCATTCTTATGAACTTGTTCTTTACCTACAAAAATAACATTTCCAAGTGCATTAACCAGGTTTCCGGCAATCATAAAACTTTTTAGTGGGGTGAATTTTCCTTTATTATAATAATATGCGTGCTCTGCTCTCAAAGAAAAATCTGTTGTCAGATAATTTGATGTATGCGCTCCCATGATTGTTTCTATCACGAACGCCTTGTCAATATTTCCTTTCGGGCCATCAATAACAATGTTTGAGAACTCTATACCACTTAGCCCTGAATTACCTGTGCTTTCTTTTCCGTTATTCTTTGCGGTATTATAATCGTAAGCCAGATTCTTTAGAACTCCATTATCAAAGAGTGTTGTTTTTTTTCTTTTCACTCCCTCAGAATCAAAACCATCTGTGTTCAAACCTTTTTGTAAAGTGCCGTCATCCCAAATATTAATATTTGAAAGAATTTTTTGTCCGATTTTTCCAATAAAGCAAGATTTCTGTTTCTCATAATTGTAACCATTAAGATTTTCTAAGAATGCATACTGCAACAAATAGCTTAATGGCTCTGTTTTGAGTATTATTGGCAAGTTTTTTTTGATACCAATCTGTTTAATGCTTTGTGCTTTGCTAAATTCCCAAACTTTTTTTTTTACAGCGCCCGATATTCCATCACAATCAACAAAAAAAGGTTCATTAAAACTTTCATTAAAAGAAGCTTTTTTATCCTTGCTCACACAGGCAACACTACAAGAAAATGTAGCAGTATTATTGTTAGCAAATACTCCATTAGTGTTTGCAACAATTCTTTTTTCAATAATTCTTTCTACATATGCAGAGCTAACAGAGACATAATTGTCTTTTCCGTCTTTGATTATCTCCTTTCCATACTTTACAAAATCCTCATCTTGCAAATTGATAATTTTCATATCCGGAATAATTTTTTGATAGCTTTGCTTTTCGGGTAAACCATGGAAATACTCCCTGTCCTTGCTACTCTTTGCAATCTTTATAGCTCTGGAAATCATTTCATTTTCGATTTTGCTTGACTGAACACTTCCTTGTTTTTTTCCAATCCAGACCTTCACTACAATTCTTGTATTGTTTCCTCTGCTAAAATCTTTAATCTCATTATTCTCAATACTTAGTAAATCATGGAATGTTTGGATAAAATTAATTTGGCAATCCACTCCAATTTTCTTTGCATTGTTAATGATATTATCTATATTTTGTTTTGTCAAACTATATTCCTCCAACCAAAGCGTTCTTTAACATAATATGAGGATTATTACCCGTAACCTGTACAAGTTGTCCGTTTTTTCCACAAAATCCAGGACTTCCTTTTTGTGTTTTCTTGGATATCCTAACAATATTTTGTAATGTTTTAAGTGTATTTCCCGCAAGAGAGACCTCCCTCAGCGGGGTTGTAAGCTCTCCATTTTCAATTAAATAACCCATTTGTGCATTGAACATAAAATTGCCATTACTAGTATTAACTTCTCCCCCTTTATGACCCATAAGATAAACTCCTTTTTTTATGTTTTCAAACATTTCTTCTTCTTTGAATTCTCCTGGTTCCATGCATGTGTTGGTCATTCTCACCTGAACATTATTATGATTGTCTTGAGCCCTAGAATTACCAGTAGGCTTTTCTATGAATACATTAGCAGTGTGTCTTGAATGTAGGAATCGCTGAAAAATTCCATTCTTAACTAGCATTGTTTTTTGACTTGGAATTCCTTCGTCATCATAGAAAAAACTACCCCAATAATTTCCAAGACCTGAGTCATAAATATTAACATAATCAGGAGCAATCTTTTTTCCTTTCATATTTTCAAGGCAACTATCTTTTTGCAGTACAATATCTGCCTCTGTTGCATGGCCGAGAGCTTCATGAATTACAACCTCTGTAAGCCTTCCATCACAAACTACAGGTACACTACCTCCTTTGATATGATTTGCCTTTAACAAAATTTTTACATTTTTGATGGATTCTTCAAATATATTCGGAAGACTTTTTGTTAATTCATAACCACACATTGCTCCATCCCTCATATCAAAGCTTTCAAATCTTTTATCTTTCGCAACAATTCCACTTCCTATATAAGTGAACGTGAGATTTTGTTTTATATTACTGTTTTCGCTGTTTCTAAAAAACATTTTTTTATTTAAGTCAATATATATCAGCTGATAACTCTTTATTTTTTCATCATTTGGTTTTTGTTCTAATAATAGCTTTTTTTTTTCTTCGATTGAAATATCTGTAGGATTTATTTTAAAGACACTTTTTTTGTTTGCCTTTATTGTCTTAAACTCTGCAATACTTGTTTTTTTAAGATGAGTACTCAAGACCTTAGCAATCTTTAATGCTTTTAATGCCGATTCCTTATAATTTTCTGTTTCAGAATGATAAAATCCTATACAGCCATTATATAATACTCTGACACAATGACTTTTTCTATTTATATTAGTAATATCTTTTACCTCACTGTTCAAAGTAATTATATGATTATTTGAAATTTCTGTCTCCCTAAAATCCCAATAACTAACTCCAGGAATATCTAAAACCTTTGAAATATCACCAGCCATCTCTCTCAAGACATTTTGTTAATATTTAAAGCTTTAGTTTTGTCTATAATAATCTTTATCAATAAAATTTATAAATAATATCTCTTAATTTATTTTTATGGATATTCAAGTAGAAAAAAAAATTGAAGCATATATTAAGGCAGCTATGCAGAAAGGTGCAGATAATGACACCATCATTCTTAAATTAAAAAACGCAGGAATAAGTGAGATTGTAGCAGAATCACTAATTAAAAAAGTAGAATTAATGCCTTTTTTTGAATATGATGAATCAACTTACAATGAAAAAAAACAAAAATTGTTGAGTGCAAGAGAAAAATATGGTGGTAAGAACAAGATAAAAATTGAAGAACTTATGAGTTCTCCTGTTGTTACAGTAAAAAAGAATGAGTATGTGATCAACTCTGCACGTGCAATGTATGAAAAAAACATTAGTTCTGTTGTTGTTATTGATCCAGATGAAGAAGATAAGCCAATAGGAATAGTAACTTCTCAGAGTCTAACAAAGTTGATCGCTGAAAATATTGATTATCGGAGTATGAGGGTTGAACAAATAATGGATTATAATCTTATTATGGCTGACGCAGATGACTCTTTGTCAAAAATAGGTACACTTATGAGAGTAAATAACGTGAAGCGTGTTATAATAATGAAAGATGCTAAATTAGTAGGCATAATTACTTCAACAGAACTTATTAAACTTATGGCTTTAATTTAAAGATTTGATTATTTTTTATCTTTATTCTTTAAAATTTTATCTTCGAAAAACAAAAAGTATATATATAAGTTTTAATATTCTAATAGGAGGTGATTTGAGGCATCTAATGATTATATAGCTAAAATTCATAAAAACTTTCTTGAATAAAATGAATCTTGAAGGAAATATTGCTGAAAACAACAATATTACATATTCTTATTCTACAACCCAAAATATAGAAGATGAAAATAAGCTTTTGAAAAAAACTATTTTTGATTTGAAATCAGAGATTGATAGATATAGAACACCTGCATTAATGGTTGCTGATGTTTGTGAAGTTCTTGGAGATACTGCAATTATCAAGATTCCAAATGGTAACAGATTCCTTGTAAATATTTCTTCTTCTATTATTGATTTAACGCCAGGAGATACTGTTGCAGTTGAGCAGAGGAACCTAACTATTGTTAACAAATTAAAAAGAAAGAAAAATCATGATGTGTATAGATTTATTATAATGGAAAAACCAACAGCAACATGGCAGGATGTAGGTGGTTTAAATGAGCAAATAAAAGAACTAAAAGAAGTCATTGAGCTTCCATTGAACAATCCAGAACTTTTTAAGAAAATAGGTATTAAGCCACCTAAAGGTGTTTTGCTATATGGACCTCCTGGAACAGGTAAAACATTATTAGCAAAGGCAGTAGCCAATAGTACTAACTCAACATTTATTGAGCTTGTTGCCTCTGAGCTTGTTCAGAAATTTATTGGTGAGGGAGCAAGATTAGTAAAGGAAATATTTGAGCTTGCAAGAGAAAACGCTCCAAGTATTGTTTTTATTGATGAACTTGATGCCTTAGCTGCAAAAAGAATGGACATAGGAACTAGTGGCGAGAGAGAAGTTCAGAGAACATTCATGCAACTTCTTGCAGAGCTTGATGGTTTTAAACCATTAGATAACGTGAAGATAATTGGTTGCACTAACAGAAAAGATATTCTTGATCCTGCAATACTCAGGCCAGGACGGCTTGATAGACTTATAGAGGTGACAAATCCTGATTATGAAGGTGTTAAACAGATTTTTGAAATCCATACAAGGGGAATGAATATTGATAGAGAAATAAATCATGAAACTATTTGCATAAATCTTTCTGGGTTAAATGGTGCAGAGATTAAAGCAGTTGTTACTGAAGCGGGTTATTTTGCTATTAGAGAAAAGAGAACAGTGATTTTTAATGATGATTTCTTAAAAGCAATTAACAAAGTAAAGAAAGGTGAAGAAGATAATACTTATCTAGAGATGTTTGGATAAGTTTTTTTTATTAAGTAATCAATTTTAATTAGAAATATAGAATTAATTGCCTTTCTAAGAATATATAAATCTTATAAATCTTTTTATATAAATATTTTATGAACTATCTTACACAAATTATTATTTTATGCAAATTACTTTTTCAAAAAATTATTTAAAAAATGTGTGCTCAGTAGTTACTTCCGTATTTCATAGCTTGCGCTCAAGGGGTGTTCACTTCTTCATCGCACACAATAATAGTAATATAATTGAATTTATATAATTAATGCATAAATGTGCTTAATTAATGAGCTACCGAAAAATAACGATTTTATAAGAAAACATAAAAAAACTCTGTTTTATTTTTTTTGTTGTTTTTAAAATGATCTTCCACGTTTGTAATTTTTTGGTATAGTTTTTTTGATTTTATCTCCTTATTGCTGATTTTTCTGTATAATTCGAGCTTTGCGGCATTCCAAAAAAATTTTGCAACTCCCTGATTTATAGGTCTTCTGGGTGAGAATTTTATATGTATTGGTTTTTTTAAAACTCTAAACTTATAGCCATTTCTGGCTAATTTTTTTATTAATGCGCTATCTTCTGCATAATAAATTTTTTCATCAAAACCGCCAACATCTTTGAATGAAGATTTTTTGAATATCATGCAAGTTCCTATACCGCAAGCTCCCTTTGTAATCTGAAAACCCCTTATCCAAATATTTCCAACTTCATAGAATCCTTTTATTGCATATTTTTCCCATTTCTTAAGTCCATTGATATTAAGTGGCTTATTATCTACTACTGCGCAATCCAATTTTCTTCTTTTGAATTCTGTGTAGGATTTTAAAATAAAATCTTTTTTAGGAAGTCTTATATCTGCATCCATCATATAGAGAATATTTCCTCTGGCAATCTTTGCCCCTCTATTTCTACCAATAGCTGGAAGACCTCCTCTTATTATTTTTGCCCCAAATTTTTTAGCAATTTGTTTTGTTTTATCCATGCTTCTTGCATCAGCGACAATAATTTCAATTTTTAGTTTTTTATTCCTATAATTTATCTTTTGTTTTTTTATATCACTAAGTAAGTTTTTAATATTTTTTTCTTCATTTTTTGTTGGGATAATTATTGAAATATCAATATTGTTATTTGAAATATTATTATTAACACCAGCATTATTATATTCGTTTTTCATATTAATTTGAGAATTATTTTAATAATATTTATAATTTTTTGTTTTTATTATACTATTACAAAATCTATGCAGATTCTATATATTCTCGGTGAATGTTGCCCACATTTTACTGTTCTCAAAATTTTGTATTGGATATTGTTTTTTTTACAAGCAAAGTCAATTTTTTCAATTGCTTTTTCAAACTCTTTCTCATGCAAAAAATCATAAAAATGAATTATTGTTCCAGTTTTAGATACTCTAAGTGCTTCATCAAGAAAGTTTTCTGCATATTTAGGCAGCGGCATAATTATTCTGTCAAATTTTTCTTTTAGGTTCTCGATTTCATTTTTTACGTCATTATTTATTAATTTAATATTATTTATTTTGTTAATTTTTATATTTTCAAGACCATATTTGTGTGCAATCGGATTGATTTCTATACCTAAAACATTTGAAGCCTTCGTGTTCTTTGCCAAAATAAGACAATAAGGTCCACATCCAGAAAACATGACTAGAATATTCTCCCCCGGTTTTACAAGCCTTGAAATTCTTTTTCTTTCTTCACTTAATCTAATGCTAAAATAGACTTTCTCAACATCAAACTTCATAATAACATTATTTTCTTTGTATACTGCTTCTTTTGTTTTTATTCCAGCAAGGTATTTCATAGGTTGTATTCTATATACACCTTGGTGTTCCCCGTTTTTTTTAAGAACTGTCTTAATTCGAGGATTAATTTTCAATAGTGTTTTTGCAATTATTTTTTCTTTTTTTTCAAGCTCATTTGGAATTTCTAAAATAGCAATTGTACCTATAATGTCGTGAGATTTTCTTAAAAATTTATGTTCTTGCAAAGAGAGTTTATTAGCCATAGCATCCTTTAATTTTTTAGATGTATTTTTACTATTATGGTATAGTTTAATATTTACGAGTTCTGTTATAGAATTAATTTCGTGGTCTGAGATTGTCTTTTTTTTTATAGGATAATAAATAAATTCCTTTTCTTTTTTAGCCTTATAACTATTGTCAAAGTAATTATTATTTTTAAGAAACAACTTTACCTTTTCTGCATACTTCAGCTTAGTCTTTAGTGCCAGCATAGAGAAAAATAAAGAAAAAGAAAGGGTTTTTAAAGATTATGGAGTTCTATTATTATAAAAAAATATGGATTTTTTCTAATTTTTTATTTTTTTTAATTGTTTCACTCCAACCCTCAATTAAAAAAAATTTATTAGAAATTAAATATCTATATATAACCTGTTAATAGTGTTCAGAGCCAATTCTTTAAACTTTGCTCTCTTTGTTTATTTTTTGTTAATTCATTAAGTGTTTTTTCAATCCGTTCTCGTGAAAAGTCGTGTTCTTCAACAAGTATTTTTATAATTTTTTCCTTGTCAATATAACTAAAATCAAGATCATAATCTTCAGTGATAGGACAATTTTTTATAAAATCAAATATTTCCTTCCAAGAAATATCGAATGATTCTTCCCATTTTACTTCTTTGAATAATGCTTCAAAGTTTTTTCCGTGTTGTTTTACAAGTTTTAAAGCTGTTTTCGGACCTATTCCTTTTATTCCTCCGTAATTATAATCTGTGCCAGTTAGTATTGAAAGAATAATCAACTGGTCTTGGTCAATTCCGAGCGTGTTTAAGGTGTCATATAACTCCAGGATTTCTGGCTCAATTTCTTCATACGAATATGCTCCATGCCTTTTTCTTCTCTGACTTATTGTTAAATTCTTAACAAGAACAGGACTTCCGAATGCAAGCGAGTCTGCGTCCTGGCTTAAGATTCCATATGCTTTTCCACTTTTTACAATATGCGCCGCTTGTGCCTCACCTTCACTAGGAGCTTGCACAATCGGAAATCCCATTGCACGAATTAATTCTTTTGCATCATTAATCATTTCTTTTGATAGTTTGCTTGTTCGCTGTGCATATTTTTTCATCTCTTCTTTATCACCTTCCTTTTTTGCAATCTCAAATTTTAATTCAGCTTCTTTTTTTATCTGTGCACGTCGTTCGCGTTCTCTCATTTTAAGTTCAGGGGGTTTTCCATCAAACACAAAAATAAATTTAATATCGTGTTTCATTAAATTAGTGAACCTTGAGAATAAACCTGACAAGTGACTAGTAACATTTCCTTTACTATCTGTTAAATATGAACCGTCAGCTCCACGAATGCTTGATAGAAACATGTATAATTGATTATAAGAATCAACAACAAGAGTCTTACCCCTAAGATCATCAATTTTTATTTTATTACCTTCAAACAATTCGTTGATTTTAGAGCCCATAAAAACAAAATAATAAAATAATTTAATAAATGTTGTTGTTTTTTTATTTATGATTTTCTATTTATATATTACTGCTCCAAGCAAAACAACAAGAAGTATTCCTGCTATAAATGACATTATTGTCTTATGTTGGCTAACTTTATATGAAGAAGAAGGCAGTAATTCGTCTGCTGAAATATAAATCATTATTCCTGCAGTCAGTGCTATTAGAAAGCCCATTAGGGAATAAATGATTTTTTCCAGAAAAAAATATGCAAGGATGAATCCTAGTATCGTTGGGATTATTGTCAGTATAGAAACTATAAAAGACTTCATTCTTTTATTTGTTATATAATAGTATGGGGCACTCGTGCATATTCCCTCAGGAATATCGTGGATTGATATGGCTATTGCTACAAGTATAGAAAAGTCATAACTAACCATATATCCTATTCCTATTGCCAGTCCTTCTGGAAAATTATGAAGAAAAATTCCAAAAAGCAAATATGAAGTTGTTTTTTCGAATTTATTAAATTTACTTGCATTACTTTTAGAATTATTGTTATTTTTCGCATCATTCTTATTTATCATTGCATTATTTGTGTTATTGTTGAATCCAAAAAATGGGTGAAGATAAGGTAATACTTTGTCAAATAAAAACATGACTACTGAACCACAAGTAACACCAAGAATACAGAAAAAAATTGAGGAAATTTGTATACTCTGAGGAATAAGTTGTAAGAAAGATATTGCAGTCATTACCCCTGCTGCAAATGCAAGCAAATTAAACATAAATCTGTCTGTTGGTCTTTTTATTATGCCTATTAATGAACCTATTAAAGGTCCAATGATAGATATAAATAATATTGTCCACACTTGATTCATTCAAATAATCAAATAATTGTGCTAATTTTTAAAATATTCGATTGGAAAAAATAATAAAATTATTTCTTCATCATCATTATGTCATCTCTAAGGTCCTCTAAGTCTTGTTCATGTTTCACTTCATCTTCCATTATCTTTCTGATCATGTTAAAGCTTATCATATCGGTAGTCCCTTTAAGCCTTTGAAGAATTTTGAAGTACACTTCTATCGCGCATTGTTCTCCGGCAATGTTCTGCTCTAATATTTTTAAAACATGCTGGTTTGTTGGGGCATCATAACCGCAGTTGCTTTTTTTGTCAAATTCTTTAGGATCAAGCAAAGGTGTTCCTCCAAGTTGTATAATTCTTTCTGCTAGCATTCCAGCGTGTTTTAATTCTTCTTCTCCGTGCTCTTTAAGTTCTGCCTGTACTTCTGGTCTCATTGGTCCTTTTGCAACTAATGAACCAACCCAGTATTGATAATATGCAAGCCATTCATCTGCAAGGGCTTTATTGAATAATTCGATTATTTCTTTATAATCTTTTCCAACTATTTCTTTTGCTTTTGTTCCCATTTTATTTTCCTCCAATACATTTTTTACACAAACCATAAAAATTAGTGTTCGTTGATTCGACTTTTAACTCTTTGAGATTTTTTGCAATCTTTAGAGAGTATTCTGCTAATTTATCTGATTTGAAATCAATAATTCTACCACACTTTTTGCATATTAGATGATGATGCACTTCTAGATTGGGCTCAAATCTTGCTATTCCTTTTATGTTACATTCTCTAATCAGCCCTTTTTTTGATAAAAATTTTAGGTTTTGGTATACTGTAGCCTTGCTTATCTGAGTCAATTTTTTTCTTACAGCATTATAGACCTCGTCAACTGTAGGATGACTGTAATTATTTTTGAGATAATTAAGTATCTCAATACGCTGGTTTGTGTATTTAATATTTGACTTTGTTATGTCTTTCATATTTTTTATAAATTTTTATTATTTAATAATTTTTATTAGATAATATTAAATATTATTTAAATGTTTCTTCTTTATTAAGATACACAAATCATTCGCCAATAACCTTAACAAGAACTCTTTTTTTTCTTTGTCCATCAAACTCTGCATAATATATTTGTTCCCATGGACCAAAGTCAAGCTTTCCGTTTGTAATTGCAACAACAACCTCACGGCCCATAATTGTTCTCCAAAGATGTGCATATGCATTATCTTCTCCGGTTAAGTTGTGCTTGTAATCTTTGTTATTTGGAGCTAACTTCTTTAGCCATTCCTTAAAATCCTCAATAAGACCAGATTCCGCGTCATTAATATAAACGCTTGATGTGATGTGCATAGCATTTACTAATACAATACCCTCCTTAACACCTGATTTTTTTACAGCATTCTCTACTTGATCTGTAATATTAATGAATTCGTGGCGTTGCCTTGTGTTAAATATCAAATACTCTGTATGAAATTTCATAAAATTAGTAAATTTAATTGATTTTATTAAGGTGTTGGTTTTATTTAAAAAAACATTAAGTATATTTGAACAGTTCTTTTGATATATATATCTTTTGATATATATATTTGTAATACTATTTTTAAAGTCTCTTTCCAAGAAATATTATCTTATATGATTAATATCTATAATAAAACAAAATTTTATTACTAATTTTTATTTTTTTAATTATTTTTTTTTCTTAAAATTATTTTTTTAAAATTACATAATAGGTTGTATGGTATTTATATGATGTTAACCATAACTCCCTTGAATTCTTTAAAAAGCATTTCTTTTGTTCTTTTTGTTAACTCTCCGTTTGTTAAAAACAAGACTGGTAGTTTTTTCTGCTGTCCTTGAATGAATGCAGTTGCTACATCTCCATCGCTGATTTTCTTCTTGTCGCGAGCCTTACAAAAATATTCCATAGTTCCAATTGGCGTCGGAATTTTTACTAAGAAATCAATCTCTCCTTTTCTTATAATACTTGTTTCAACCACCTCAATATTTTTAGTTTTAAAATGAGCCATAACCTTATTGATAAAATCTTCTCTTTTTACCGCTCTTTCTTTTTTTATATCCTTTTTTGCAATCTCTTTTTCCGACTTTAATTTATTTTTTTCTTCTTCAAGAATTTTCTTTTGTTCTTCTTCAATAAGTTCATTCTCGAATGCTTTTTCCACTATTTCTTCTGTGATTTTTTCTTTTTTTATTACTTTATCTTTTTCCTGCTCAGATTTTTCTTTTGTCACATCTTTTTTTCCATATCTTTCTTTTAGAATTGATTGAATATCATTATTGTCAACAGTATAAAACTTCCAGAATAATATTGGATCATCATCTCCCTTACTTACTTCAATAGGAACAGCGAAATCCTTAATATTTCTAAGGCTAACTCTTACTAAAGGAGTCTGGTCTTCATCTTTTAGTATTTTTTGCTGATAAAGAAGCTCAAATGTTTTGATATCTTTTTCATTTAGATATTTTTTAAGCTCAACAAGTCTAGAGCTATGTTCTGGTACATAATAAAAAGGAGTGCCTCCTAATTTAACATTAGTCATTTTAATTTCTCCCTTATTCACAAGATTAGAAAGAATTGCACCAATAAGAAATGTATCTCCTCCCACTTCTTTGACTATTCTTGCAGGAATAGTGGGACCTTGTTTTTTTACAAGGGATAGAACATCTTCTTCCGGGATATTTTTTAGAACACTAGTCATACCTTTTACAAATATATAGAAATATAAAAAGTTGTTGTTTTAATTTGAGTATCTATGGTCTGAGCCATCTCACTTCATAATAAGTAACGTCATTTTCATCATCAACTATTCCTATCATGAGTCTCTTCTTTGTAGAATGTGCAACTCTATTTTTGGCAGAGAATTCATACCAAGTCAATACGCTGCCTTCATGCACAGGATATATAATCCATCTTGCATGGTCTTCACCCGGCTTAACCCCTCTGTCGTAAACTCTAAAATCAGCTCCGAATTTAAGCGCTGTTTTGATAATATACCCTCTATTTCTTATATCCTTGAAAACGCAGTATCTTATCCAGAAATTTGGCTCTAATTTTTTGGCCTTTCTTACAAATTCTTCAAATCCTAAACTTTTGTTCTTATCTAAAATCTCAATTCTTCCTTTTTCAAAAAGATAACACGCTTCTATTAATGATAATTGTACCTTTGCGTCATCTGTTATCGTACCAAACCTGCTTTGATTATATAGTTCTCGAGCAGCATCGCTATTTTCGGTAATAATTCTTTCTTCTGCAAAAACAGTTTTTATTTTTTCTTTTTTTGACTTTTCCTTTAATTTATCTTCCTGATTTGTAAACTCGAGAATTGTTTTCGGCTTATGTTTTTTTTCAATTATTTTATCTGATTCAAACTCTTTTTCAATTGGCTCTTCTTCTTTTTTCTTTAAATCTTTTATATCTTTATTCTTTTTTGCCATTATATAGAAAAGGAAAAACCTTTGTTTTTAAAATGTTATGTTTTTATATTAAAAAGAAAAATATAAATATAAATATTTAATTATATTATATATGCTATTTAAAGTTTTAGTTGTTATTCTTGTAATTTTTGGTTTAGGTTATGCCCTTTTTATATTGGATCCTTCGCCTTTAAATATGGTTGCAAATGTTTTAAAACAAAAAGATGCAACATTGACTTGTGAAGACATAAAAATTCAAGCGATAAAACAAAACGATGAAGGGGCTTGTTTAGATATTTTTACTAAAAACGTAACTGTACGTATAAAAAATCTTGGTGAAAAAATTGATAGATTAATGATTAGAGAAGTTAATGGTGTATTTTTTACAAATCATGTTGTACTTGGTGAGAACATAATGCCTGGAGAATCTGTGATAAAAGAATTCACGCCAAAAGATACTTTAGATAAGTTAGATATTTATTATTATATAACGCAAAATAACGAATTAGTCGAGTGCAAACTGAACTATCTGAGAATAAACGATATCCCTGCTTGTAGAAATTAAAGACTAGTTTCTTTTTTTTATTAATACCTTAACATTCATAAATATTTATAAATAAAACTAATCTTCTATATAAGTAAGATAAAATGTTAGAAGTGATATTTTTAGGAACTTCAGCAATGGTTCCAACAAAAGAGAGAAATGTGCAGTCAATCTTTATTAGTTGTAATACTGAAGGAATATTAATAGATTGCGGTGAAGGCACTCAAAGACAGATGAATATTGCAAATATAAAGAGAAACAAAATAACAAGAATTTTAATCAGCCATTGGCACGGGGATCATGTTTCAGGCCTTATTGGATTAATTCAGACTCTTGGAAACATTGAGGGCTATAATGAATTAAATATTTATGGTCCTCTCGGAACAAAAGAAAAAATGAGTCACTTGTTGCAAACATGTTATTTTGATCTGCGAATTAAAATAAACATTTTCGAGTTAAACCCAAAAAAAGAAACTGTTGAGAAGTTTTTTGAAAACCAGGATTTATTTATTGAAGCAGCAATGCTTGATCATGGAATTCCTTGTGTCGGCTATTCAATAATTGAAAAATCAGTAAGAAAAATGTTGAAGGATAAACTAAAAAAATTCGGCCTTAGCACAGGACCTATTGTTGGAAAACTTCAGCGCGGAGAAACAGTAACTGTTAAGGAGAAAATAATAAAACCTGATGATGTAAGTAAATTAACAATGCAGAAAAAAATCACTTTTATTCTTGATACAAAAGTTTGCAATGGGGCAATGGCTCTTGCAAAAGATGCTGATATCCTTGTGAGCGAAGCAGTCTATGCATCAAAATTGGAAGAGAAAGCAGAAGAATACAGTCATATGACTGCAAAACAAGCAGCTTTCATGGCACATAATGCTAATGTGAAAAAACTGATCTTAACTCATATTTCTCAGAGGTATAAAACATCTGAAGAAGTCTTGGAGGATGCAAAAAATATATTTGAGAATTCTGAAGTAGCTTTTGATTTTATGAAAGTGAAACTCTGATTAAATAAATTATTAATAATGATTATTATGCCTATTAAGCTATTTTATTACATTTATTTATACTTATTAGGATGATTGTCATTATAGGACAATATTGATGTCATTGGAAAAATATTGATGCTTTGAATATGAAGAATCAGTTTTTATCCGTAGGTGCTATAAGAAATTGTATTCTAACATATGTTTGTTTGGTGATAATACAAAATAAATCTAAATATCTTACAGGCAAATTTTATTTTTTTATAAACACTGCTGACTTTCGAGGTGAGATAAGATGTTCCTTGAGTATTTTTGCATTTTATTTTATGAACAGTTTGTAATAATTTCTTTTATCATGCCGGCCAGTTGTTATATGTTTGTTATTCATTATAATAATTAATTTGGTAACAATCATTCGAGACTTATAAAATTTATTTTTTTCTAAATTAATCTTGCTGCAAGCTTAATGTCTGTTTTTTTAATTGTACTTCTTTTTGCATGTTTTGCATACTCGATTGCTTTTTTTGTTATCTCAGCTGCTTTTTCTTCTAGAATATCTCTCAACTCTTCTTTAGAATCTTCACTTACTCTGTAAGCACCATTAAGCTTCATAATCCTTTCCACAGTCATCAAAGGAAGAATCTTTTTCTGCTTCATGAAAAAAGGTAAGAATCAATGTCTTTATATAGTTTTGTAATCCTATTACTTAAAATATTTGATATTTTATAAATCTTTAAAAATTGAAAATAATTATAAATACTGTTAATTTACAATAATTCATGTCCCAAAAATCCAAAGGAATTGATGCTGAAAGAGATCTTGTTCATAAATTTAATGAGGCTGGCTGGGTTTGTGTTCGAGTAGCTGGTAGTGGATCGATGAAATACCCAAGCCCAGATATTCTTGCAGGTAATAATCTGCGTAGAGTTGTAATAGAATGCAAGATGACAAAAGATAAATCAAAATATTTGACAAGAAAAGAAGTTGATGACTTGGTTTACTTTGCAAAAGTCTTTGGAGCAGAACCATGGATAGGAGTTCGTCTGGCAGGAGAACCCTGGCTTTTCATTAGCATAGATGATATGGAACTCACAGAAAAGAGCTATTCGATAACTTTAGAAAAAGCAAAACTAAAAGGATTAAGCTTTGATGAATTCATTAAGGAATAACTAATATAAATGAGAATATATTTCTAGTTGTTATGGGTAATCCGGATAAAATTAACAATATTACTCTTCAGGAACATTATAAAAAACATACAGAAACAGAATTTAACCCTCTAGGTCTGCAGATATCTTACTATATCTTGAAACTATTGTTTAGAAAAATTCCTCAAATAATTGAGAACATAGAACAAATTCGGGCCATAAAAAAAGAGAGACTAATATATTGTGTTGCACCACATTCAAGTTGGCTTGACACAATCATTTTACCTTTTGTCTTGAAAGATCGTGGATTAAAACATCCGAGGAGCATTGCGGGAATTAACAGCAAGGATGGTATATGGGGATATATTCAGGAAAAGTGGTATAAATCATTTTTTGTTGACAGATCAAATAAAGATATTAATTATTTTTCTTTTCTAAAATCAGAATTACCAAAAGCCGCAATATTGGATGATATAATTCTTTTCTTTCAAGGAGGTAGAAGTTATTCTGGTCATTTCAAACCAATGCAAAGATTAGCAATAAAATCATTTTGCGTGAAAGAGTTATCAAATGCATTTTTTGTGCCTGTTTCAATAACTTATGATATTGTTCTAGAAGACGAAATACTTTATCAAAGAGGTGTAAAGAAAAAGCAACTCATGTTTGGAAACGAATTTAAAGAGCTAATTAGATTTCCTGCAGGACCAATTTGGCATTATAAATCAAAGGTGTATTTATCATTCGGAAAACCACTAATAATTAAAGAATACATAGAAGAAAATAAAAAGGGAATTTATAATAATAATATTTTTGATGATATAAAAAAAGAAATTAACAATAATAGGAAAATTACAGAAACAGCGTTATTATCTTATGCAATTGTGGATGGGTCAAAAGGATCAAAAGAGCCATTTTCTGGTTTTATAAGTAAAAATGTTTTAGAGGACCGTATTAATAAATATATTTCTATGATTTGTGATAAAAGTCTGATAGTCACAACAGAACCTACTAAAGTAATTGAGATAGGAGAAAAATATTTCAAATTGCGAAATAAGCTTATAAAAAAAGGAGAACAGTTCTATATTGATAACTCTAAAGGGATCTTTAATTTTTATGCAAATACTATAGAAGATTTAATAAAAAAACAATAAAAAATTTTAATAAAAAATTATTTTTTCTTCTTTTTGCTAATTTTATTAACTATTTTTTGCTCAATTCCTTCTATTTTTTTCTCCTCTCTGAGAACTTCATCCTCTTCCTTTGCTATACGTAATGTCATCCGTTCAATATTGTAGTCAATTCTAGCAATTCTTCTTTCTAACAATACAAGAACTCTTAACGAGTATACTATTGCAGCAAGAATACCTATAAATATCGCAAATATAACAGTATCAACACCCATATTAAACACCTCTTTTTGTAATTATTATTAAATTTATACGTAATTTATATTAATTCTATAAATTATGGTAAATATTTAATATTTTACTAATATTAATTATTTAAATACTTTTCGAAAAAACACATCAATAAAAACAAAATCGAAACATATATAAACATCGTGTTTTTATTATAGCGTAGATAAAAACAATAACGGGTGATTGGTTATGCTTAAAATGAAAAAAATATCTGAAGTTTATGAGATGAAGGTTTTCACTGATACGGGAGATTATTTTGGAGATATTGAAGAGGCAATCATTGCCAGCTCAAAAATTTTTGGTTGGAGGGTGAGGGCTACTAAGAACTCATTTTTGAATAAGGTTTTAGGTAGTGCCAAGGGAGTTATTGTTCCACACCAATTAGTGAAGAGTGTTGGAGATATAATGATAATTAGTAAGGCAGCAGTCCCTAGTTATAGTGGCGGGGAAGGGGATGAAGAATAAAAATAAGAATAAATTTTATTATTCTTTCACTTTATATATATTTATATACATACTATTTAATATAAATTATTTAATGTAAATAGGGGGTTTTTTTATTTTCTGTTCAAGAGTGTCTTCTGTATTTATTTCTTTTAACTTATGTACTCTCTCTATTAATTTATCTATTGAAATATATACTTTTTCATTCTTAATTTTTGGATTATAGATATTAATTACTTCACCGTCTAGCTCATTTTTTTGAAACTGTTCTCTTACTCTAATCAACTCTCCAGTCTTTTTTGTAATCTTTTTTTCGTAAGATTTAATGAGACTGTTTATTATTGCTCCATACCCAATAACTCTTGTTGGTTTTGAAACTAACGGATAGATAAAGTTACCTATTTGTCTTAGTTCTATCTGTGTTTCACTTGGTTTATTCTCTTTGCTCCAACAACTTAATATTTTGATAGATTCTTCGAATTCACTTGAGAATGCACTTGCAGCCTCATACAATTTATCTGTTAGTACATAATCAAGGGCATTATTACCTGTAAGTATTTTATAATTATTCTCTGTGTTAAATACAAATGATGTTGGAGCAATAATTTCTCTCGATGTAATGTATGTTATACTTTTTGATAATCCTAATCTACCTGAACTAATAATGTCTTTTTGTGAAGATATTTGTTCTATGACAGTATCTATAAGTATATACGGCTCATTTTCTATTGTGATTATACCTTTTTTTAAAATACCTTTATCATAATCTCTAATGTTAAATGATAAAAAATTTATTAAATCTTCGAAAACTTCTTTATATTCCGGTCTTTTTGTAGTTGGTTTTATTTTGATAGTAAAAGTTATTTCTCCTAAAGTTTTGAAAGTTTTTATTTCTTCTTCTGGAATTTTGTCATCACAAAAACCCGTATCATTTATTAAACTTTCTTCAAATTCAGATTTTATAAAAGTTCTAATAATTGGCTTTGTTGTAAGTTCTATTTCGTTATATTTGTCTGCACTTTCAGGATCCAGCCGGGTGAATTTTCCCGGATTCTCTAATTTTATTAAATTAACCAATTTCATATTGCTCTCTCCTTTTCTTTAGAATAAGTTAGAATATTTTTTGTTTTAATAAATTTTTATATTATTTTATTGAAATTTTGTTGAAATTTCTATATAAGCAGAGAAAATTATGTTAAAAATACATTATGTAGTAATTTTTATTTACCAAATTGTTTATTTATAAATTATTTTTTATGCTTATGTTAATCACAATATATTAGTAACAATCTTTCCTTCAGCAGCATCAAACATTGTTTTTAATCCTTGTATCAGAGATTTCTGATCTGCAATTTTGTTATGTAACATCGGATTTATTATCAATTTATCGTTGTGTTCTATATTAACAAAGATATAGGTTACATTTTGTTTAACAAGTTCGGACCAGTTTTCTATTAAAAAATTAAAATTGTCTTTTTTATGAATACAGACAATTGTTTTTTGATGATTGGTGTTTTTATCATATATTGGTCTGATATTTTCAATTTTTAGATTTTCTTCAATAAAATAATCATGAATCCTATCTTTAAAAATAAACTCAATAATCTTTTGTTTTACATTAAAACTAATAAGATTTTTCAAAATAAGGTCCTTATGTTTTACATAATTCACAGTCCAATCAGTCAGATTCATTTTTTTTATGTTGGTCATATTTGTTTAAATATTTTATGGAGTATTTTACTTTAGTTGAACTTATGTTATTTTGACTTTTTTTATTACGCTTCTCAAATTTTTTTGTGTTATAAAGATATTGTCATAAAAATAGGTGAAATACGGAAAAAGAAATTATTAAGTAAATAATTGCTTTTGCAACAGGATTTATTGTCTTCATATCATTTTCTTGTTATTTCACTTGAAAAAACAGTCATCATTAAAATATTAAAATTCGGTTATCGGAATAATTATAATCAAAAATTATGTGATGATATAATCAAAAATTATGTGATGATGAATTCTTTTTTCAATATTCTTTATAATGTGCGATATAAATGCTCCGAAAAATGTTGCAATAATGACAACAACCAATAAGCCTATAATTGAATTTAGAAACATGAATATGGGAAGCATAGCGTAGCCTATTAGAAAATTTGTTAGAACTACTAGTAATAATAATATTCGAAAAATCGATTTTTCAATTGATTTATGTAAGCTTGGAGTTGATTCTTTCTATTCTTTTAATATTTTTAGGTTTTTTCAATTTCTTTATTTGACCAGCCCAAATTTTTTAATTTATTGTTTTTATTTTATTGTTTTTATGGTTCATATAATATCATATTATAATAGTTGTGATTAGAGTTGTGATTGGCCCTATTTTTATATTTTTATCTCTTTTTTGACTAATAACAAAAATCAAAAAATATATAAACTACTACCTTCATAGAAATAATTAAACTATTGAAATCTATATTAAAATGTGTATTGAGGTGTTTAAATGAACAATCAAGATAAAAGGGCTGAGATAGGTATTGCCACTCTGGTGTTATTTATTGCAATAATCCTTGTTGTTGCTGTTGCATTCCAGGTAATATTAAAAACAACAGGTCAAGTTTCAGAAACTTCAAGAGATGCAGGAAGGCAGGTAATGGCGAACGTGGGAACAGCAGTAGGTATTGAACAAGGTTATGCAGAAGATGGGTCAGATGGTAGTCTTGATTATTTTTATATTGTAGCTAAACAGCCAGCTGGTTCAGAGGATATTCTTTTTAGTGAAGCAATTCTAAAAATGAGTCTTCCTAATGCAGGTAATGAATATACATACAATAGTTCAATTGATTGTACTTCTAAAACAGCTAGTTCGACAACTTCAATTTACAATAATACTAACGCAAATTATTATGGTGTAAGATTTAAATTAAATACTGAGCCATCAATAAGCAATAAAAATTATATTAAGGCAGGAGATATAATAGAAATTTGTTTTAAGAGTCCTGCTTCAGTGACCTCAAATACAACAAAAATGAGAATATCATTCCAACCAACCAAAGGTAATGGTTGGACAATAAAGGATCCGGAAATCGGTACAATAAATACAAAAACTTATTTCTTTTTCCCATAAAACGTTTTTTTTATTTATTTAGTATATATTTATTTAGTATATTCTAATTTTAAAATATTTATATTTATTTTTTTTCTTTTAATGATAAATAAGATGTGTCTTTTTGTGTGAACCGTATATTTTCTTTATTGAAAATAATAAATATTAAATTAAAATTAGTCTTCTTTACATAATTTTGAATAAATTTCTCCGTCGATATGCTGATAAAATCGAAACATTTATATACTAGTTATATCATTATAATATATATTGGTATACTTTTGTCTATACCTTTATACTTAAGAGTTGTTGGTAAATATACTTAAAAATAATGAAAAAAATTCAAAATATAATAAAAAGCCTGTAACTACCAAAGAATTCATACAAATAAATCATATTTAGAATAAAATATTCAAGAGTCATGCTGTCGTACCACCAGAAGAAAAGCCCGGGAAAAAGAACCAAGACCCTACTGGAGTTGCGCCAAAGTTGAATCTTTGGTTGCAACCCCAGATATTTCATCCGTACTCACACTTTCTCCCCGGAATTAGACACTGATCCGGGGGGAAATCACTTTACTTCACAATAACTTTCACTTTTACTTTAAAATGAACAA
Source organism: Candidatus Woesearchaeota archaeon (assembly GCA_038884715.1). GTDB lineage: Archaea > Nanobdellota > Nanobdellia > Woesearchaeales > UBA9642 > JAWABG01. The sequence continues at coordinate 1,892 of JAWABG010000006.1, read as the reverse complement.
TAAAAATAATGGAAAATATGTACTGTGTGTAATTACTAAAAAAAGAATAAAATTACATGATGCTGTACCTGTAGAAATAATTAGACCATCACTTTTAAAGATAATCAAGAAAAAATATCCAGATATATCTCATTCTGGTTTTATAGATAAAGATGAAATTAAAAAAATTAGGGAGGAATATATTCAACATGTTCTAGAAACAGAGAGGGGTGAGCTTTCAAGACTTGAGAAAGATGTTCTAAAAAGTTTAGTTGAACATGAGACTTTAACAAAAAATATTAACACACAATTTGAGCGTAATCTTAAGCGGAGTGAAAAAATATCAGATAGACTGGCTGAATTTGGTGGAAGCTGGAAATTTATTATTCTATTTATTGTTCTACTTTCGTTTTGGATAATATTAAATATTACGGGTTTACTTGGTAAAATATTTGATCCATACCCTTTTATATTGTTAAATTTATGTTTATCTACAATTGCAGCTCTTCAAGCACCAATCATTATGATGAGCCAAAACAGAAAAGAAGCAAAAGATAGACTTAGAGCTGAAAACGATTATAAAGTTAATTTAAAAGCAGAGCTTGAAATAAGACATCTTCATGAAAAACTCGACCATTTGACAAGGCATCAATGGCAAAGATTACTGGAGATACAACAATTACAACTTGATATACTTGAAGAACAAGAAAAACATTTAAGAAAAAAGAAAAGATAATTGACTTCTTGAAATGAATTAAAATATTTTTCTCGAATTGATTTTATTGATTTTATATATGACTTTATATATAACTAGATACAATATAAACATAAGTTTAGTCTTGTTATTAAGCAGGATTATTAAATATATTAATTAATTAAATAACACTAAATTAATTAAATAACATATATAATAATTATAAGACATTATAAAAACCATTATAATAAATATTACTCAGAAAGTGTTTTTTGGAAATTCAAACAAAATGAAAAGGTCATCATTTGATGGTTCAAATTTCATAGATTTTCCTATTTACTCCCCACATTATTATGATCTTGAATAATTTGTATTAATTTCAGAACTGTTTCTTTCTCCATTAACAATTTTTTCAATACCAACAACTTTATCATCCTGGCTAAGCTTCATTAGTCTCACACCCTGAGTGTTTCTTCCTATACATTTAATATACTCTGCTTTAGTCCTAATTATGATTCCTTTTTTACTTATAATTATTATTTCATCTGAATCAACAACCGTTTTTATTCCAACAACCTTTCCATTTCTAGGGCTGCAGACAATATTTGTAACTCCGCTACCCCCTCTTCTTATAAGTCTGTATTCAGAAATCATTGTTCTTTTTCCAAATCCGTTCTCTGTTATAGTTAGCAACGATTTAGTGTCTTCTGCCTCTACCATTCCAATTACTTTGTCATCTTTTTCAACTTTTATTCCTCTAACTCCTCTCGCATTTCTTCCAACAACACTTACATCTCGCTCATCAAATTTGACTGCTCTTCCATTGCTTGTTGCTATGATTATATTTTTCATTCCGTTTGTTAACATTACTTTTACAAGCCTATCTCCGGCATCAAGATTTATTGCAATTATTCCTCCTTGTCTCGGTCTTGAATATTCTGCAAGATTTGTCTTTTTTATTATTCCTCTTTCTGTGCAGAAAGTCAAATATTCTTTATCATTGAATTCTTTTATTGAAATAATGGCATTTATGATTTCACCATCTTTAAGCTCTACAAAGTTAACTATTGCCTTTCCTAAGGCTTGGCGAGATGCCTCTGGTATTTTATAAACCTTTAACCAGTGTATCTTTCCTTGATTTGTAAAAATCAGAATGTATGAGTGCGTATTAGTTATAAAAAGTTGGCTTATAGCATCTTCTTCTTTTGTTCCAGCAGCA
>JAWABG010000005.1:34853-44480 GCA_038884715.1 Candidatus Woesearchaeota archaeon | reverse complement strand
CTGGCAAGCTCACCTGTAAAATCACAAATACCGAGTAAATAATTTTCTGCATCAATTCCTAACAATGTATGAGTGGGAATTTTTTTATTTTTTGCAAAAGCAAGTATACACTCGGCTTCTACATATTCTTGATAAGAAACACTATAAAGATAATTTTTTGTCTTAATTTTTTTAAGTTCTCTTCTTACATTTATAAGTTTTTTTTCAGCTTCATTAATATCTCCCCTATGAACAGAGTATATTGCGAGTTTTGATTCGCGAGTAAGTTCTCTTGAATGCATAATTGCTTTCTCAATTTCATGCTCACACTTCTCAAGTTCTTTTTTCATATCTCTAAACGATTTTTTGTCAAACATAGAAATATTAAAAATTAAGCATATTTAAATAGTTACTGAAAAATTTTATTATTTCCTGATAAATTATTATCTCTTAATAAAACGTAAGATTTATATAGCTGTTTTTCTAAACTTATTAATATTTAGAAAAAGAGGTTTTTATAAAATAAATAATTAATAATATTTAATAATAAAATTAATAAAATAATATAAAGAGTTATATTAAGTATTTAATAGATAAATGTAATTATAACAAAAAATAAAGGGGTTTATTTTTATGGCTTTGTTCGCTGGAAAAAAACCAATAGGAAGTCCGTTAGAAATAGTAAGAGCTATGAAACAACAAGGATACACTAATAACATGATAATCCAAACACTTCAAAAGGATGGCTATTCTAGTGCAGATATTGTTGATGCATTAAACAAATCAGAGATGCCACAGCCAGTACAGCCAGGTTTCGGAATGCAACAATCAGATATTGTACAACAACCTATGATGCAAATGCCTGAACCACCAGGAACAACACCTTCTTATTCAACTCAAGATTTCAGACAACAAACAACATTACCACAACAACAAAACTATGACTTAAGTAGTGCTGAAGAATTAATTGAGGCAATAATTGATGAGAAATGGAATGAACTTGTCAAAGATATCAATAAAATTGTTGACTGGAAAAACAAAACTGAAAATAAAATAACTTCTCTTGAACAACAGTTTAATGACTTAAAAGCAGATTTTGACAAACTTCACCAAGCAATAATTGGTAAGATAGGAGAATATGACAAAAACATTTTAGAGGTAGGATCTGAAATTAAGGCTATGGAAAATGTATTTTCAAAGGTATTGCCAGTATTCACAGAAAATGTTAACGAGTTGAGTAGGATAACTCAAAAAATGAAGAAAAAATAAAGTATTTTTTATAATTTTTATTATTTATAAATCTTTTTTTGTCAAAAAAACCAGTAAAAATACACCAACAAGCATAATAAATATCATGCCAACAACTTTTGGATGAAATATTGTGTTAAATAAGTTATTAGAAAAACTATTTGTGTTTGTCTCTGGGCATTCTCCGTATTGACAATCAATTGAATAATTACCGTTTTGACCAATATTTCCAGATCCTTTACCGCTGCTCCATCCCAAATTAAGAGCTGCTTGGCCAAATGCAGAACCCAAACCAAATAATAAGATCACTATTGCAATAACAATAACATAAGGATACACATCAGTCTTTACTGCCTTAACTATGCTCTCTTCATCAGCACCAAAAACTCTGATTGTGAATATAATCAAAAGACCAACAATTATTAATACAATAAACCACGGCACTATAAAACTCACTAAATTAAGAACACTACTTGTAGCCAGAACCAAAAAAGAAATTACTAAGGCAAGTAAACTATTCAGGCCTCTCCTTTCTTTTCCAAGTATATGGGTTTTTTCAAGAACCGCAAATAATATTATCCAAACTAGTAAAAATGCAAAAAATGAACCGAAATGCTTGAATATACTTATATCGAGTAAAGTTGCCATCTTTTATTAATCTATATCTTCATTATTATATTATTTATTATGTTATTCTATATCTTCATTACTATTTTCTGCCACCATCCCCTCCGTGTCCAATCATTTTCGCAAATTCTCTAATCGCTTTGTTTTCTTGTGTCGTATCTTTAGGCTTATCTTCTTTTGTTATAAACCAAACAATAATTCCAAAAACAAGTATGATTATTACTGTGCTCTGAGTTTCAGGATCTCTTAAAAAATCCATCCATTGAGGAAGTTCTCCAAACCAGTTTGCTTCAATACCAAAAATAAGAAAAATTATTAATGCTGCGCCAATAACAACAAATCCTCCATAAACACTCCTACTAATATCAAAATTATCAGAAAAAATACCAATTAACAACAGCATCATAAATATTGCAACAAGCACTATTGAAACATTAGGTAGGGCATTATTCATTATAGTTACAACATCAGGGTTATCAATACAAGAATTTCTTGTGGGACAATTAATAACATGAGGTATGACAACAGCCAAGCCAAGCACTAAAGCGATAATAACATTAAAATTTTTCCTTGGTCTATTATAACTATCAACACCAAGCAACTTTGTTTTTTGTAAAACAGCAAATACTAGAGTAAATATTAATATGAATGGCAAAAGAACATCCGCAACACCCATATCTTCTAAACTATAAATTATATCTTGAAAATTAACCATTTATTTCACCCCTTATCTTCATTATTTTTATACTTCTTAGGTTCCCATGTTATAAATAAGATAAACCCTATTACGATAATAACAAGTATTATTGATGCTGTCGCTCTTGAATCATAATTGTCAATTAGAAAATTATACGCGTATTCCAACCATGACTCTCCATCGGGTGTTTTTATTGCGTTCAAAAATATTAATATTATACCAATAAACATTATAATCATGAATATCCATTTAAATGTTTTATTAAGTTCAAACTCTTTATCTCCTTTATGAAAGCTTCCAACTAAAAGCATAAAACATATAGATAATAACAATAGCAACACCATCTTTCCAAGAACGTCATTAATAATGCCTACAAGTTGTGAGCTTGCTATAACAAAAAAAGCAGTTACAAACGCAATCATTGAATTTAGACTTCTTCTAGTTAATTCCTGATCTTTAACCTTTGTTGTTCCAAGAATTTTAGTTTTTTCTAACATAGCAAATACGAGAGTAAAAACAAGAAGGAATGGCAAAACAACATCAAAGACACCAAGAGCATTAAAGAATTCCAAAGTACCTCTGAATACAGATTCCTCTACCATAATCTCATAAATCGTATATTACTATATTTAAAGCTTTCGATAAAAAACACATTAATAATAATTAATAATATATTCACATTAAATATATTAATAATAAAACGATCTTATAATAAATACAAAAATATTATAAAAAATATAAAAATAATTAATAAGTAAAAAATTTAATAAGTAATATTATTGACAATCTTAGTGGTGTTTAAACAGTGTCACAAAAAGTCTTTAATAAAAAATAACTTTGTAGATAAAAAAATTTAATAAACAAAAAAAGAAATCTAAAAAATTATTTAGCAATCCGCAAGCACACTTAACTCCTCAGCACTCTTATAACCTGAGTACTTGTTTTCTCCAATTATCCATGTTGGATAAGTAAGAATTGCTTTTTCTTGACATTTTTGGAAATTATTTTTTGGTATATTCTTATCACACTCAACAAAATTAATCATATTACGCTTATCTCCAAACAGAGCAAGTTGGTCTCTAACTTCTTTTTTCCAAGATGCACCATATACAACTGCACCTTTATTATTTAGGCAATTTATAAGCTCATTACTTGCAGCTGATGAAGTAACTGTCTCTTGTTCAACATTTATTGGTTCAATCTCGGTGTTTTTTGTTTTTTTAGTCTGAGTATCCTGAGCAGGTGTAATCACATTCTTCGACTCCACATTCTCTAGCTCTTGCTTCTGAGTAATCTTGATTCGTGGAGCGTCTGGATTTTCAAGATAATTAACTATTTCAGCCTTTTCTCTTAAGCCCGACATATATTTTTGGAAAATATAAGTTTCTTTTTGAAATCTCACAGATTTATTTATCTGTGGATAGACTTCTTCTAAAGAAACAATTCTTGCTGGAATTATTCGAAGTGTTTGCATTACATGATATCCAAATTGTGTTTTAACAACAACAGTATTATTTATTTTCCCATTAAATGCCGCATCTTCAAATTCTTGAACCATCTGTCCCCTAGGGAATGTATATGTCCCACATATATCCCTACTGCCAGGATCCTCACTATATTTAACAACCAAATCACAAAAATTTGAATTATCCGACTTTATTTCTGATTTTATAGTATTTGCTAATTTTTTTGCATCATCATCCGACCTATTAGTTGTTGAAATAAGTATGTGTCTTGCTGCGACTTTTTCAGGCTCTTTGAATATTTCAGAATTATTATTGTAATAGTCAGTAATATCCTGAGCAGTAACTTCAACATCAAATGTGATTTGCTTTACTAACTGATCAACTGTTAATTTTTTCCTGTAAGCATCTCTTAAATATTGCATAGTTATTCCCTGAAGTTTTAAGTTCTCTTCGAGTGAGGCCTTATCAAGACCATTCTGATCCATAACTATTTGTATCTCTTTGTCTATATCATCTTCAGTTACCAAAATGTTTTTCTTTTTTGCTTCTTGAATCAGCAATGTCTCATCTATTGTTTGATTAAGGATAAACTCTTTTGAATACATTTGTTGCATCACAGGGGATAATAGATTATACCTCTCATTGATATCTGCAAGATAGATTGGTTCACCATTTACAACAGCCGCAAGTTCTGTATTTTCAGTTTCATTTACAGCTGTTTTTTTACTAAACATATCTGGTTTCATCTTAAAAACAAGAAACACTATTACTACTAGAGATATTATTATTAGTAAAATCCATATCCAATTATATTCAGATGACTTCTTTTTTCTTTTTTCAGTTTTTTCTGGCTCCTCAGATTTTTTTCTTTTAATCTTGATGATTTTTTTAGGCTTTAGTCTATGGACAGGTTTAATTGTTATTGGTCTTTTTTTCTTAACTTCGTCTTTTTTTTCTTTTTTTGTATTATTATCTTTTTCAGGAAATTCATCATCTTCAATATCCTCACCCTCAAATTCTTCATCTTTTTTGAGTTCCTCATCAATGTCAAATTTCTTTTTTGAAGTCTCGCTCTTCATTGTTTTTTCTTCATCAAAATCATCTTCAAACTCGGTTTTGTATATATTCTCATTTAAGTCAAAATCCTCAGAATCTTTTATTTTTATTTTTTCAACCACCATTACCACCTTTGAGTATTTCTCTCACCCCTTTTCAGGTGTAAAAAAAATAGTATATATAAATATTGTGGTTTTAAAAAAATTAGTTGCAATATGATATTAGTATTTAAAAACAAAAATATATAAATTATTAATAATAATATTTTCATAAAATGATTGATATAAAAAAATTTATGACACGAAAAATACATTATGTTGACAAAGAGGATTCTATATTAAGGGCTGCAAGGTTAATGAAGGTTAACGAAGTTAGTTGTCTTCTTGTAAAAGAAAAGAGCAAATACTTAGGAATTGTTACTGAAAGAGACATTACCAATAAATGTGTTGCTGAAGAACTAGATCCGAACACAAAAGTCGAGGAAATTATGAGCTATCCAATTTATAGTGTTGATGCGGACAGTGATGTTCTAAGTGTTGCGTTTATTGCTCAAACAAAAAAGATAAAAAAAATACCAGTAATGAAAAACAATGAAATAATAGGAATTCTTACAGATACTGATTTAATCAGAGCTTTTATAGAGTGGATGGAGATGCTACAGGGAGAACTCGACAAAAAGAAAGCATATCAAAACTACACAAGCAAAGCAATGGACATTATCAAAAAATTTAATAAAGAATATGAGGCAACAAAGGTATGGCATATGCTTTGTGAGAATTGTAGCCACAAGTTTTTTGTTGAGGAAAAAGAAGGAAAACTATTAAGCCAAAACTGTCCAAAATGTGGAAGCAACAAAATGCATCACATAACTTAAAATGGGATTATTTTTTAAAAAATCAAAGGTTTATTCAATACAAATTAATGACGACAAGATCAATAAAGAGATATGTATATTGATTTCAAAGCTAAAAAAAAACATAACTGATTTTATGAATATTCTTCAAGGAAAGTTTTTAGGTGACAAAGATGAAAAATTAGAAGAAATAATGAGTATTTTTGGAAAGATGGTTGAAGATATAAAAAAACTGATTGATGATGTTCTTGGCATACAAAATATTGAACTTCAAAAAAGAGACTTTATCAAAATTAACGACGAACAATTCTTAAAGGATAAATTATTTCAATTAAACAAAATAAAGGAAATTCTCGACACACTAATTGACATGCTTGAACAAAAACCCACAGATAAAGAGTTTAAGGAGGACTTATTAAGAACAATGATTCAGAATGTCAACGAGATAATTGGAGCAATCAATAAAATTCTCGAAGATGACAAAGGACTGGATGCTATTTATCGAGGGATTGAAAATGTTTAATTTAATTAAATTATAAATTATCATAGTTTTCATTTCTTAATAACAAAACCTTTTTTGTCATTGATTTATGAATATAATAATCAAATTCCTCTACAATATGCCAATGAGTCTTCTTAATAATTTTTTTATAATCTATCGTATTGGGAAAAGTAATAACAATTTTTGCTGTGATTTTCTCAGAATTTTTAAGAAATTTTAAATATAAGTTAACAGGTATTTCAGTTGTTTTTGAATTTTTTCCGTATGGTGGGTCAGTAACAATTGCTTTTGTTTTTGTTCTTAGTTTTGTTGCATCAGCATGAATCAGTTTATAATTCTTTATTTTATAATAATCCAAATTTTCTTTTGCCTTGTCTAGTTGTATTTTATCAATATCATAGCCCACCACTTTTATTTTGCACAAACTCGCTTCAAGAAGAATACCACCGATGCCGCAGAATGGATCCGTTATTTCGTCTTCATTAGCAATATTAACCATGGCTCTTGCAAGTCTTGGATGCATAGAAGTCGGACTAATGTTTGGCAATTTATGCGAAAGTCTGTTCTCATATCTCTCATTATTTTCATACAAGAGTTTGCAGCAATAGACATTACTATTAATCTTATAGAATTCTATTTTGGTATTGGGACTATCCAGACACACTCTAGAGCTTTTTATTTTGTGATAAACCATATTTGCAAGTTCTATCTCTGAAAATTCTTTAAAATTGTGATTTCTTATTGCATAGGTACCATCTATTATTTTATTCCAATCTAATTTATCAATATTATTTTTTAAAGTTTCAATCTCGCTAATTGAAACTATCTTATACGCTTTTTTTGTGTATGCTAGACGAGAAATTTTAGTCATATTAATTTTTATTTTATTGGCAATTAAGAATTTACCAGTAAGCTTATATTTTGTGATTTTGAGATATAAAAGTAATTCGTATAAGCTAAGCCTGATATTTTGCTGATTTAAAATAAAAAGTATATCCATATTTTCTACCAGTATCTGCTCATTCTTGTTTTGCGTTTTTTTCTTTTGATTTGAAAAACAACCAATTTTTATCCTTAAAGTTTAGAATTGTAAATCTTCCTTTAAGTTTTTTTCCATAAATAATAGCCACTATTTTTTTATCTTTTAAACTTTCTGGTTCCCAATACCCAGAGTCCCATATCTTGACTTTTCCTGCACCGTATTCCCCTTCTTCTATGTCGCCTTCAAAGTCCATGTAAGAAATGTCATGATCCTCAACTTGTACAGCGAGTCTTTTTGTGTGTTCCTGTGTAGATGGCTCTTTAGGTATTGCCCACGACTTTGCTACGCCATTCAGTTCAAGACGGAGATCGTAGTGAAGATGAGAAGACTTATGTAGTTGTACAACAAACTTCAACTTTTTTATTTTTTGATTCATTTTAACATAAATTAACTATCGTTAAGTAATTTCTTTTTTAAGCCTTATGAATGTTCATTTAACAAGTAATTTATAAACGAACGGTTTAGGAGAGTTATAAAATAATTATAAATAAATAAAGATTATATAAAAAACTTGTGGGGTGGTCTTATGAAGTACAAAGATAAAGGATATAACAGACTTTTAGTTGGTAAATTATATAGCTGGGAACAAGATAATTTTGGGACACTAATAATAAGAAAAAAGGCAAAGACCTGAAATTCAAATTTCAAAGAAATATAAACATCATTACTTATTTTATATTTTTTATATGTATTGATGACTATATGACTACTTTGTTTAGAGCTATATTCTTATAACTATATTCACAAACAAATTATTTCATTTGTTTTTTTGTTTATTTTATATCAAATTGAAATATAAAAAAATATGTACAATAAAAAAAAAGAACAGCAATATAAATAATAATAGTAACTATAATAATAAACAATACTAAATAAAAGAGAAAATGACATAGTAATAATAAATAGAAAACAATGATTAAAGTTTAAATAAGATTAATATCATGGGGGTAACTCTCCCTAACCCCTGCAGAAGTCATCATTATAAACCTTGCTTTTTTATGAAACTCATTAATGTTTCTTGCTCCACAATAGCTCATTCCGGAGCGTAATCCACCAACCAAATGCATAAGCACTTCCTTTACTGTACCTCTGTAAGGAACTAGCGCCTCAACTCCTTCTGAAGTAACATGCTCTGTTATTTCTCCTGTTCTTTCCTTGCGTCCAAGGCTAGCTCCAAAACTAGCCATACCCCTGTAAACTTTATATTTTTTTCCATTTCTAAATATCCACTCACCAGGACTTTCCTCTGTTCCTGCAAATACCTGACCAAACATACCAACATCTGCACCTGCCGCAATTGCTTTAGCAAGATCTCCACTATTTCTCATTCCTCCATCTGCAATAATTGGAACACCATATTTTTCTGCAACAGAAGCAGATTCCATTATTGCAGTAATTTGTGGTACGCCACTTCCGGCCATTATTCGAGTAATGCAAGCACTCCCAGCACCCACCCCAACTTTAACACAATCCGCTCCTGCACTTATTAATTCTTCTGTTCCTTCTGCAGTAGCCACATTTCCAACAACAATCGGAATATCATGAAAATTCTTTTTAAGTTCTCTCAATGCACGCAAGGCGTTTTCCGAATGACCATGAGCAATATCAATCACCAAAAAATCAGTACCTACATCAATGCATGCCTTAGCCCGCTCTATAAAATCTTTTTTAACACCAATTGCGGCTCCAACAACAAGCTTTCCTTTTTTGTCTTTTGTTGCATTAGGATGAAGTGCTGTTTTCAAAATATCTTTTGCTGTGAAAAGTCCTTGCAACTTACATTGTTCATCTACAATTGGTAATTTTTCAATTTTATGTTGTATCATTATCTCTTTTGCTTTTTCTGCACATATACCTTTCATACCTGTTATTGGATTCTTTGTCATCACATCCTTAACTAATCTTCCATCATCTTCAAATTGAATATCTCTTTTAGTTAAAATTCCTACAACTCTGTAATTTGAATCGACAACAGGAAACCCAGATATTTTAAGATTACTCATTAATTCTTTTACATCACAAATCTTTTGATCAGGACGTACTATATATGGCATTTCTATGAATACAGATTCTGCTCTCTTAACCTTTTCTACTTCATTAGCCTCATCTTTAATAGATAAAAATCTATGAATAACACCAACAGCTCCTTCTCTAGCC
>JAWABG010000005.1:0-34843 GCA_038884715.1 Candidatus Woesearchaeota archaeon | reverse complement strand
TCTAGCCATCGCTATTGCTGTTTCATGCTCAGTCACAGTATCCATATTAGCACTAATTACGGGTAAATTAATTTTTATTTTTTTAGTCAAAAATGTAGACGTATCAACCTCTTTTCTTGATAAAATATCTGATTTATTCGGCTTTAAAAGTACATCGTCAAAGCTAAGACCTAATTCCATTATATACACCCCGCGCATACAAAAAAATAATTTATATTAATTTAAATACTAAGAAAGAAGCATCTTCTTTCCAAAAAAGAATGATTCAAGTAGTATTTATATTTTACGAAAAACACATTTTATAAAAAAACAAAACAGAAACCAATAAATATAAGTTATACAATAAAGATGGCTATGAAAAAAGACAACATTATTTTGAATATTTTAATAATTCTAATGATAGTTTGTATTTTTCTTTCTATCTTTCTTTCGGCAAGTGCTTTTGGTGAAGAATTTTATCTCACCACCGGTCAAACTATAACATTCAATAAACAAGATATTACTTTGAAAGGCGTTTCAGAAAACCAGACACTATTTTTTTCAGGAGAAAAAAATAAAATTATTCAAACTGGCAACTCGGCAAGACTGGGAGAAGTAAGAATTTATGTTAAAGAAGTGGGGATGTTGAACGAGGAATACAAAAAAAAGGGTGCCCGTGTGGATATTTGTGATATACATATTGATGAATCCTGTAATGGAATAGATGATAATTGTGATGGAAAAATTGATAATGGTTTAAAAAATTGTACTCTGAATAGTTATCTTACAAATCAATCCAGTATTAAAGGTGTAAATGATATCAGTGAGGAGGAGAAGTCAAGAGATAATAACAATAATAATAAAAAAAACAAAGAGAATAATGAAGAAAAATCAGATTCTATAACAGGAAAAGTAAGTGGTAGAGAATCATCACAAAAAGATAAAGACAATAAAATTACAGATTCAGAAATTATAACAAAAGAAAAAGATTCTTTGTAAAATTATTGGAATGGTTTTTAAGGGTTATTTAAGGGTTATATAATATATAATAATATAAATATAATAATATAATAAAATCAATATATAATAAATAAATAATTTATTAATTAAGATAAACAATAATCAAAATAATCTAAAAATAAATTCAGTGTGATAATATAAAGCTTAATCCGATCTTATAACCAAAATATGCCATAATAATATAATCAATAAAAAAATTTATTCCAAAAATAACCATAAAAAACATATAGATTCCTATCAATGCATCAATAACGCTAAAAAACTCTCCTTTAAACATAATTGCTTTTATTATTAAGTATGCAACACTTGCCATTGGAAATCGCCAGTCTGAAATTAATTCAAAGTGTAAACCAACAATATTTATCAAAGCTATTAAGTCCAGTATTACAAAAATAATAATTATCATATTTTACCTCTACACGAATAAATGCCACGCATGATGATAATTTGACTAATTATAATTAATATCATGATAATATTAACAATAATATTAACAATAACAACTAAATATTAATATACTAGCAATTAATAATAATCATCAATAAATAAGGAACAAAGATTTTTGCCTGAATAATCAATACTCAATACCCGCCCTTGCCCAAACACCTTTTATATACGGATGCTTCACAAATATAATCTCGCTTATATAATCTGCTTTTCTTGTGATAGTCTCAGAAATCGAACGTCCAGTAAGTACTAACTCAAGATTCTTTGGTTTTTTTTCAATAAATTTTATTATGTAATCTTCGTCTATTAGATCAAAAGCAATTGCAGAACCTATCTCATCAATTATTAAAACATTATATTTTTTCAGATTAAAAAGCTCTACTTTCAAAAAATCATACAGATTTTTTTTTATTTGATTAAGATCTTCTTCTGAATATTTTTTAAAATTTGGATGTGTTTTACGAAACTGAACATATTCAAGTCTTTCTTTTAGCTGATCCCTAAATTGATCAAAGAAGTAAAATTCGCCTGTTACTTGCTTGAACAACTGGATGATTTTCACGTTTAAGCCTTGACCTAATGCCCTAATTGCAATTCCCATGGCAGAAGTAGTTTTTCCTTTACCATCGCCAGTTATTACATGAATAAAACCCAGCTTATTTTCAGAGACCATTTTGTTTTTTAACTATTATATTAACTATACTATTGATATTCATTTTTGATATTATTTTTTTAACTACATTCACTATAACCACAATCAAAACATGTTGGCTTAGAGCAACCACTCAGCATTCCAACATTATTACTATAACATCTTGGACAGAAAATTCCCTGGTATTCTTTTTGTTCTATTAGCTTTGTTTGAATACCGTTTGATTCAAGTAACTGCTGACCATTTACTTGTTGCATTATCCCTGTCTTAATCAAATGGTCTCTAAGTGCTTTTGCAATACCGTGTGGTATTGAATCAACTCTTTTTGTACCAAATCCATAAGGTTTATCTCCCTTTATGGAATTTAAATGTTTTAGTATTCTTGAAGGATCACCACCCAACTCAAAATACTTTGATAATAAGATTCCTACAACAGTTGTCATTCCTGATATCTCTGTACCTATAGGAGTAATATTTGCAAATATTCTTTTAGGACCAAATTCATCATAAACAATATTTATATGCAATGCACCTTGACCTGTTTGAATCTCATAATACTGTGATTGCTCTCCATATCCTGATTCATAGTTCCTTTTTTTCTTTATTTCTTCTTTAGCTTTATCAGAAAGATTTAGCACTTGAACACTCTTACTTCCATCTCTATAAATTGTTACCCCTTTGGCTCCAAGTTCATAAGCAAGCATGTATACTGCCTTAACATCATCAATAGTAGCCTCTTTTTTCAAATTCACTGTTTTTGAAACAGCATTATTAGTATATTTTTGAAAAGCACACTGCATTCTTACATGATCAAATGGTGTTAAGTCATGAGCTGTCAAAAAATTATTCTGAATTGTTTTTGGGATTTCAGGAATACCTGCAAGTGATTTGTGGTTCTTGTCAATCTTATCCCATAATTCTTCTGGTTTTAATCCAAAAAAATTATTTTCTTCAGCAACTTTTTTAAAAATCGGATTTATTTCATAAAATACATCCTTAGCTTCCGGTGCTTTTCCCTCTTTTAGTGCATCAAGTCCAGCAGCATTATACCTAGTATATACAATTGCAAAAAATGGCTCAATTCCTGCTCCCTGCAAACCAGCAGTAATACCTATTGTACCTGTTGGTGCGATTGTTGTTCTTGCCGCATTTCTTGGTTTTGCGTCAATACCTCTAAAATATTTTCCTTTTTTATCATAAATAGAATTCTCAAAATTAGGGAAAACACCCCTGTGTAAAGCCAACTCTTCACTGGCTTCTAAAGCAGTGTCATTTATAAATTTCATAATTTCTTCCGCCTTTACAATGGCTTCCTGAGAATTATAAGGTATTTCTAGCAACGCTAGAGTTTCTGCCCAACCCATAACACCTAATCCTATTTTTCGGTTTCCTTTAGTCATTATTTCAATCTGTGGTAATGGATAATTGTTCACATCAATCACATTGTCCAAAAAATGTACACTTGCATACACACATTCTTTTAGTTTAGAGTATTCAATCTCTTTTTTCTTTAAATCGACAAATTTTGATAGATTTATGCTCCCGAGATTACAGGACTCATAAGACAATAAAGGTTGTTCACCACAAGGATTTGTTGATTCTATTTCCCCAATTTCTGGTGTTGGATTACTGTCTGAATTATTAATCCTATCAATAAAAATTATTCCTGGATCTCCTGTTTCCCATGCACCTTTTATTATTTCATCCCAAACCTTCTTCGCACTGATTTTACCAACAACCTTGTTTCCTTTAGGGTTAATCAGTTCATAATCTTGATCATTTCTGACTGAATTCATAAATTTATCATCAACAGCAACACTGATATTAAAGTTTTCAAGAATTCCTGGAGTTTTCTTTATATTTATGAATTCCATAATGTCTGGATGGTCATATCTTAGAATACCCATGTTTGCCCCTCTTCTTGTCCCTCCCTGTTTAACAATATCTGTTGATTTGTCAAATATCTGCATAAAACTTACTGGACCAGAGCTAACTCCTTTTGTTGAGGAAACCTCGTCATTCTTCATTCTAAGTTTAGAAAAACTAAAACCTGTACCCCCACCACTTTGATGTACTTGAGCCATATGTTTTAAAGAATCATAAATTTCTTCTATGCTATCACCAACAGGAAGAACATAACATCCACTTAACTGTTGTAGTGATCTTCCAGCATTCATTAATGTTGGGCTATTAGGAAGAAACTCAAATCTTGAAAGTATGCCATAAAACTTATCTCTTGCCTTTCTAAATTGCTCTGTAGTTTTACTGGATTTCTTAGATATATCATAAAGATTTGATATTAATTTTCGAAAATTTCTTATTCTTTCAGATTGAGATACAATATTCTTATGAAATAGAAATGTTGTTGTCTTTTCTTTTTCATCAAATGTTTTTTCTTCTATTTCAAAATGAACTCCATCAAACAGTTCTTCTCTGGAAATGTCGGGATTATAAAATAGTTCTGCAAGAGCAATATTCTCAGCAACATTATAAAGCCATTCTTCAATTGTTGGTGTGTCTCTCAAATACTTGTCCTTAATTACTTTGATCTGATTTTCTGAAAGTTTAAGTTTTTCAAGTTTTGACATTTTTTACTACCCCCGATTATTTTTTGGCTCTTTGTTTTTTCTTAATGTTTTGTTAATTTTTTTAATTCACTTTCAAATGATTCAAGATTAGCAAATTCCATATATACTGAACAAAACCTTATATATGCTACCTTGTCTAATTTTTTTAATTTTTTTAATACTATTTTCCCTATAAGTTTAGAAGATATCTCCTTTGTATTAAGGTTTCTTAATTCTAATTCAATTTCATCAACGGTTTTTTCAAGGGTATCTCTTGTAACTGGTCTTTTTTCACATGCTTTTAAAAGACCATTCAGAATTTTGTTCTTATCAAATGTCTGTCTTTTTCCATCTTTTTTTATTACTGTTAACTCAATAGTTTCTATTCTTTCATAGGTTGTAAATCTTTTTTTGCATTTCAAACATTCTCTCCGTCTTCTTGTAATGAAGTCTTCACTATCTCTTGATTCAAGAACTTTTAATTCGTTATGTTTGCAATAAGGGCATTTCATTGATAACAAACCTCAAAAATATTTAATCTTAATTTAGTTAATACTATGTCTACTAACACAAGATACAGTGTTTTTATTAATAATAAACTCTACATATGGGGTTTTTGAGATAAACTGTAATTTATAAATATTTTCGTTGCAAATAATATATTTTAAAAAAAAGATATTGGAAAGAGAGTGTTGAAAAAAGTAGAATTAAAAACATTTTAATATTAAAACAGTTATATTATTGATAAAAGAAATTATAATGGATAAAAAAACAGATTTTAATGATATTTATCCAGAAATAATAAAAAAGAAAAGTTATAAAAATAAGTTCATAAAAGTAAGTTTATTAAGAATCCAAAAATTAAAAAAAAAAATATTAGAATTTGATATTCGATTTTAGAACACAAATAAAAGATTGAATAGTAAAGATGGAAGATCTGAGAGATAAAATAATATTAATGGTCATAGCGCCAAGCGGATTTAGTGATCCTGAGTATTATGAGCCAAAAAAATATTTTGAATCAGAATATGCAAAAGTAACTACTGCATCAAGTGAGAGGATAGCCATAAGCAAGACTGGAAAAAAACAAAAGGTTGATATTCTCTTAGAAGATGTAAAAGTTGGAACTTATTCTGCTGTTGTTTTTGTTGGAGGACCTGGAGCACAAAAATACTTTAATGACCCAGAAGCACTTAGGATTGCAAGATCTTTCTATGAAGCAAAAAGAATAGTAGCTGCGATATGTATAGCTCCAACAATACTTGGAAACGCGGGAATTCTTGAAGGAAAAAAAGTAACAAGTTTTCCGACACAGGAAGATGCGTTAAGGGCTAAAGAGGCAAATTACACAGGAAATCTAGTTGAATGGGATGGTTTAATTATCACTGCAAATGGACCTGAAGTTGCTTTGGGATTTGCAGAAAAAATTGCCCAACTAATCAGTGAAAACGAGGAAAGAGAACGAATATAGACTTAACATATTCTATAGAGTTTTATATTTAGAGTTATATTTACTTTACAATTAATATTCAAGTAATTTATAATAGTTTATCATTATGATTTATAATAATTATTAGTTACATTTATAATAACAAACATAAAATATAAATCAATAAAAAACACCTCGATCAATAACTGAAAGTTTTAATGGCTCTAGAGATAGCAATAAATAATTTTAAATATCTGGCTTTATTAACTTTTTGCATGAAAAAATTACATTTTGGACCAGCAGGCGTACCTCTCTGTATTAAGAACAGAAATACAATTGACGGAATTAGAGAACTCAATAAATTAAAGCTTGATTGTATGGAGTTAGAATTTGTTCATGGAGTGAGGATGCCACCAACTATGGCAAAAGAAGTGGGAAAGGTTAGAGCTGAAGAAAGTATAGAACTAAGCGCTCACGGACCTTATTTTATCAACCTTAATTCTCTTGAAAAAAATAAAAAGCAAGCCAGCCTGAAAAGAATTCTCGAAACTGCGAGGATTGCAAATTTGTGTGGTGCAAGCACAATAACTTTTCATGCCGCGTATTATATGAAAATGAAAAAGGAAGAAGTCTATAGTGTAGTGAAAAAAGAGATAAAAGAAATTGTAGAAGTTTTGAACTCAGAAAAAAATAAAGTTTGGGTGCGTCCAGAATTGACAGGAAAAGAAACCCAGTGGGGAGATTTGCAAGAATTAATTAGGTTGAGTCAAGAAGTTGAGCAAGTACTTCCATGTATAGATTTTTCCCATATGCATGCAAGATATAATGGAAAATATAATTCATATGACGAGTTTCGAAGTATCCTTGTCAAACTTGAACGCGAACTTGGAAAAGAAATAATAGATAATATGCACATTCATATTTCCGGAATAAATTACTCTGCAAAGGGGGAAAAAAATCATTTGATTTTAAAAGAATCTGATTTAAATTATATTGAATTAATGAAAGCACTTAAAGATTTTAAGGTAAAAGGACTTGTTATTTGCGAAAGTCCAAATCTTGAAAAAGATGCACAATTATTGAAAAAGACATTTGCAGAAGTATAAGATTAATAACTATACTTAACAATTATAAAAATATATAAATTATAAAAATACAGTATTGAACAAAACTAGAGGTGTTTATTATGAAAATTAATATTAGCACTGATGATATTTTAAAGTACAAAACCGAATTTTTAATTGTTGGTGTTTTTGAGGATTTTGAAACTGATGAATGCAAAGAGATTAATGATGTTCTTGATGATAAAATACATAAAGCAATTGAGAGCAAGAGATTCAAAGGAGATTTTAAGGAAACTATGCTTCTAACACCTCTGGGAAAAATACCTGCCGAATATGTTCTTGTCGTCGGATTAGGAAAAAAAGAGGAGTTTAATATTGAAAAATTAAGAAAAATCAGTGGGTATTCAGCAAAAATCGCTCGAGATAAAGGAATAAAAACTATTTCATCGACACTTACATTGTTAAATATGAACAATAATCCTGTGGAAAAATCACAAGCAATAACTGAAGCAACAATTCTTTCACTATACCAGTTCAACAAATTCAAAACATTGGAATTAGATAAGATAAAAAAGATTGAGGAATTAATTCTAATTGGTAATAAAGACATTGCAAAAGATATTACTGCAGGAATAAAAAGAGGATTAATCATTGCTGAAAGTGTAAATTATGTAAAGGATCTAGTAAATTATCCTAGTGTCATAAAAACTCCTACTTATATTGAAGAAGAAGCCAAAAGTCTTGCAAAAGAGAAGAAACTAAAGATTACTGTTTTTGGAAAAGCGGATCTTGAAAAAAAAGGTTTCAATGCAATTCTCGCTGTGAGTAGAGGAAGTAACCAAGATCCAAAACTAGTAATTATAGAATATAATCCAAAGCAAAAAACAAAAACAACTGAGACAATAGCAATAGTTGGAAAAGGAATCACTTTTGATTCAGGCGGACTTAACATAAAGACAGGAGATTATATGGATAATATGAAATATGACATGGCGGGTAGCGCAGTAGTTCTCGGAACACTTCTTGCAGCATCACAACTTGAAGTTAAAAAAAGAGTGATTGGAGTAATGCCATTAAGTGAAAATATGCCGGGACCTTCTGCACAAAAACCAGGAGACATCATTAAAGCATATAACAAAAAAACAATTGAGATGTTGAACAGCGATGCAGAAGGCAGACTTATACTTGCTGATGCACTTGCATATACAGAAACTCTTAAACCTGACAAAATAATTGATTTGGCAACATTAACGGGTGCATGTATTATAGCATTGGGTAATATTTCTGCTGCAATACTTGGAAACAATAAAGAATTAATTGAAAAAATAATTCAAGCGGGATATGACGTTAATGAAAAAGTCTGGGAACTTCCGATGTGGGATGAATATAAAGAACTAGTTAAGGGAGAAAACGCAGATGTATCAAATATTGGAAAAAAAGGTAGTGGCGCGGGAGTAATAAATGGAGCAAGTTTTCTAAGTTATTTTGTTGAAAAAACCCCTTGGGCGCATATTGACATTGCTGGAACTGCATTTATTAATGAAGAGAGAGATTACATTTCAAAGAACGCTACAGGATGGGGAGTGCGGTTACTGGTGAATTACCTGGAGAAATAATAAATAATAATTAATTTTCATTATTATTTTCATCATTATATTTTTCACAAATAATTTAAACTAGAAATTATTTCTTTATTTTTATGAAAGCGTATTCATGCAACATCTGTGGTTGTGAAGTAAAAATGAAATGGCCGGGGACCTGCCCTATTTGTAAAAAAAAGCACGAAGATTATACAGAGATAGAAGAAAAAGATCCGACAGATGATGACTTAAAGTACACAAAACTGTATGAGGAAGCAATAAAAATTCTTGACAGGTATTCAGAAGGATGCACCCCCGAAGATCCAAAATTCGCGTTTGAAGAATGAATTTTATATCACCTAACATTCCAACATACAAATTAGCAATTTTTTCTACAAAAAATAATAAAAAAATAATAAATCTATAAATTAAGTAAAAGAATATATTTATAATGTCATTACGAGATTTTGGAATAAAAAAGTATAAACCTAAAAAAAACATAAACTTTAATTATTTTCAATCAGCTCACTGTATAATTTAAATTCTTTGAACTTTATAATATTTAAACTTATAAAAACCATTTTAAGATGAATATTAAAAAATAAAATATATAAATATCTACCACAAATCTTAAAAATATAACAATATTTTCTAGGAAAATGACAGAAAAAGAACAATATGATGTATTAATTGTGGGTGGTGGTCCTTCAGGAATGAGCGCTGCAATATACACTGCAAGAAAAAAACTCAAGACAGCTATTGTTAGTATTGATTTTGGTGGTCAGGGATTATTAACTAGCCATATTGAGAATTATCCGGGAGTAATTTCTGAATCGGGTCCTAGATTAATGAAGAATTTTGAGGAGCAAGCAAAACATTTTGGAGCAGAGTTTATCTATGGGAAGATAATCAAGATTGAAAAATTGGCTGAAAAAAAGTTTAAGGTTATTCAGGAGGATAAAACAGAATATTATTCAAAAACATTAATTTTAAGTTTTGGAAAAGTAGCAAAAACTCTAAATATTCCTGGTGAAAGTAAATTTTTAGGACGGGGAGTTAGTACTTGCGCGGTATGCGACGGTCCATTATTCAAAAACAAGAACGTGGCTGTAATTGGCGGGGGTAACTCTGCAATAAATGCAACAGAGGAACTTGCCGCAGTAGCTAAAAAAGTTTATTTAATTCATAGAAGAAAGGACTTCAGGGCAGATGAGATTGGACTTGAGAAAATTAAAAATATGAAGAATGTTGAACTAGTTCTTGAGGCAATTCCTGTTGCGATTAATGGCAAGATGTTTGTTGAATCAATAGATTTAGAGGATGTAAACACAAAAAAGAGAAAAAATATTGCAGTAAATGGAGTATTTCTCGAGATTGGCTATGAAGTAAAGACAGACCTAATTAAGGATTTGTTGAAGCTTAACAATAACAACGAGATAATTATTGACGAAAAATGCAATACGAGTGTTCCTGGCATTTTTGCTGCAGGAGACTGCACAAGCATTCCGTATAAACAGGCAGTAATAAGTGCAGCAGAAGGAGTAAAAGCAGCACTCACTGCTTATTCTTACCTCACAGGGATACAACAGTTTAGTATTGACTGGAATAAATAATCAACTAAAATAAATAAGTTAAAATAAATCAAATAAAACAGAATTTTTTTATTTTTTACTAATTTTTATTAGCAGATTCAGTCAGTTCTTCCATAATTTTAATATATTTTTTATTAAAAACCTTATTGAATCTTGATTTTTGAATATCATCAAATTTTTTCTCAATTTCATTTTGTGAAATTCTATCAAAGACATTTTCTGCCATTAGGAACAATACAGGATTTTAGTATTACAAATCCTTTTTTTTCCTTATCGTTTATGAAGTCAACAGTTGAACCTCTTATAAAGTTCAAGGTCGTAGAGTCTAAAAAAATCTTTATTCCGTCTACTTGTATTGTTGTTTCATTACTTTTTGGCTTATGTTCTAGACTTAAATCATATTGATTGTCATTTGATTCTGACAGTCTAATTCTCAAACCGAAGTCTTTCCCCTTTGCTAACTCTTTTAGTTTCTTGGCAGCGGTCTCAGTTATCT
This sequence comes from Candidatus Woesearchaeota archaeon, assembly GCA_038884715.1. Lineage (GTDB taxonomy): Archaea > Nanobdellota > Nanobdellia > Woesearchaeales > UBA9642 > JAWABG01. The sequence continues at coordinate 24,017 of JAWABG010000005.1, read as the reverse complement.
TAACTGGCTCTTTTTGAAGTTTATTTACAAGAGAATTCATTTTCTTAATCATTTTTTGAATATCATTTTTCAGCATTCCGTGTGCCAAACAACCTTGTTCTATAGTTTCATAATAAGAAACATGACAGCCAATACAATGAAGACCGTGCGCCAGCATAATTGGAACTGTCTCAGGGTATTTTTGGACAACTTCGCCAATGTTCATTGTCTTTATTATATTAGGAGTAACAGATTTTTTTACTGTATTTTTTTTAAATTTGTTTTCAATTGTATCTTTCTTTGTTTTTTTGATTTTCATTTTATCATAGTTTTTTTTAATATTTAATATTAAAGGTTTTTGTTATAAAATATAAGAAAGTAAAATTAAAATTTAAATTTCTGTATGGCCATATTGCAGTAAGGACATTTCGATGGTAGATTCTTGTCAAGATTGTAAACAAATTGGTATTTGCATTTTGGACAAGTATACTTAACCTTTTCACTGTCAATCTTCTGTACTTTCACATAGCTTTCAATCTTTTGCCTATATGACTTTTCAAGTAGCTCATCATCTGCATCCCAACCTTTTGGTTTTGGAGACTCATCTGACTTTACATCCTCAACGTTACCAGTTTTTTTAACAGAGAAACTCTTCGACCTTCTCTCATTGACGCAGTTCTGACAAACCATCATACCGTAAACAGGATCTAAAATAAAAGAATCACTTGGTGCCTCCTTCCCACATCTTCTGCATTTTGATTTAATTGTACTTACGGGCATATCAAAATAAAAAAATGATAAATATTTAAATTTGTTGGTTTTGATGAATATTGTTATTTTGCTCTTCTTCTTTTTTCTCTACGGGGGGTGCACTAAAAACAAATAGGGCCAGAGAGAACAATATAATTATAAAACCGATGACTGCAGTAAAAGTAAAATTTGTATTTGAAGAACCAACCACGTTTGCACTAATTGTTGGCAAACTACCAATTAATAGAAACAGCCCAACAACAAAAGAAAAACCCCAAACAAGCTTATTTAAAGTTTTACTCATTTTTTTCACCTCGGATTAATTATTCTTCTTTTTAACATATTTTTTAATAAATAATATAAAGCAATAATTTTTTTAATAAATAATATAAAGCAATAATTTCGCTTTTTCAATTAATTGTTATCAACAAATTATTTCTTATAATCGTGCATCACTCAGTATTTAATATGAATTAAATGTTTATTTATAAATATATATATTCAATAAAATCTATTTTCAATAACACATAAAAAACCCATTAATTTTCAAATAAGATATATACAAGAATATTATGAAAATATAACAAAATTTATCTTATTAAATTGTGTTATTATTTAATATTAATATAAAATATTTTAATATAATTATACAAATATATAATAATACTTATAATAATATCGGGTTTATTTAATAATAAAATTAATTTGTTATTATGATTTTTTTATGAATGGATTATAATCAGGATTGTAGTTCTTACTATATGGGTAGCTGTAATATTTTCTTCGTGTTTTTTGAATAGGAATGAATTTTTTATTTGAAGTTTGTGCTTGCGCAGAATATGAAAAATTAAATGGTTTAATACTTGTATCTTGAATTGATTGAATATTTTGTTGTTGACTAAAAGGTTGAAAGGTGTTTTCTCTTCTTAAATTGTTCATATCAACACTCCGGTCATAAAATGAATTTGATGAATTTTGATAAATGTCTTTATTTTTGTAACTCACACCAATATCTTCGTTTTCATCGATTTTATTTGTTTTTGGATCTGGAATTATAAAATCAAGCAATTCAAAAAAGAAATAAAAGACAGGAAAAAATAATATTATAGCAATAAAAACTTTTAGTTCAGGATTAATTACTCCGTAAAAAATTGGAGTAAAAACAATACAAAAGTAGCTTATTTCTCTTATTCTTCCTATATACTTTGTGATTTTTTTTGCTCTTAAACCTACAACAATTATTATTATACCATATATAAAAGCAAGCAAAGCAATAAAGGACTTAATAAAAAGTATTCCCCAACCATATTCAAGAATGCCCTGATATATTATTTGTCTTGTCCAATCAACACCAACCCACAACATCACAACGCCGTTTGTTATGGCATTTCCAAAACTTGTTCCTTTTTTTTCTTGAAATATTTCAGTTACAATCCAGTTTAGATAAACAGGAACAATTATCCAGAGCATGTTAAAATCTAAGACGGGCGCAATGAACAAGTTTATCCAATGCTTAAAAACATCCCATATTAACATTAACGGAGATGAAAACATTACAACAAAATCTATCATTTATAATACATCTTTAATTATAATTTATAAATTTATATGTTTTATTATTCGATCTATATTTATTTTATTCATCTTATTAAAATATAAATTGTTTTTCCTACAAAATTTGATATAAGAAAATATACTAATATTTTTTATTCTGAAAAAAAAAATCAAATACCAAATGCCGAATAATAAATACTAAGTACCAAAATGTATCTTCTTAAAATATTCTAACAATTCTTTTGCTTCAGGAATGCAATTCTTATCATGTATACCAATCTTAGTTTTCTTTTGAAGATCTTCAAACGTAGTTGCTCCATCAAGAACAGCATACTCAATATCTTTATCTGTAATTTTTAGAACTTTATCAATTGTTTTAGCTCCTTCTTGAAAAATTCTGTTTATTTGACCAGATTTTCTAAAGTAATCATTAATTGCTGCCCTTAAAGCTTTATCTCCAAGCACTGAACAGTGAATTTTTCTATCAGGCAATCCTTTTAATCTTTTTGTAATATCCTGTGGTTTTAGTTTTAGTGCTTCATCAAGCTTCATCCCGCCTTTTTCTGTAACCATAACTGTGAGAATGGATGTTGAAGCAATTGCACTTGCACAACCAAATGTTTGAAATTTGCAATCAATAATTTTATCACTTTTTTTATCAACTTTAATCCATAACTTCATTACATCACCGCAAGCCGGACTGCCAACAACACCTAAACCATCATATTTGTAATTCTCTAAATCTTTTTCTGTCATAAAAATATTTCTTGGATGAAAAAAATGTTTTTTCACTTCATCTGTGTAAAACCAGCCTTGATTTTTATTATTAGCTTTTACATCCGGAATTTTTTTATTACTAATTTTTTTATTATTTAGTGTATTCAATTTCATTTTTTCACATATTTTTCAGATAATAATTTTTTGTATCTTTTTAGTTATATTTTAATAGTCATGTTTTAAGTTATTATATCTTTTTTATTCAGTTTTACAGGACTTAGTTGTCTTAACTTTTTAACTATTCTAGGCATAATCCGTAATACTTTATTTATATCGTGCATAGTTGTTCTTTTTCCTAAACTAAATCTTATACTTCCATGCGCAGCCTCATAAGGTAGACCGGTGGCAAGAATAACATGACTTGGGTCAAGTGAGTGAGAAGTACAAGCACTTCCAGTACTTGCACAAATACCTTCTTTATCCAAATACAACAAAATAGACTCTCCTTCGATATCAAGAAAGGTTATATTTACATTATTGGGTAATCTTTTTTTAGGATGACCGTTAAGTATGGATTTCGGTATTCTTAAAAGACCTTTTATTAGTTTATCTCGAAGTTTTGTTAGTCTCTCTACTTCATTTTTTCTTTCATGCTGAGCAATTTCTAATGCTTTGGCAATTCCTACAATATAAGGAACATTTTCTGTACCGCTCCTCTTTCCGAACTCTTGTCCTCCTCCGTGAATTAGAGGATGAATGAATACGCCTGATTTAATGTATAATATTCCAATACCTTTGGGCCCGTATATTTTGCTTCCATTGATTGACATTAAATCTATACCCAAATTTTTCACGTTAATATCAAGATAACCTGCAGCTTGACATGCATCAGAATGAAATATTATATCATGTTTTTTTGCAATTTTTGAAATTTCTTTGATTGGTTGTAATGTTCCTATTTCATTATTTGCATACATTATTGTGATTAATATTGTTTCTTTAGTGATTGCCTTTTCTAACTGCTCTAAGTTCACTAAACCATACTTGTCCACATTCAGATATGTTATCTTGAATCCTTCATAATTTTCTAGATATTCACATGTATCAAGAACTGCATGATGCTCTGTTTTTTGTGTTATTATGTGATTCCCCTTGTTTTTATATGCTCTGGCAATGCCTTTTATTGCCATGTTTATGCTTTCTGTGCCCGATGCAGTAAAAATAATCTCATTTTCATTGGCGCTTAATATTTTTGCTATTTTTTTTCTAGAATCATCTACGGCTTGTTTTGCAAGTAATCCTATCGAATGAAAACTTCCCGGATTACCATAGATATCAGAAAAATAAGGATTCATTGCCTTTTTTACTCTCTCATCTACATATGTTGTAGCCGCATGATCTAAATATATAAAATGAGTGCCCATATTAACAATTGTGAAATTATTCTTATTTTTAAATTTATTGGTTATAATAATAATCAGATAAAACATAACAAAAAAAAATAAACTAATGATGATGAAGTTTCGAAATAATCTCTTCCCTTTTATCTTTTATATATTTCACAAAACCTTGAAATGTTACAACAGAATTTATACTTGTATTGAATATAACTGCACGGCTATTAATTTTTTTTACATAAGATAAATATTTTTGTTCATCAAAATTCACAATATCTTTTAAGTCATATTTTGAAATAAGTATAACATCTGTATCTATAAAAATGTATGGATATTTCAAAGGTTTATCGTTACCTTCTGTTGTAGAACTAACTACTATGTTTACATGTTGCCCGATCTTTACACCTGCAGGACAAACAAGATTACCAACATTCTCTATAAATAAATATTTTTTATTATTTAATTTTCCTGTTTTTTCTATCAATTTTAATGAATTATCAATCATTGTTGCATTAAGATGACAACCTTTTTGTGTGTTAATTTGGTAAGTGTTTATTCCTTTTTTTTCAAGTCTTAGTTTATCTACATCAGATTCACAATCACCCTCAATAACAATAATTTCCCCAGGATCAATATATTCACTAATTTTTTCAATAATGCTTGTTTTTCCAGAACCGGGACCACCCATAATATTTATTGCAAAAATATTTTTATCTATGAGATAATGCCAAGTTTCATGAGCAATCCTATCATTAACTTCTGTGATTGATTTATTTATGTGTATTATTTTAGAATTCAATTTATTATCTTTTTTTGAGTTTTTGTGATTACAACCACATTCTTCACACATAGTATCCCTTTCAGTTATTTGCTTCAAGACTTTTTATAATAAAACTTCTTCCTTCAATTATACTAACATTGTCAGAATAGCAGTATGGGCATTCAATCAAGTATGGCTGTTGAACATAGCTTTCTTTTTTACAAGTATTACATCTAATCTTTCCGTTTTCGTGTTCGACAACCAATTTTGTATTTGCAAGAAGTTCATTTTCTTTTTTTAACATGTCAAAATAAAATATTATAGAATCTCTCGCATAAGTGGTAAGTTTTCCTAAACGAGTAACTACTGTTTTTGGATCTTTTATTCCGCGAGTCTCACATTGTTTTGATAGGTTTTTTATTAGTTCTTTTGTTATTTCGAGTTCGTGCATTTTCCCACCGTTTGTAATAATTAAATCTAGCATACTTATAAATTTTTATATAAAAAACAATTTACTTATAATCATCACATAGTAGCAACAATAATTAAATTTATAAATAAAATAAAATTCCACTTAAATAACCCACAATCAGACAAACAATATCAATTAACAATTAATTAACTAATCGTAAAATATAAAAAATGTCAATAATTTTTAAAAAAATAATTAGGGGGTCTTAAGATGAATAAAATAAATCTTTTTTTATTGGTGGTTTTAACAGTAGCATTATCTTTAAATATTGTTTCTGCGGAGTGCTCGAGTGCTGATTGCGATAAAAAACCAAGTTTTAGTTATGTCGGCTTAATAAATTATAAAAACAATACCGTTTTAACAAACACAGGAATTTCAATAAATTTTTTTGGATTAGAAAAAAATGATGAGAACTGGATTTCGATTGTTAAATACCCCACAAATCCTGAGAATATTCCGTCAGGTAAAATTGGATTAGGAATGTATTACGTAATTAATTCTGGATTTAAGCAGAACGAGTTTACTGCAATAATTCAATTCAATTATAGTGAAGAAGAAATTAAAGATCTTGATGAGGAGTCGCTTGAAGTTTATTACTTAACAGATCAAGGCTGGAAATCAGCAAATGCACTCATTGATTACGGTTCAAATAAATTAATTGTAAAAACCCACAGATTCTCAATGTTTACTATACTGGGCGAAGAGAAACAATCATCACGTTCTTCTCACAGCAAGGCTATATATACAAATATTGCAAATAATGAACAAGATGAAGAAGATTACAACTGCACGAGTGAAGAGTATTGTAATCAAAATGAAATACCAGAATTTACGACAATAAGCATATTTATCACTATTACTATTACTGTTGTTTGTATTATTATTATACGAAAAAAATAATTAATAAAACAAACAATCAAATAATCAATAATTTTATTAAACTCCTTATTTTTTCTTTATTGTATGGCAGATCCTCTTTGTTGTTATTTTAGAAAATGTGGAGGTTGTAGCGCCCAACACATAAATTACTCAACACAGTTAGAAAATAAAAAAAAATTACTAATTAACAGGATAAAATATGAAGACGTAAAAATTTTTTTTGATAACAATTATAATTACAGAAACAGAATGGATTTTATTTTTCACCGTAATGGTCTCGGGCTGCGTGAAAAAGGGAAATGGTATTCAATAATTGATATTGAAAAATGTGTGATTAGTAATGAAAAACTAAATTTACTTTTAAGAGAAATAAGAGAATTTTTTAATGATTGTGATTATTTTGATATTAGAAAAAAAACAGGCACATTCAAATATGCAGTTTTAAGAACTCCAGGAGATAATTCATCAATTTCTTTTGTGTTGAACGAAAACAGCACGAGGTTAAATGAAGCTATTAAAAAAATCAAAGAATTCGCAAAAATTAGTTGTGCAAATAATATTATTGTGACGTATGTACCTGCAAACAGCGATATTAGTATCTCAAATAATTATTTTGTTGTAAAAGGAACTGAAAAATTAAAAGAAACATTACTTGATAGTGAGTTTTATTATTCTATTCAAGGCTTTTTCCAGAACAATACAGTAATGACTAATAAAATGCACGAATATATACATAAAATTTTGGAAAAATATAAAGAAGATACATTAAAATCTAGCTTGTTGGATTTATATGGCGGTGTTGGTACTTTTGGAATTATTAATGCGGGGTTGTTCAAGTCAGTTATAATTGTAGAGAATGATAAGAACTGCATTGATTCTGTAGAAGAAAACATTAAGAACAACAATGTTAAAAATATAAAAGCAATTATTCTTGATGCAAAACAACTCGGACGACTTAAATTGAAACAGCCTTTGTTTGTAATAACAGATCCTCCTCGCTCAGGTATGGATGAAAAAACAATCATAGAGCTAAAAAAATTAAAGCCAAAAGTAATAATCTATATTTCTTGCAATGTTGACCGGCTTGGAAAGGACATTCCAAAATTTAAAGATTATAAAATAAAAAGTGCTGCGATGTTTGACTTGTTTCCACAAACACCACACATTGAAGCAGTAGTTGAAATGGAATTAAATACACAAAGTTAAAATACATCCTTTTTTGGCACAAGACATTCTTACACAAATATTATAAAATAATAAGTGATTCCTATATTAATATGTTATCAGTTACCTCTCTATCAACATATCTTTATTGTCCTAGAAAATCATTCATAGAAGTTGTTCTAAAAATCAAAAGACCGCCAAAGGCAGCCATGGTCAAAGGGACAGTCAGACATAACGCTTTTGATATTATTAATAGACAAGAAGAAGATTTGATTAAATCAATAAAAACTGATAATTTCAATGAAATCTTTGAAATATTCAAGAAAAATCATTTTGAATCGCTGAAAGAGTCTGTAAAGATTAATAATGAAATGATTCGGGAGTTAAATATCCCAATAATCGATCTGATAAAAGAAGCGTGGCAGAACATTGTTAAAGAAAGCGAAGAAAAAGCAAAACAAATACATGAAGTGATAAAGCAAAAAGGTGTTTATGGGGAAGATCTTTGGAATTCAATTGAAATAAGGACCCAATCTGAAGTAAGAATTAATAGCGAAAATCTAAAATTGAGAGGGATTATTGATCAAGTTAAGATTACAAAAAAAGAAATAATACCTTACGAATTAAAAACAGGTTCTGCCCCATCAACAGGGGTTTGGCCAAGCCACAGATTTCAAATAGGTAGTTATATTTTATTATTAAACGACAAGCACGGAAAGACAAACACTGGATTTATTAAATATCTTGATATAAACTCTGAGAGGTCTGTTGCCATGAATCCTTTCTTGCGAGAAGAAATATTGTCAACAAGAGATAAAATTTTTGAATTCCAAAAAACAAAAGAAATTCCAGAAATAATTAATGACAAGAAAAAATGCCAGGTATGTGAACTTGCACCTATTTGTTATAATAAAAAATTGGTACAAAATAAAATAATAGAAGTGAAAAATAATACTACAAATTAATAATAATAAAAAAAAACAAAAAAAAATCAAATAAAAATAACAAAAAATAATAATAATAAAAGTAAATTAGAGAAAACCTTTAAAAACAAGAAAAAATCTCTTATATAAAATATTATGCATTATAGCCCCGTAGTGTAGCGGCCAAATCGATCAATTTCGAATATGTGAGAGAGGCAATTCATTCGACACTTTGGATGTCGAGACCCAGGTTCGAAATTTTTTGTCGAAGTGCTCAAAAATTAAGGATTTTTAGCACAAAAAAACATTAATTTTTGATTAATTTAGTAAAAGATTGATTTTCCTGTTAAAAAAAACAGAAATCCAATAATGAAGTGGCAAAAACTCGAAAATCCTGGCGGGGCTATTGCGTTTTTTTACTTTCCTCACTATATTAATATATAAATCATAAATATATCATGATTTTTAGTTAACTTTTTAAAATATCAAATACTTCTTGCTCCGATGGGTTTGGTTTTTGCATCAGATGTGGATGACACGCTAGTTCCCCTAGCTGTTCACATAATGGATAAGATTAATAGTTCTAGGATAAATCATCGTGAAACAAAGAAATTTGGAGATATACGGCTCTATAATCTAGAACAATCATTGGAAGCCGAAAGAGAAGAAATTAGCAATATACTGATGTCGTTCAGTAATAATAATGATGGATTCATTAATCTTAGTAATCTAGATTTTTTTGAGGGAGTAAAAGACACGCTGAGTTATATCAAAAATAAAACGTCAGCAATCTACCTTATTACATCAAGGGATAGTTCAATGTACGGAAATGAGATAAAAATAATAACAGAGAACTTTTTTAAGAAGCATAAAGTGCAGTACACCGAGATTCTATATTCGTCAACAAAAGTAGAATACTTGAAGCAATACAAGGTAAATATATTTGCAGAAGATAAACCAGATGTAATTAGAAATGCGTTGTGTGACAAGGATCTTAACGATATTTTAAAAAAAATTTTTATAATAAAAAGACCGTGGAATGAAGTATCAGAATATGATGATGTTGTGATGGAGAGACATCTACAGAAAGCAAAAAATACTGATGAAATAAAAAGAATTATATCATTATACAACGAGAAAAAAGAGATTATTGAAATTATAAAAAATGATGAAAGAGCAATCTATGTTGACTCCTGGAATGGAAACAACAAAGATGATGTGCTTAGTCATTTCAAAAAATTTATAGAAACATACAAACAATATTAAAAAAAATATAGTATTCTTTATTTGGAGTGAATAAAAGCAATTTATAATAAAATATATTTTGGATCATCACTTAATCTCTATTATTTCTCCGTTCTTCACTACTTGTATCTGTTCAGGCCTAAAGTTCATCTCAATTGCGAGTTCTCTCAATGCTTCCTGCATTTTTATTGTGCCATGGCTTGGTATTATTACGCCGGGTTTTATCATATTTATAAGGTCACGCAGGTCCTCCCTTGCTCCATGACCTGAAACATGTATGTCACTGAATATTCTTACTTTTTTCTTTTTTAGCTCATTTTCAAGGTTTGCTCTGTTAAGGTAATTTGTTTCAGTAGGGATTATTGTAGACGAAAATACAACTATGTCCTCATTCTTAAAAGGAAACAACTTTTTTGTCATTCTTGACAATATTGCCTTAGGCTCTCCCTGATGTCCTGTAACAACAAAAAGAAATTTCTCAGGGTTCTTCATTTTTTTCAAGAATCTCTTTACATCAGAGCCATATTTCAACATTGTAACGTTTTTTGAGAAATCAATAATAGATAACTTCTCAGCCGCAATAACATATTTTGTCAAAGATCTCCCCATAAATACAATCTTTCTGTTTATCTGCTTTCCAAACTCGATAATCGTCTTAAGCCTTGCCAGGTGCGAACTAAATGTAGTTATTACAATTGCTTTTCCCTTAATATTTACTCCTGTAAAGACATCCCTAAGCATTTCTCTAGCAACTCTCTCAGAAGGAGTCTTTATTGGTTTTGCAGCATAAAGACTTTCAATAATCAAAACCTTGGTCTTTAATTTTTTTAAACTCTTAATATTAGGGGGTTTTCCTAAAATTGGAAAATGATCCAGCTTAAAATCATTGACATATACAACATCACCATATTTTGTGTGAACTACAATCACTACTGTTTCGGGTGTTGAGTGTGTAGAGTTTATGAATTGTATTTTTATATTTTTAGTAACAGAAAAAAGAGAGTCAACACTATGTGTTATCATATCGTTTTTTATAATTTTTTCATGGTCTGCAAGGATTTCCTTCAACACTTCAATAGTGTAAGGAGTTGCATGAATAGGACAGTCAAATCTGTTTGCGAGATAGGGAACCCCGCCAACGTGGTCGAGGTGTGCATGACTTATAATGATAGCTTTAACTTTTTTTTTAAAATCGCCAAGAATATCAATATCTGGAACAGCCTCTGCATCAATCAATTTTTTTATTGGTATATTCTCTATCTCTTCATCATTCGTAACCTTAATATAATTTTCAACATTGATCCCCATATCTAAAAGAACCATCTCATCATCAACAAGAACACCAGTACAGTTTTTTCCAACCTCGCCATAACCTCCTATAGAGAATATCTTTAGCATAACACCTTATGACAAAAGAAAGGGTTTAAAAATGTTTGGATAATAATATATAATATTAAATCTGTTTAAATCTTTTCTATAAAACGAAATGAAATGCGGGGAGTAGGACTTCCGAGCGTAAAGGTATATTTCGTCCGGCTGAGTCAGGACGTTTTCGTCTGTGAGTCACCTATTTTCGTGCACCTTTTTTTATAAAAGCGCTTTCGAACCCACGTAGGCACTAAGCCAACAGATATCTCATCATTCTTTGATTTTGTTATGAATGAAAGATATGCTTTGTGTCTTGCCGATAACCGACCTTGAGTTTGGACAAATATATTTATTATATTTCTGTCCCGTCTAGCCTAAAGAATATTAATTTCTTATTTTAATATTCATAGTTGGCCACTCCGGCATCCCCGCAAGTTTTTAGGAAAAGATTGTCAAAACAAGCAGCGCTCACAAAAACAATTAGGCCACTTAAATAACAAGGTTTTCCTTAAAACTTAGAAAATTCATTTTGTTTTTAAATTATGCGATTTATAGATTGCTTTAACTATAAATTTATTGCGGAATTCTTATTATGAACTCTGCTCCTTTTCCTAGCTCAGAATTAACCTCAATTTTTCCTTTATGCAAATTCACTATTTTTTCAACAATAGCAAGACCTAACCCAGTACCCTTTTCCTTTCTAGTTAAATGTTCCTCGACTTGATAGAATTTTTCAAATATTCTATATAAATTTTTTTTCTCTATTCCAATTCCCGTATCCTTAATTGAAAAAATAAACTCGTTTTTAGATTTTTTTGCATCTATTGTAATACTTCCTCTCTCAGTAAATTTTAAAGCGTTTGAGAATAGATTTACAATTACTTGTCTGAACTTTTCTTTATCAACAACAGCCATAAAATTTTCTGGAATCCTATTTAATACTTGAATATTTTTTTGTTTGGCCATTTCCTCATATAAGTTATTCTTGGTTAATTCATAGATGTTTACATTTGATAGCTCCAAACTAATTTTTCCTTGCTCTAGTTTTGAAAGATTTAATATGTCATTAATAAGGTAATTCAGTCTCGAAATCTCGTCATCAACAATGCTTATTGCCTCTTTTTGTTTTTTATTTACTTTTCCCATTTTTCCATCTTTAATTAATGAGAGATATAATTTCACGCTTGTGATTGGCGTTCTTAGCTCGTGGCTTACTGTGCTTACAAACTCATCCTTCATTCTCCCTAATTCTTTTTCCTGAAAATATTTCATCTCTGTTTCTTCTAATTTTTCTTTAAGATATGCCTTATCAACAAGCTTCAAATAAATAACTCTTACAAAAAATAATGTAGCCAGAAAAGGAAATGGCTGCGCAAATACCTTTAAATCAGAATTTTTATAATTATAAATAACAATATTTACTAAATTAACAATTACGTTTATTGAATACAAAAAAAATGCTGTAATTATAGCAAATCTGTATTTTTTATAAATTTGTTTATTAAAAAAAATTATGTAACAAGGATAAATCAATACTAAAAGTTTAACTAACTCAAAAATAAAAAAACCAAAACTCTGAGTGAAGACCAAATTATTATTCATCCTGAATAAGATTAACCAACCAAGTTGAATGATAAGAGATAGAATTAATAAAGCAAATATTTGATAATTCGTAATGGAAATTGCTTTTCGCACATCTTTTCTGAAAGAAGGGTAAAGAAATGCTGATCCTACAAGTATTAATGCAAAAATATCAAGAAATTCAATGATAATTGGTAAAAACAACTCGAGAAAAACAAAAGTTACCTTTCCGAATACAATGAACAGATAAAAACCAGTCATTATAAATCTAGATATAGTTAGACTACAGAATCCAACCATTAGGTATTTGAGTTCTGTTCTCTTACTCCTTCTGTATTCTGAAATAAGCATATAAGTCGAAATACTAAAAATAATTAATTCAATTACTTTTTTTGCTAGTTCACCTGAATTTGTACTTAGAAAATTATTAAATGCATGAAATACAATAATTGAATTTCCAAATAAGTCAACAGCCATAAAAGACCCCCGAAAAAAGACGCAATAAAAATAAAATAAAATGTGATACAAATCTAATTAAAAAAAAAAACATAGCAAAATAAACAACTTTATTTGTTTAGCACCTGCTTTACAACGTGTTTTAATTCGATTGCTTCAAACGGTTTCATTATATAATCGTCTGCTCCCAATTTCATTCCTTTAATCTCGTCTTTCTCTTCATTTTTTGCTGTAACCATAACAATCTTTATATCTTTTAGAGTTTTATCATTTTTAATCTTTTTACAAATGTCAAAACCGTTCATACCCGGTAACATCAAATCCAATACAATCAAGTCTGGTTTTTCTTTTTTCGCTAAGTCAAATCCTCTTAAACCATCATTAGCCATTATTACATGATAATCATCCTCTAAAATCATTTTTTCAGCATTTGCTATATGCTCTTCATCCTCAACAATAAGAACCCTTTTCATTGATGATTTCTTCATAATGATCACCCCCGCCAATAATACATATTAGGAATAAAAAATATTTGTTCTTTAAAAAATTTTGCTATTTTTAAGAATTATTAAGAAAAAACAACTACTTATTTTAAAGTATTCAGTTTTTCTTCTATTTTGTTTAGTGCAGATTGCAATTGATCTATCTCTGAAATGTTTTCTTTAGGGATTCTTTCTTTTTTATCTAATTTCTTTTCTTTTTTCTTTGGCGCTCTTGGTTTTTCTATCGCTAAAGTATATCGGGGAATAAAATTAGGCAGTTTATTACACAAGAGATTAATCTCATTAACCTGGACTTTTAATATTGATAATAGCTTAGCTTTTTCTTCACGAAGTAATGCTAACTTGTGGTAATTCTTTAACACAAATATTATTGCTTTTGAGCACTCGAGCAGATGACGTCTCAACTCTGTTGGTGCTTGAATGTTCACAAATAAGTCTTTCTCAACTTCTTTTCCGTTGATTTCTTGATTCATTTTTTATAAATTTTACAAATTATTAAGCAAAAACAGTTAAATTTGTCACTCCTTAATATTCGGTTCCATCAACGCTTTGTCAATAAAACTGATTTTTTCAGCTATATCTTCAAGGTTCTTAGACCATTCTAACAATTCCTGATTTTCTTCATCTCTAAGATTATGTAGCCTTTGCAATGTTTCTTTCGCACTGCTAATTTTTTTTCTTAATATTTTTACTATTGCCAACACATCGTTATAATCTTTGATCTTCACAAAAACAGGCGCAAATTCAGTATCCATACTACCACCTTTAATTGCTCATTAATTGTTATTTATTATTTTTACATTGGCTGATGTTATTTTTATTAAACTTTTTTTAGTATCATAATTTTTAATATTAAATTTCAAATATTATAAATATTAGCTTTTTTAATATAACTTTTTATTGTTTTTGTTACTTTCCAAATAACACACTATCAATATATGCAAGCTTATCGTTAATATATACTAACTCTGCATGATATTTAGTAAACAGCTTTGTCTCATTTCCTGATACATCTTTTATTTTCATTAACTCTTTTACAGTTCTTCTTGCTAAAATATCTATTGCATTAATTTCTTTCAATAATTTTTCATAATCTCTTGCATCAATAAACAACTGTTCATTTGATTTAGTTTCTCTTATTTCAAATGCTGGTAAAAAAGTATCTTGTTTTACTTGCTTTATTTTGTCAAAAGAAGGTAAATCTGTTGATATGGGTGAATTTTCAGTTTCTAAAGTTTCTGAACCGAAGAAATTTGGAATCTCTGCTTCTTCATCTTGATCTTCTTCAATATCTTTACTTTTTTGGTTAATTTCTAGCTCTTGTAGTTCTTCACTTTCTTTATCTTCAATATTTATGGTGTGCGATTCTTTAATATCTTTTGAAAGAGATGGTTTGTTAAAAAAATCTGAAACACCCTGTTCGGCGGATTCATCAAAATCAGGTAATTCTTCTTCATTCACTCGAGATTTATTAGAATTTATAACAGAAGATTTTATAGGCTCTCCTACAGCGTTCTTTAAAGAATCAAATTCCGGTTTGCTAAATTCGGATTGAGCATTATCCTCAAAATCACCTGTATCTATATCATCTTTTTTTATCATTTCTCTATTTAGATTTTGTATTGTATTTTCTTCTTTATCTTCTGTAGGATTATTAAAATCAGAAGTATAATCTAAGTTTACATCAAGCTTATATAGATTATCATTATTATTCATATCAAATTTCGGAATTTCTGTTTTTGAATCAGGTATAGGAATATCATTATCATCAACTCCTGGTAGGGTTGGTATAACTGGTTCATCATAACCAGAAGAAGCAGAAGATGAATAGTTGTTGGTATTAACTTCTTGTACTTGTATCTTATCGATTTCTTTTTTCTTTTTACCAAATACGCCAAATAAAGCCAAAAACAAACACCCCTTTTTTTTCTGTTTTTTATCGTTAATTTATTTTTGTTAATTTATTTTTTATATATATTATAATTATTTTTGACATTATTATTGATTATATTTTAATTATATTAAAACATACTATTTATTATAAATATGAATAATGATAGTTATAAATATAAATAACCAAATCTCATATTGGCGTATTAGCTATTAAAAGTTTTCTTATTATTGGGAAATAGTGAAAATAAAATTAAGGAGATAAAAAATAAAATTAATAAAGATACAAACATTGTCTGTTACAATGCATGAAGCAATGTATTATAATAAGCTAGAGGATCACAAAGTTAAATGCACTCTTTGTCCTTGGAATTGCATAATCAAAAATGAAAAATATGGAGTTTGCAAGGTTAAAAAAAATGTTGATGGCAAACTTGTAAGTATAGTTTATGGAAAACCAATTGGAATGCATGCTGATCCTATTGAGAAAAAACCGCTCTTTCACTTTTTACCTGGCAAAGCAGTATATAGTTTTGGGACGTTCGGCTGTAATTTCTTTTGTATTGGCTGCCAGAACTATGAAATGAGTAAAGAATGGGAAGAAGAACAAATTGCAAAGGCTGAAATAAGTCCGGAGTGTGTGGTAGAATTAGCAAAGAAAGAAGGCTGTGAAATGATAGCATTCACTTATAATGAACCCATAATTTTCTATGAATATATGCTTGATGTTGCAAAAACAGCTAAAAAAAGAAGAATAAAATGTATAATGGTGAGTAATGGTTATATTAATACTGAACCATTACAAGAATTAATAAAATATATAGACGCCGCAAATATTGACCTAAAAGGATTCAGTGAGGAATTTTACAAAAAATGGACAAAAGGAAAACTTGCACCAGTTCTTGAAACCATTAAGACACTAAGAAAAGCAGACATTTGGATTGAAATTACAACACTAATTATTCCAAAAGAAAATGATAATCCTGTCGAAATTGAAAAGATGTGCAAGTGGATAAAAGAAAATATTGGCAATAATGTTCCTTTACACTTTTCTAGATTTTTTCCGATGTATAAGGCAGAAGATAAAATAGCAACTCCCATAGTTAGTCTTTTAAAATTAAAAAAAATTGCAAACAAATATCTCAACTATGTATATATTGGAAATGTTTATAATGCCGTAAATGTGTATGGAGAAAACAATAATAATTTTGAAAATACTATTTGCCCTGAATGTAAAAATATTTTAGTCAATAGAGAGGGATATAGAATCATAAAGAACAAAATAAAAAATGGGAAATGCAGTAAATGTAATACAGAAATTAAGGGTGTATGGAAATAATCAACAAGCATTAACTATAAACAAAATCTTTAGGACTCATTGATAAATCACAATCTTCAGTTCTTCGTAATTTTTTCAATAAAACAGTTCAATAATCCGAAAATTGCTAAGTTAAACTTATTAAATATTTTTGATTAATATTATCTATGAAAAAATTATTTTTAGCACTAATTATAATTATTTTGTTTATAAATTTTTTATTAAACAGTGTGAAAGCAATAAAAATAAATGAAATAATGTTTAATCCTGTGGGAGCAGACAATAATAAAGAATTTGTAGAGATTTATGGAACAAACAACGTATCAGGTTATGTCCTTTGTGACTCTTCCTCGAATGACACGCCAGTATTAGTACAATTTATTAATGAATCTAACTTAAGTCTAATTGTGGAGGAAGGGTTTAATTATTCAGATTTAAATTGCTCGATCTTTACACTTGGTTCAACAATTGGCAATAATTTAGATAATGATTTAGATTATGTGTTATTATTTTATAATAATTCTCTAATAGATAATTTATCTTACTTTGATTCGGAAAATAAGTTTACATCAACAGAGATAATAAATAACAACCAATATTATTTCAGTGATATTGGAACTCCGTGTACATTACGAGAAAACAGCGCTGAACTTAATAAAAATGAAAGTGAGAGCAATAATAATTTAAATAACAATGAGAGTATTATAGAAAACAAAAGTAATATTTCGTGTAATACTTCAATAAAATTTGAATTTCCTAAAAAAGTATATGAGAATAATGAGCAAATAAAATATTATAATAAAATCATTGGAAACGAAAAAAAAATTATGAAATTACTATTGGATAGAAGATCTTTGGGGAAATATTATTAAGGATTTTGTTGTAACTACAAATACAAACCAGAAAAGCTATACACCATCTATAAAAACTGTGGAGAAAATTCTCGTCTTTAGAAATAGATTACATGATGAATGTATAGATGGAGAAAAAGAAGACCAAGAATTCATAATTGTAAAGAATAAAGATGGAGTAAATCAAATAATAGAAGAGAACAAAAATATAGATGTTGAGGAATATTATTTTGACATAAGCGAACATATATTTGAAGATATCCTAAGATCAATTATAATATTTATTAATAAAGATGAAGGGGATAATTATTACAAAATTGTTCATTATTTGCTTAAGGGCTCAAAAAAGTTTCTAGAAACAGAAAAAGAGATTAAATTAAATCCAGGTCAGATATATGCAGAAGAGATTATTAAGGACATTAATCTTACGCCAGGAAGATATGATGAAAGAATTTTAATCTACAAAAATAACGTGAAGAAAAAAAGTTTTACAAGAAAAATTGAGATTTCAGAAAAAGAAAAAAGTAATGCAACACAAAATGAAAGTCAGGCATCAATAAAATCATTTTATACATTGGCTAAGAAATTTGATGGTGAAATTAATTTTTTTGCAAATATAGAAAGGGGGATGAACAATCTTATATTTTTCGCCAAAATAAGTGAGGATATCCGAAGTAATATTAATTCTTCAGAAAAGGTTATTTTTAAAGCAAATGTAAGCAATGGATTAAATTTGTTCATTCTTGGCTTATTGGACGAAAATAATAATTTAATTGATGTTAAACTATTACGTATTAATGGAAATAAAACATTTGAAATAAAAAATGAAACAACAAAATTAGAAAAACTAATTAATGAAGAAATTAATGAAGAAATCAGTAATAATAAAAATAATCCTAGTAAAAACAAAGAAATGGACTTAACAGGAAAAGCAATATACAGTTCAAAGACAAAAACAGTAACAAAGTATTTAAATTATGCACTAATTCCTATACTGGTTATATTAATCTATGTTTTTGTATGGTGGATTCATGAAAAAAAACAAAACAAGAGGAAATAAAGAACAAAAGCAAATGACCTCGAAGGAAGTTCAGGATAAACTGGAAAAAGGATGGATATTGGCTAGGGTTTTATTTGAAATTGTAGGAAATCCGAAAGAGCATGTCATTAATACATTAAAAGGAGTTATCGAACAGATACAAAAAGAGGAGAAAATAATTGTTCTTAATCAGGATTTAGGAGAGCCTGAGGAAAAAAATGATATTTGGAGTGGATTCATAGAGACAGAAATGTTAGTTTACGGATTAGATAAATTTATATGGTTAGCGGCTAATTTCACCCCTGCAAACATTGAAATTATTAAGCCAGAAGAGTTTATTATAACTGAAAAAAATATGACTGATTGGCTAAATGATATTCTCAATATGATGCACATAATAAACACAAATTATCGTCAAAAACATTTTGAAAATGAGGATATAAAAAGAAATTTTGCACTTTTAATAAGGAATGCTATTCTTTTAGCTACAGAAAGAGAAATGACTGAACTACAAATTGGGAATGCGATAGGAATGCAAGGGGAATATCTTAAGCCATTTATTGAAGTTTTGATAAAAGAGAAAAAATTGTTTAAGAATGGAGATAAGTATATAAAAATAAAAACATAATTACAATTATACATTTAATACTACAAGGCATATACTTGATTTAAAACATAATATATCTATTTAATTTAATTTTAAACAAAAAATTTTAAAGTTTACTAAAACAGTAAAATTTTAAAATCCCCATTCTTACTAATTTTGTTATGGATGAGAAAAATCAAGTTGAGGCATTACTGTTTTCTTCAGGCAAGTTTATGAGTGAGGAAAATCTCAGCTTACTTATTGGTGCAGATATCAAAGAAATAAGAAAAGCATTAAAGGCCCTTAAGGATGAATATGCAGCAAGAGATAGCAGTTTAACGCTTGTTCAAGAGAATAATACGTGGAAGGTTAATGTTAGGGAAAAATATTTAGATCTTGTGAGAAAAATTGTGGCAGATACTGAACTTCCAAAAAGTGTTCTTGAAACTCTTGCAATTATTGCGTGGAAAAACCCGGTGCAACAATCAGATGTTGTCAATACGCGTGGCAATAAGGCATATGAGCATATCGCACAATTAGAAGAAATGGGATTTATAAATAAGGAAAAAAGTGGTAGAAGTTTCAAATTAAAACTGGCTGAAAAATTCTTTGAATATTTTGATGTTGAGGGAACAAAAGATATAAAAGAGATATTTAAGAATGTCAAAATTCCAAAGCCAGATAATCAAACAACCCTGAATGAACCAACTCAAACAGAAGAAAAGATTACTGTTGATAATAGAGAAGAGCAGATGTTAGAGATTTCAAAAGAAGAAGAAAAAATTGAAGATAACCAGCCGCCATTACATATACCAGAACCTCCAAAAAATGAAACAGAAATAAAATTAGATGAGAATGGTGATGAATTAACAAGAGAATTAGAGCAAGAAGAAAAAGAAATTGAGGATAAATTTGAGAACAATTATAACAAACAAAAAGAATATCAAAAGCAAGAAAAAGAAGAAGATAAAATTCCTGAACCAAAAAGACAAGATATAGATGAAGAAAAAGAATTAATTAAAGATGAAGAAGAGTTCTTTAAAAAAGAAGAAAAAGAAATTAAGCAAAAGACAAAGAAAGAGAAAAAAGATAAAAAGATAAAAAGTATTCGTGAAGATCAACTTAAAGTATCGCCCTTGAATGAAGAAAACAAAGAAATAATAAAGACAGAAGCACCAATAAAAGATCAGAGAATAAATGCTAAATCCGTAGAAGAAGAATTAAAAGAAATAGAAAAACTAGACAAAGAAATAAACAAATTAACAGGAAAGCAAAAAGAGAAAATCAGAATAAATGCACAGATTCAAAGTCCTAAAAAGAAACAAGAAAAACCAAAAGGTATAGTGAAGCCATTGCCAAAAATAAAAAAATCATCTCAAAAAATTAAACAGAAATTATCAGCAAAAAATATACTTTATAAGAAAAAGCCTGAAAAGCCCGCAAATCAAAAGCAATCAAGAAAAAGAAATAAAAAAAAGAAATAAAAAATTTTCAATTAACTTTTTAAACAACATACTAATTCTTAGACTTATTGGGGCTGTGGGGTAGTTTGGTATCCTTCGCGGTTAGGGACCGCGCGACCCGAGTTCAAAACAGTAAAGTAAAGGTTTGTGAAAGTCTTGGCAGCCCCACATAATTAATTACAAAAGATTTAATATTTATTATAAAAAATGAATATAATAACAACAATACTTGCAAAAATAGGGGAATTTGCTATAAACGTTATAGGATTCTTAGGATATCCCGGACTGGTTATTCTGATGGCATTAGAGAGCATGATATTCCCACTGCCCTCTGAGTTAGTTATGCCTTTTGCAGGATTTCTCGTGGCAGATGGAAAAATGAATTTCTGGCTTGTGGCGCTGTTGAGCACAATAGGAACTCTTCTTGGATCGCTGATTTCGTACTTTATAGGCTATCGAGGAGGACACAGGTTCGTAGATAAGTATGGAAAATATTTCCTAGTTGACAAGCACGATTTAAAAATAACAGAGAGATACTTTAAGAAAAGTGGTGAAAAAACAATTTTAATTAGCAGGTTTATTCCTGTTGTTCGACACCTTATTTCTATACCTGCAGGGATAGGAAAAATGGATTTGAAAAAGTTTTCATTATATACAGTCATAGGAGGAGGAATCTGGAATATCTTCCTTGCCTGGTTAGGTTTCCTTCTAGGTGAAAATTGGAAAGAAGTAAAGTATTATGCAGAGTATATTTCTATACCAGTAGCAATAATACTTGTAATTGTTTGCGTTTATTTTGTTTATAGACATGTTAAAAATAAAAGAAATATGAGAAAAATATAGGAGAGATAATATGTTAAAAGTTAAATGCCCGAAATGTCATCAAGAGATGTTGTATAATCCAAATACCACAAATAGTAATTTAAGCGAGATAACAAAAAAAATCAAGAAATGTGTTTATTGTGGGCATAGCTTTAAGGTTCATTCTGAGTTAATGAAGAGTAGGCTTGTAAAAATAGGGAAATAGTCTTATTCAAATAATTTTTTCTAATTAAAACCATAAGATAAATTTTTATATAATATCAAAAATATAATAAATAATTATAATAAATAATTATAATAAATAAGGTATTAGGATTTTTGAAATCAAACAAGAAAAATGTCATTTATGTCATTTCCATAAATTTCCAGAATTATATTTCTATTTCTGATAATTATTATTTCTCAATTATATCAAAATATAATGTGAAATTGGTGCTCTCACTTCATGTTATTATGGTAGTTGTCAAACATTATTCACTAGTTGTGGTTGTTGTTTTAAGTTTAGAGTTTTTTAATTCCAGATTTAATAGTGTTTATTCCAACACTAATTGCTTATTTATTTTTCTCAAGTTTATTTTATGTCATAAAGAAAAAGAAGAAGAGCTAAAACCCCACAATTCATTGGTTATGGCCAGTATAAACCATTTTTCTAAATCGTAAAACATTTAAATAAAAGATCGTTCTATTAATATATCATAACTGGCAATTTATCGACGATAAAAATAACAAAATAATCAATTTTAGTACTTAAAATGGCAGAAAAACCATTTCCAAAACAAGAAAATAAAGAACTAATACAAGAAAAAATCATTCCTCAAATTATTGAAGATGAAATGAAAAATGCATATATAGATTATGCAATGTCTGTAATAATTGGAAGGGCATTGCCTGATGCAAGGGATGGATTAAAACCTGTTCATAGAAGAATTCTTTTTGCAATGAACGAATTAGGAATGCAATATAATAAACCATTTAAAAAAAGCGCAAGAATTGTTGGAGAAGTTCTTGGTAAATACCATCCGCATGGAGATACTGCTGTCTATGATTCTTTAGTCAGGATGGCTCAGGATTTTTCATTGAGATATCCACTGATAAATGGTCAGGGAAATTTTGGAAGTATAGATGGAGATAATGCCGCAGCAATGAGGTACACAGAAGCTAAAATGAGCAAGATAGCTGATGAGCTTCTTGCGGACATAGAAAAAGAAACAGTTGATTTTGTTCCAAATTTTGATGGTTCGTTACGAGAGCCATTAGTTTTGCCTTCAAGAATACCAAATCTACTTATCAACGGCTGTTCTGGTATTGCTGTTGGAATGGCTACAAACATTCCACCCCACAACATAAAAGAAATTTGTGATGGTTTAATTATGCTTATTGAGAAGCCTAATAGCACAGTTATGGACTTGCTAGAGGTTATCAAGGGTCCTGACTTTCCAACTGCAGCAGAAATCGCAGGAAGACAAGGAATAATACAAGCATATACAACAGGCCATGGAATAATTGTTATAAAGGCAAAACTGGAAGTAGATGAAAGAGCAGGACGTAAAAGGATTATTATAAAAGAAATTCCTTATCAACTTAATAAGTCAAATCTAGTTGAACAAATTGCAGATCTAGTAAAGGACAAAAAGATAACAGAAATTGCTGATATTAGAGATGAAAGCGACAGACAAGGGATAAGGATAGTGATTGACCTAAAGAAGGAAGCAAATACCGAGATTGTCAAAAATTTGTTATATGCAAATTCTCGTCTTCAATCAAGTTTTAGCATAATACTCTTAGCGTTAGTAAATAATGAGCCAAAAACCCTTGACCTAAAATCATTAATGCGGTATTTTTTAGAACATAGAAAAAATATTGTTACAAGGAAAATAAAGTATGAACTAAAAAAAGCAGAAGAAAGATGCCATATCTTAGAAGGTTTGATTGTTGCATTAAATAATATTGACACAGTTGTAGAGTTAATAAAAAAATCTGGCAACGCTTTAATCGCAAAAAAAGAACTCATAGAGAAATTCGACTTAACAGAGACCCAAAGCCAATCAATACTTGACATGAAATTACAAAAATTATCTATTCTAGAAACAAAAGAGATAAAAAATGAGAATACTGAACTACAGAAAAAGATTAGAGAATATAATGAGATCCTATCAAATGAACTAAAGATATGGGAAATAATAAAACAAGAACTCATTAATATAAAGAAGAATTTTGGGGATGAACGAAAGACAGTAATAACTGATGAAGAGACAGACTTTGATATAGAGGACCTTGTAAAGGATGAAACTGTTGTTGTT
>JAWABG010000004.1:42035-46709 GCA_038884715.1 Candidatus Woesearchaeota archaeon | reverse complement strand
TGTATTATATGTATAAGTATGTATAAAGTATGTATAACATTTTTATGTATTAACAATATATTATTTTATATATTTTATTATATATTTATTATTATGTTTATTTTATATCTTATTATTATTTTACTACAGTATTTTATAAATTTATTAAAATATTTATAATAAGTAGTATTTTATAATAAGTAGATTGAATAATTTTGTATGCAATACTTATTGTACAATTATTATATTATCTCCTTTAATCATGGCTGTCGACGAATCCATTGATTCAAATATGTAGTCACCCCTAAAAACATTATCTCCGGGATTTGTGAATTTTATTTTATAAGTATAAGTTGTATCAGATGCTCCGTGAGTTACTACCCATTTCACATGTCCTTTATCTTCTGTTGATCCGTCTTTGTTTGGCTCATATGCTGTTGCCCCTTCAGGAATTTTTTCATCTATAATATAAAATTTTGAGCCATCCATAACAACGTTTAATGTGACTGTTATTTCTTCGTTTATAGCTGCTGTATTCTTAGAAAATGATCTATAAACTCCTGGCGCATTTGCAGGATTAGTTTGTTTATTCTGGTTATTAGTTTCAGTATTTATTATTGTATCAGATGGCTTATTACATGAAACTGTAAAGACAATAAGTGTTGATAGAATAAATATTATTAATAGTATTCCAAATAATTTCATACTCATCCCAGAGCAAATTATCAATTAACTATTATATAAATCTTTCTGAAAACAACAAATATAGAGAAATTATTTTTATTTATACTTATAAAACAGAAACATTTAAAAATACAAAAACAGAATAATAACTTACAAATAAAGAATTAGAAATACCAAGCATTTTATTTATATATTTTTATTTATATTTATTTTATTTATATTTAAATAATTTTTACATTCAATAACAGTAAAAATACTTACAAATGGTAAATAATAGTAGCAAAACAACAGAAAAAAACAGAAAAAGTGATAATATTAAAAATGTTAAATGTATTAATGAAAAAAACACAAACATAAATAATAAAGACATTTTTAATAATAAAGACATTAAAGAATTGAAAATACTCATTGAAGCAATATCAAGAAAATATAACAAAACTCCTTTCGAACTATTAAGAATAATAGAAAATAAAATCCTAATCCCAATAAACATATTCAATAAAAATAAACCACTCACAGCAATTGTGACATACATTATTAATAACTACAATTTGAATTATACACAAACAGCAAAAATACTTAACAGAAGCACAAAAACAATATGGCAAGCATACAATAAAAACAGAAAAAATAACAAAAAACAAAAAAAAGAAAAACAAATAATAAAAAAACTAACAAGTGAAAATTCTAAATATGACATTCCAATAGAATACTTTTACAAAGAAAAACTAAGCATTCTAGAAACAATTGTGAAATTCCTAAAAGAAGAACACAACCTCCCATTCAAAAAAATATCGTTACTGATACAACGGAATCAAAGAACAATATGGACAATATATGCCCGAGCTACAAAAAAAGAAAAAAATATAGCCATAAAAAACAAAAAATGACAAAGAAAAAAACAACCCGTGCTGTTGAAAGAGAATACAAAAACAGAATAAAAAAAGAAATGTCAAAAAATTTTTTAATAGTTATTTTTATATTATGGCTTATCTTGATTTTTAGTCTGGCAAATACAACAAAAACCAGCCAGGTTTCATCTTCAAAGATAACAGGATTTACAATAGGTGAAAGACCAGAACAACAAGTAATCAAAATAAAAAAAATAATAACAGAAAAAACAGAAATATTATTATCTGACTATAATATATATAACATTACATCACTACATATAAGCGGAAATTACAAAGAACTAAACAAGAACACAATAATAAAAATATATCTCACAACCGATTTAGAAAAATATCTTGTTTACGAATTACAACAAGAAAGAATAGACAAAAATAATAAAACAATAAGTGAAAATATAATAACAGATTATATCATCAATAAAACTAAAGATGAAGAACAAACACTAATAAATAATATTAATAATAAAAAAGATAATATTGAAGAAACAGAAGATAATAAAGAAGAACACAACATTAATATTAACGAAACAACAAATATAGAAAAAAACAGTGTTGAAGAAGAGATAAAAGAAATAGATTTCTTTGACGATGAAAAAACTTATTATTTTGAAAATGAATGTTTAGAAACATGTAAAATAGAAGCAAAAAACGGAAAACTCGTAATTGAAATAGAAAATGCAACACTTAGTATAGATAAAATAATATATACAACACACATAACAAGAGATAATAAGTATTACCCCGCTCATAATGCATCACAATTGGAAAAAGAGGTTATACAAACAAAGAAAATACCAGACCAATATACAACAATAAACCAAACAATAAGTATTAACCTTTCAGAATTTTTTTATGAAAGTAATTTAACTGGGCTGACTTTTGATTATAGGAAAATAGAATATGTAACAACAAAAATAGATAATTTTTCTATTAGCTATACTCCTGAAAAAGAAGGGATATATAACACTTATATCTATGCAATGAACAAAATAAGTATTGTGAGAAGCAATATTTTTAGTATTATAGTGAACAATACCTACTATAACAATAATATAACAGATATTAACATAACAAATGTTACAACAAAAACAGACACAAAAAACGACAATATAACAATAAACAAAACAACAAATATTACAATAAATCAAACAAACACAACCATAAACATATCACAAATAAACACAGCATACATAAGAAATATAACAGCAATAGATTATGATAACGAAAATCTTGAATTTTTAAAAATAAAATTTGCTTACAACAACATAATATTCAAAAATTTGACAAAGGTAACAATAACCACAATTGCAGCAGATAACATAACTGAAAATACTGCCAAAGAAGAGCACACGCTAGAAATAAAAAGCGAAGATAATAGTTCAGAAGTAAAAATCGAAGGAATAACAAAAATAAGAAACATAACAAAAATTAGATTCTTTAATAAAACAAAAGATGAAAGAATAACAACAGATATTTTTGCAATTAACTCAATAGAAATAACAAACGCTACAATAAAACTAAAAACAAAAGGACATGTTAAAAATATATATAAATGTGAAGAATATGATTTTGATATTGAGGAATGTCCGAATTGGCAAATAACAGACATACCTTTTTCTGAAGAAAATGACACAATAACTTTTACAATAAATCATTTCACTGCTTATGCTGGAGGAGGCTCTGGAGAGACACAGGCAAACCTTACTGTTTGGGATTCAACAGACACGGGAATGCCTTATGCAGATATGACATTATACACTAATGAATCTATATTTATATATGCGAATTACACCAATTTCACAAACGAGATAATAAGTGGAAACTGCATCATAAAATATTACAATAACATATTCAATATGAGTTTTAACTATACAAAAAATATTTATGAGTACAACTTACATGCAGACATAACATATCATGGAATTCATGATTTTACAATAAATTGTAGCTCAACACAATATACAAATCTTTCTGCAACAGACAGCTACACAATACAAAACTATACGACAACAATAAATACAACGAACACAACAGGAATAATATTAGGGCAAAAAGCAAAATTTGTTGCCAATTATTCATCAGAAAAAACAGGAAGCATAGGAAGAACAATATGGCGTGGTGGAAGAACAACACCCACAAATGACATTATTAGTGTGGCGTTTTTTGACTGCAACGGGGATGGAAAAAAGAGATGTATTGCTCTCGGGGATTACGCTTTGATTTTGTTTAATTATACCTTTCAATCAATTAGTGTAAACCCTTACTCAGAAGGTAGTGTTTATGACATAAAAATATTAGATTTAAACAAAGACGGTAGAGATGAAATTATTACAGCAAAACATAACGGAATATTTGTTTATTACAGTAACGGTAGTGAGTGGTGGCGGGCATATAATACAACAAGTTCTCCGTTTAATTATATAGCATACGGAGATATAAATAATGACAGCTATTATGAATTAGCATTTGGCCAGACATATGACGATAGAATAATTGTTTTTAATTATAGTGGAGTAGAGCTGTGGAATTACACAAAACCAAATGTAGCAGCCCATGCTTACAGAGGCTTAGTAATTGGAAATTTCAGCAATAATGGTAAAATAGCATACGCTAAGCATTATGGTGGCTACGGAATAATAAATTATACTGGCTCAGAAATATGGAGTCCAACGAACCAAACATCTGGTGATATAAATATAATTAATCTTGACAACGATACGTATGATGAGCTCGTTGTTTACAGTGATGGTTTGAGAGCATTTGACGATGATGGAACTTCACTATGGACAATACCCCAAATAGTTAATGCTAATTATGAAATAGAAGTTACAGACATAGATAATGATGGAATGACTGAAATAATATACCAAGACGGAAATTATATTCTCGTATACAATGCGAATCTTACAACAACACTTCAGAAATGGAATTATACACAAACCAGTACAAATAACGAATATTTTGCGATGGCAATAACATCAAAAGACATAAATGATGATCCAATAAAAGAAACAATGTTTGGAGGAATAGACAACACTACTTTTGTTTTTGATGAAGAAGGAAATATTTTATATGAATTTTATGTTTATGGAACTGTTGG
>JAWABG010000004.1:0-42025 GCA_038884715.1 Candidatus Woesearchaeota archaeon | reverse complement strand
GAATTTTGCGAGACCTGGGGGAAGACATTCAGCAATAGATGTTGGCGATGTAAATGATGATGGCATAAATGATATTCTTGTAGGTAGCAGCGACAATTATGCTTACATATTCCAAGAAGCAAACTGCATAATAGAGTTTAATGATTCAACCAATGCAGATATGACATGGAATTATACAACAAAACTCTGGGAATATGAAAGAACATTTGATATTTATCAAGATTATTCTTATAATGTTACTTGCAGCAAAGGGGGCTATGAAACACAAACAACAACAAATAACGAAATAAAAGTAGATGCTGCTCCTTTTTTCAGAACACTAACAATAACACCCATAATAGCGTATACAAATGACACACTTCAATGTATTTTTAACATAACACATTCAGAACAATCCACACTAAATATAACTGCAATATGGAAGAAAGATAACATAGATATTCAGAATATTACAATAATAGATTATGAACAAGGAACAGAATATACCCTAAATTTAACTCCAAAGTATACATACCACAACAATAACATAACATGCAACATAACTGCAAGCGATGGAAGATATAACATAACCAACACAACAACAACACAAATAAATAACTATCCAACAACATTATCAATAAATAATACAAATGCGAGTGCAGGACAAATCATAAAATTTACAGCGAATTATTCATCAGAAAAAATAGGAGATATAACTCCTTTTGTCTGGAATTCATCAGACTTCGACCAATATAACAACACATATACAGTCAGATTTATTGATTTAAATAGTGATGGTTTTGCAAATGACTTAATTGGCGGAGGTGCTGATACGAGCACAGATGATATGCTTATCGCAATTTACAACAACGGAACACAAGCGTGGAATTTAACAAACCTCAACACGTTTTATAATATTGAAACTGCAGATTTAGATGGGGACAACATAATAAATGACATATTAGTAAAATACGAGCAATACGTAATCAGAAGAATTAACAGCAATTCAACTACAAATTGGAGTGCAAGCGTAACAGGTTCTTCAAATAACCACATAGGAATAGTCGCCGATATTGACTCAGACGGAAAAAAAGATGTTGTTTTTGCAACTGCGGAAGCAGGAACTGGAGGATACTTTTTATACAAAGGTGATGGAACACAAATATGGAATACTACAGGTCAGTGTAGTAATGCTGTCAATTTTGCACTTGGAGACTTTGACAGGGATGGAAAAGAAGATGATATTGCATTTATGGATTGGGCAATGTGCGGAATAGGTCTTTACCTCGGAATTTCTGTATTTGACAATGAAAAGAATCTCTTATTTAACACAACAGATCTTGGAGATTTTAACAGTTGGCCGCTCTCAGTACAAGCAATAGATTTGAACAAAAATGGTCTCAAAGACGAAATAATAATTGGATACGGAAACACAGGAACTATGAGTGTTTTCAGTTGGAATGGAACATATAACGCCACATACTCAACAACTAATTCCATTTATAACAACACGCTCAACTCACCCATAACAGTAATAACTGCTTATGATTATGATGATGATAATTTCAGTAATGAATTTGTTTTAGGTGTGAGAGATAATCACATAATCTCGTACAACAAAACAACTTCTCTCTGGAATGTGTCAATAGATAGACCAGGAATTGCTCTCTCTCTTAAAATGGGCGATATTAGTGATGACGAAAAACAAGAAATAATGGTTGGAACTAATACAAGCCAGTTCATGATACTGTCAAAAAAAGGAGAGGTTATATTTAATTATTCTAATGGGTTTGGAAAAATAGGAGCGAATCCATGGGGTGGAAAATCAGATGGAATTGATGTAGGAGACTTCAATAATGATGGAATAAATGACGTCGCTGTTTCTTATGTTCAAGGATACTTTTTTGTTTATCAAGAAGTAAGCTGTATTATAGAATTTAATGATTCTATTACTGCAAATATGACGTATAACAAAACTTCTGGCTTGTGGGAATATAGCAGAACTTTTAATGATGGAGGCAACTATACGTATAATGTTACTTGTAGTAAAGGAGGATATGAAACAAAGACAAATACAACTCAGGATTATGTAATTCCAAACACACCACCGAGCATAACTGAACCAACAATAAATCCTACTATAGCTTATACAAACAGCACTCTGGAGTGTAGTGCTATAGCTATAGACAATGAACAGACTAATCTAAATATTACATTTTTCTGGTATAAAGATGGAGTTTTGAACACAACTGCAATTATGCAAACAACAAATAATTCACTAACAACAAATTCTCTGACTCAAGGACTACAAAACAAAAATGAAACGTGGAACTGCACAGTAAATTCCTATGACGGTTTAGGTTATAGTGATAATAAATCAAAATCAATAACAATAAATAATACAATACCATCAATACCAATCTTAGAGTATCCGTTAAATAATGACACGCTCTTTACCAACAGAACACCCAGATTTAACTGGACTACATCTATTGACGCAGATAATGATATTATTAATTATACAATAGAGGTTAGTTTAAGCAGTGATTTTTCAAGTATAATAATTAATACAACCACAACTAACAATTATTATATCCAAACAACAGAATTTGATTTTGCAACATATTTCTGGAGGGTAAGACCTTTTGATGGGCAGAATTATGGAGAGTATAGCAATATTAGTAATTTTACATTAGTTAAATCAACAGATATAATATTAATTAATTCAACTATTAATTTTGGTATTTTAGATAATAGTGTTATTGATGATACTACAGATAATAATCCTTATCCTTTTATTTTGAGAAATAACGGGAATAGTGAAGCAAACATCACTATTAACGCAACTCAAGAGTTATTCATAACTCAACCACTTAACACGTCATACTTCCAGTTTTTAGTAAATTACTCTGAACCAAATTCATTTGATTACGCAAATTCTCAGACTACTTGGTTTAATATACCTAATTTTGTTTATAAGATAATTGCTTTGTTTAATCATACAGATTCAAATGACGAAGCAAGAATTGACATACTAATCAATGTTCCGTCTAATGAACCACCAGGTGATAAAAACACAACAATAATTTTTGAAGCAAGTCCAACATAAAAACACAAATAAAAAAATGATTTTGAAAATTATAAGGACGCAATAAAGAATCACAAAAAAGATGATAAAAAATAAGAAAATGAAAAAAAAAGAAAATGAAAACACATAACAAGTTAAATAACAAGAAAATATGTTTTTTAAAGAATAAAAAAGAAGCATTCAAAAGAATAATATTTTTGATAATACTTAAAATTATATTTCTAACTTTATCACAACAAATTTCTGCAATTGGAATCATACCAAGTTCAAAAGAAATACCATATGAGTCAGGACAGAATTTAAGCTTTCAAATGAAAATATTAAACAGCGAGCTAATTCCAGGTAAAGTCGTTGTTTTTGCAGATGGACCACTGGCTGAAAATTACGAAATAAGCAACGAGATAATTGAGTTTAAGGAAAAAGAAAGCGAAAAAATAATTGGAGTTACACTGAAGTCACCTCTAAACATAAAGGAACAAGGACCAATAACAACAAAAATTATTGTTAGAAGATTATCATATTCATCAGGAACACTTTCAGCAACTGTTTCTGTAGTATCTGACATTGTTTTAATGGTTCCTTACAGCGGAAAATATGTCAGAATGAAACTATTCACATCTAACTTTGATAGATTAAAAACAAGCAATTTTGTTGTTGAAGCAGAAAATCTTGGAACAGAAGATGTCGTAAAAGCAAAAGCAATTATTGATATATATGGTAGAATGAATGAAAAACTTGAAACAATTGTTAGTGATGAAAAAAGAATTGACAGTAAAACAAAAGTATTATTTAATATTCCGTGGACTCCAAAAATGAGATGGGGAAGCTATACTGCAAAGGCAACATTAATTTATGATGACAAAAACATAGAAGACACAAAAACATTTAATATAGGAGAACCAAATATTGATATTAGTACTATAACTGTAAATAATTTTAAACTTGGAGGAATAGCCAAGTTTGAAATATTATTAACAAACAATTGGAATAATAAAATCAATGATATAAAAGGAATAATAAATATTTTTGATGGAAATAAGATAATGACAACTTCGAAAACAGAATCTGTAAATCTTGAACCATTTGAGAAAAAAGAAATAAATGCATATTGGGACACTGAAAAGGTTGTTTCAGGAAAATATTTAATGGAAATAGTCTTAATATATTTAAATAAAGAAGACAAAAAAGAACATAATATTTATGTTGAATCAAATCAAATTACAACAACACCTACAGGAAAGGCAATAGATGAAAAAATAAGTGGAAAAAGCCCTATTGAAATTAGAGTATTTTTATTGACTATACTAGTCATTATAATGATAATAGTCAATATAATATTGTTAATTAAAAAGTTTGGAAAAAAAAGTAATAATTTGCAATAATAATTTAACAATGAGTTTTATTAAATTAATTATTAAATATTTTATTAAAAAATTATTTATGGCATTTATAAAAATTATTTATAATTTATAAAAAAGTTTATTACTTTATTATACTTTATTTCAAAACAGAAAAATATTTAAAATGAACATAATAAGATTATTTAATATGAAATATTTTTCAAAAATAATTATTTCTTCCGCTCCCATATTTTTTATATTGTTCATTATATCCTTTATTTTTATTCTTTCTATAACAAATTGTCTTGCAGTTAATTACTATGTCGCCCCAAATGGTGAAGATACAAATAACGGATTAAGTTATAGCACTCCATATAAGACTTTTCAAAGAGCAGTAAACCAGGCAAACCCTGGAGACACAATTTATGCTCTTGGCGGAATATATGATATAAGTAATACTGCTACTGAAACATGTAGTGGTACAAGAACTGCTTTTGCAATAATTTGTTATAATGCTAAATCGGGCAATAGCACGCATAGAATAACAATAAGAAATTATCCAGGAGAAAACCCAATACTAAATGCATCAAACTCGGCAATTGGACACGCAATAATAATTAATAGGAGATCATATTGGACAATACAAGGACTTGAAATAATAGGGAAAGAAATACAAATGATGGATGGCACTACTCCCGCAAATGCGAATCACGACATAATAATAAGGGATAATAAAATTCATGATGTTTTTATGCCAAATAATGGAGATAATTATGGATTGATATTTATCAATAGAGGTGATTCTACTGGAGATCCATATAACATATTTATCTGGAATAATACACTTTATAATTTATATATTGGTGGAGAAATAATGTCTCCAAACTATAACAAGGCAGCAATTACTTTGATGTCTATCTGTAGTTACGACATAAACAATCCTTCACTACCCTGCACAGGCTATGTAGAAATAGAAAATAACACAATATATAATGTCGGTCATGCATTCCATTTCAAAAACGCGATGTATGGGCCAATAAAAGTATATAATAATAATATTCATACAGCAATAAGGTTAGGAATAAGCAGAGCCTCAAATGTCAGACTAATAAAAAACATGATTTATAACCTGAATGGTGGTTTCAGGATGATTGGTACTGATGACATTCAAGATACTGATTATCATTTTAATGCAACAGGCCAGAATTATGTAATAGAAAACAATACAATGGTTGGAATAGAAGGAATGCTTGAAGAAATGTACAATGGAAAAAATCACATTATAAAAAATAATATCTTCTTTGGACTTACAACGCCGAGAGGAGGCTCCAGAGCGTACATCGATAAAAGTCATCTATATCCAGACTCTCCCAATCCTCTAAACTCGACTCTTCAAACAATCACTTCAAATAATAACTGCTTCATAACACCAACAACTAACTTCCAATTTGTTTTACGAAGGGTAACACCGATCGAATATTACAATTATGATGAAGCCAAAAATATGTTTGGATTTGATACAAATTCAGTTATAATCATAGAGAGTAACGCTTCAAAAATATTTGTTGATCCAACAAATAATGATTATCACTTGATAGATACAGGTATGTGCCCAGGAATGGGATACTATGGTGATGAAGGTCAAGCAATAAGTTGTATTCTTCCTTTTGATTTTGAGCCTTGTAACTGCATAAACAACACTGAACTGTTTAACACAATTAATGCTTGGAATTTCGGACAAATAACAATACAACAACTAATAACTAACATAAAAACATGGAAACAATGTAGCAACTAAAAAAAACATTAATAAAATTGTTCAGACAAACACAAAAACAAAAAAATTGTAATATAAATCTTTTAAATTAATAAGCTTCTAAAATAATGAAATATTAAAATTTTTTAAACCTTGCTATATCATCTACTAAATCAACATGCCCTAAGAATACTCCCCTGCAACAATATCTCTCCAAACCTAATTCATCAAGAATCTTTTTCTTTTCTTCTCCATTTGCAACTCTTTTCTTAAAATCTTCCCATAAATGTGCAATTGGCTTACCACAACTAAAACATCTAATTGGTATAATCATTTTTGATTCACCTTTTTTTAATTAAATATTTTATTTTTTCTGTTTAAATTAATATTTTTTATTTTAAGTTTCTATTTTTCGAAGTGATATTATCACAAACTATAATATTTAATTATCAAATTTTTATAAAACAAACTATCTTATCTGTATGATTTTTGTACTTTTCCTCTTGCATTGCCGTGAGTATTAGGTTTTCTAACTTCTCTCTGTCTTACATCTGCTGTTTCAAGAGTCCAATCATAATCTGAAAAAATGCTCCTGAACTTTGGATTATATTCTGCAAGCGCCTTGGCTATAGCGAGTCTCACAGCTTCTGTTTGCCCGATTATCCCTCCACCAGAAACTCTAACTTTTATATCGACTTGTTTTGCTGATTCACCTGCTAAGAACAATGGCTCAAATAATTTAATTTTAGCAAATTCTGGCTTATAATTATCGATAACCATGTTATTAATAGTTATTCTTCCTTTACCTTCAACAAGAGTTGCTCTTGCGTTCGCCTTTTTTCTTTTTCCGCTTGTCTGAATTATTAATTTCATTTTATTGATTTAATTTTATTGTTCAAATAACATTTTATATATTCTAATTTTATACATTCTATATATATTAGAGTTTATATATTAGAGTTATATAGCTTATAAGCTTATAATTTTCCACCAAGCATCTTACAAACTTCATTTACTGTGATAAATTTAAAGCTTGACAATTTTTTAATATCTGCATTCTCTGTCTTGAAAATTTCTTTACTATTAATTTTATTTTTATACTCGTCAGGAACACCAATAAAAGTTTTTATTCTTTTGAAAGCATCTCTTCCTTTTGATTGCTTGTAAGGAAGCATACCTCTAATTGTCCTCCTAACAAACCTATCTGGCATTCTTGAATAAAATGGCCCTTTAAAAGTTCCCAGACTCCTTTTTCTCTTATAGTTATTTAAAATATTTTCTCGATTGCCCGTGATTACTGCATTTTCACAATTAATAATAATCACTTCTTCCCCAAGCAATGCTTTTTTTGCAGCGATACTTGAGAGCCTTCCTAAAACTTGGTTTGTTGCATCGATTATCATTTTATGTTTTCTTTTAGTTTTTCTTAATTTAAATTATAATATCATTAATTTCTTATTATCCAATTATTCTAATATTTGCTCCTTTAGGATTAGATTTAATCAATTCACGAAGAGTCAATGCCTTACCATTGATATTAATCTTTTTTAATGCTTCTTCTGAAAACTGATATGCACAAACAGTAATCTTCTTATCTAATTCACCACTACTCAATACTTTTCCTGGCACGACAACAATCTCATTATCATTTGCATACTTGTTGATTCTTGCAATGTTAACAACTCTTCTATTTTTTGAAGGTCGCTCTAATTCTAATGCTATTTTTTTCCAAAAATTTCCTTTTCGCTCGATTGAGAGTTTTTTCATCTCTCGAATCAGCTCTGAAAGTACAGGATTCTTTTTTATTGTTTTTGACATTTTTGTTTTTTATTGCTTCCTAAATATTATAATTTTTTAAATATTATAAAGTTCAACGCTAAGTTCAACGTTAATAAATAAATGCGGGAGACAGGGTTTGAACCTGCGTAGGCACTAAGCCATACGGTCCTTAGCCGTACCCGTCCAGTCCAAATATTATTATCTTGGACAAGATATTATTATCTGTTTGACCACTCCGGCACTCCCGCATGCTCAGCCTAAATTAATTCTCATTAATAATGTTTACTAATAAGTATTCCTGTTTTTATTAATATAATGTTCATCAATAATTACTCTTCATCTGAAATTGACTTAAAGGTTTCTGTTAATTCATCAAGCAAATTATTAAACTCTTTTATTGCTTGCACGCCAAGTTCTTTTAGAGTTATTTGACCCCATGATTCAACAGTAAAAAAATACTCATCTTTTGGACTTATAATAACATTTCCATTGCTTTCATCAACACACGCATCACATAAAATACACTTATCAACATTTTCAGCTATAAGTTTTCCTTCTTTAACTTCAAACACATGAGTAGGACAGACTCTCTTTATTCTTTCGGGATCATCTATTTTTTTTATTTCAATATTCACTGCTTGTCTATAAAAAACTAAACCTGCATTCCACTTACTGTGATTAATTCCTCTTCCTAATTTTGCTGTACACTCTAACTCAACATCTTGGTTTTCAAGTAATTTTAAAATGGGTGTATTCGGATAAACAGGTATTACCTTTGGATCTTTTGACTTGATTTGTTTTGCATAAACATAACCAGGACCTTTGGCCTTTAAAGTTAATTTTAGAGTGCAACTGTTACAGCCAACACCTTTGCATGAACATTCCTCAGATAGATTATAAGATTTTATATCAGTTGTAAGAGGCAATAGGCCAAGCCTTAATGCAATCATTTCATCATAAAATATTGAATTGTTTTTTCTAATTTCTACATCATCGATAGCCATTGTTGGAACTCTTGATTCCATTATTCTTCTTAGAGCATTAAGATATGTTATATCAACTCCAGTAACAAAAAACTCTGCCCTATTTTCATCTTCCTTATTTAAGAGTTTAATGTTCATG
This sequence comes from Candidatus Woesearchaeota archaeon, assembly GCA_038884715.1. GTDB lineage: Archaea > Nanobdellota > Nanobdellia > Woesearchaeales > UBA9642 > JAWABG01. Next base: position 32,961 of record JAWABG010000004.1, on the reverse strand, counting down.
TTCAAACCCTCCTTCCTCTTTTTCCTCCTTTTTTCCGACAAGTATCATGAGGTATGGGAGTTACTTCCTCTATTGACCCAATCTTTAAACCCATTCTCGAAAGAGCTCGCACCGCTGCTTGCGCTCCTTGACCAGGAGTTGTTGGCCCATTATGCCCACCAGGCGCCTTAATTCTAACATGAATACCTTCTATACCTTTTTCAATAGCTATCTGTGCAACTTTTTTAGCAGCCATCATAGCTGCAGTAGGACTGCTCTCCAATCTATCTTGCTTCACAACCTGACCTCCACTACTTCTTGCTATTGTCTCTGTTCCACTAATGTCAGTGATGTGAATAATTGTATTATTATAGCTTGAATAAATGTGTGCAATTCCGAATTTTGTTTCTCTTTGTTTTGTCATTTTAAATATTTCCTCAAATAATTAATTAGTTATTTTTTCAATAAACTATTCTTTCTTTTTTCGATTTTTTTCTCTTATATTTTTTTCTTTTTGTGATTTTGATTTTTCTTTATCTTCTGTTATTTCGTGCTTTTCATTTGATTGTTCTTTTTTATTTTCATAACCTCGTTTAATATTCAAGTTATGCAATTCGTGTTCTAACTCTCTAATTTCTTGCTCCTGTATTCTCTCAGGATGATCAATGCTTGAAAGGGATGAAGATGGGATAAAGTGAATCTGGTTTTGATCACTAACACTAACAAGATAAGATGGTGATGTTATATTTTTGCCAGCCACAGCAATATGACCGTGAAGAATAAACTGTCTTGCTTGCTTCATTGATCTTGCAAGTTTATTTCTATAGACTAAAGTTTGTAATCGTCTTTCCATTACATCACTAATATTAAGACCAAGTATATCATCAATCGAAGAGCTATTCTTTAACAATCCTAAATTCTGAAGTTTTCTTATTAACAAATCTAACTCTTTCTTTGATTGATTAGTCTGACTTGCAATAAGTGTTTTTGCTTGATCTTTATAAGATGTAAGAAGGGATGCCATTTTCCAGATTTCTGCTTTATTTGTCAATCCGTAATTCTTTAAAATACTTCTTTCTTCCTCAATTCTTGCACCCTCCCAAGGATGACTTGGTTTTAAATATTTTTTTCTAATTTTTCTTGGATCTCCCATTTTTATTATTACTTTTTTGATTATAATTTAGTTATGATTATCATTTTTTCTTATCCTTTCCTTTATCCTTTGATTCTTCTGCAGGCGCTGACTTTTTCTTGATAACACCTAAACTAACCTTACCTTTGTTTTTCCTGAAATTTGATTTTGTCCTCTGCCCTCTAACAGGCTGACCCCAGGCATGTCTCATTCCCTTATATGACCTAACTTTTTTCATCATTTTTATGTCATTCTCAACAGCAAATTTAAGATCACCAGATAATAGATGCATATTTAGCCCTGTTTCCGGATCCTTTCTTCTGTTTGATAACCAACTAGGAATATTATACTTAGAGCTCCGAGTTATTACATCATCTAATCTTTTGATCTCATCATCAGAGAGTTCACCTGTTTTTTTATGAGTATCAACATTTGCTTTATAACAAGAAAAATTTGCGAACATATAATTAACTCCCTTAATCTTTCTAAGTGAGTATAATATTTGCTTCCTACCATCTAAATCAGTATTAGCAATCCTAACAATATGCCTAAATTCTTGCCTGAATTCTTTTTGTTCTACCATTTTAAATTTAACCTTTCCAAAAATAGTGCACAGAGAATTAGAATATTTGCAATTAAGCAATAATCTAAACCCTATGTGCGCCAATTAGTGACTCGGGTTTTAAGAAGAGAAATCGTAGGGGGTTTATAAAGTTTACTGTAATAACTTATTGTTGAATCAGTAGAGATGGTACGTATTCTTAAAGATTACACGTTTAAATAATAACTATTTCAAAATTTTAGTAGCTTTACTACGAAGTGGAAGGAATTGCAAAGCAAAGGCGTCTCTAGTGAGTGCGAAGCACAATCAAGAACAAGTATCGAGGAACAATTTTATTATCATCAATACGAAGTGCTATCGATTTAATATACCAAGGCGAGAAAACTATTCAGTATAAATTTGTTTAAGATTAGCTAATGATAAATGTTTATTTCCTAGAATAAGTTGTTCAGCATTTTGAGAAAAACTATCAATGTAGGACAAACAGTCTTTTCTTCTTTTATCTTTTTCAGAAATCAAAGGCCAATAACTTTTTTGTTTTTCTGCTTCTTTCAGATTATGATCAACTGCTTCTTTTGTAATTGGTTGGTTTTGAATTTGCTGTTTTAATTGCCCAAAATAATTTTTATCTCCATAAATTAATTTTCCTGAAAATATAGGGTCAGTTACAATAATATCCAAATTTGTAGATAATCTATTAAAGTCTTCTCTATTTAATTCATAAATATCTAGCCAACCATTAAAATAATTTCTAGAATAATTATTTGAAACAACAAATAAATCGATATCGCTTTCAGGCTTTTGAGAGCCCCTTAGCAATACTAAATAAACATCATTGATGTTAGAGCCATAAAACTTCTTAATAATTTCAACAACTTTTCCAGTCAATATTGACTTCCTGTATTTTGGAATCCAAATAATGTAGTAATTGATGTTGTACTTGCAATGGTGAGATGTTCTCACAGTTGCGATTTTACTCTCGATTTTGTGCACTTCTGGATTGAAGTGCGTATATAGTTTTTTAGTCATAGCGACCACCTCATGCTGAAGGTAGTTGCTTGTATCGTTAGGGGTTCTCGTTTAGCGAACCATATATTAAACTTTTAGCGTAGCGACATCTGAAAGAGGGAAAAGTTTAAGTTAAATGGTTTGCGTGAGAAACCCCCAGCTTTAGCTGGATTTATTTTGGGAGTATGTCATATAATTTGTTCATTTTCTGTTTTTTATAGTTGATTTATCAGTTGTTAGCTCTGAAACTGAAGCATTAATTGTTCAAGAATATAGCTTAGAACTATTTGATAGAATATCTGCCACTTAATAGTTAGACACGACATCTACAAGGTAACCAATACAGTGTGATGAAGAGGGCAGGCGAGACTTTCGGAAATCACAAATACTTTCTCTTAGCAAATTGCTCTATCGAACTCGCGCTAGGAGATCCACAGTCTCCTGTGCTACCATTACACCACTGCCCTCACACTATTGATACTCACACTATTGATATTATATATATAGAAAAAGATATTGGTTTAAAAAGGTTTTTTTCTTAAAAAAAGAATATTAAAAACATTAATTTTAATTATATATTAACATTTTTTAGTTCTTGTTTTAATAACGGTAAATTGTGATTTTGTGTTTTTTTCCTACTTCAGTACCTAATAAACCATTATTTTTATTATTGCCAAGACGTGCAAATCTAGCAATAGGCCCGTCATATTCTGCTTTAGTTATTTCGCCCAACAAGTTGGTAATTGGTTCTATTTTAATTTTTTCTCCAATTATTTGTTTATGTTTATCAAGATATATTTTTGCGATGTTTTCTCCTCCTAAAAAGTGTATAACATAATCTATTTTTAGTGCTTCTTTAATTGTAAAAATTTCTGGTTTTGGCAAATTTGAGTTAAAATTTTCTCCATCTTTATGATAAATTTTTTTAAATATGTGCTTATTATCACTTAAATTCCAGTAATACTCAAAAAGATTGTTTGGTATTTTAATAGCATTACCTATTAGGCCTTCGGCTTCTTTATTCTTTAATATTTTTGGGTCACAAAAAAAATGTGGAATGTGTATGTGCATAATATATACGTTGTTAAATATAACTTTCATTACTTCAAGACTTCTTGTAGTTATCATTTTATTCCAGATATTATCGTCGGTATTGTTTTGAGCATTTTCTGCTCTTTTATCCGCAAATTCTGGAGTAAATGGTATGTAGACTCCCATAACTAATGCTCTTTTGATTAAAACACCCATATCATTACCTGTGTCAAAACCTTCATTTGTTTTTTGTTCTAGATTTGAATCATTATTTGTCGTTATTTTGTTAAAAGGCATGGATCTCACTTTTTTATTGATTATATTCTTGTTTTATTTTGTAGAGTTATTTAACTAAATATAAATTTTGTGATTTTTGCCACTAATCAGTTGTTGTTTATAAAAGTTATATTAAATAAGCAAATCCAAACAATTAAATGTTTGTTTATCAACAAGAAACTATTTATACAGAATTAATTGTTACTAATAAAAAAATTATTTTAAAAAAATATTAATAATTATTAACAATACAAAAAAAACATAATAAACAATAAATAAAATTAATAATAATGATAAAAAAATGAATAATATAGACCAACATTTTATGATTAATAAAACGGCAATAAAAACTTTAGTTATTAATGCCCAACTAAAAAATAATGATGTTGTTTTAGAAATCGGATTTGGCAAGGGTAACTTGACCGAGTTGCTCGCAAAGAAGTGCTTTGTGATTGCTGTTGATATTGACACAAGTTTTAATTTCGTAAATAATAATGTAAAGGTTATTCACGGGAATATTCTTAACTTGATTGATGGCTTAAAATTTAATAAGATTGTTTCGAATATTCCATATTCTATATCAGAGCCATTGTTGTGGAAAACTCTTGGCAGAGATGAGATTGAAAGAATGGTTTTGACTTACGGAATTAATTTTGCAAAAATTATTACAAATAAAGATAACAAGTTGGGAATTATTGCTAACTGTTTTTATGAAACAAAAATAATAAAAATTCTTTCGAAGAGATACTTTGTTCCTGAACCAAGAACTGATTCCGCAATTGTTGTATTTAAGAAAAAGCAAAAGTTTAACGAACTAGAAAAGATAATTGTGGAATTGGTAAAACAAAAAGATAAAAAAATAAAGAATGCATTTGAAAAAATATTCATTGGAAAATTAACAAAGAAAGAGGTGAAGAGAAAACTGAAAAATATTAAAAATAAAAAAATAATTGAGAATAATATAATGCGGTTAAGCAATGAGAAATTTTTGACCTTGATTGAATTCTTAAAGCAGATTATACTTAAAAATATTTAATCTGATTAGAATAATAAACATATAATAAGTTATATAAATAATCACATATTCTTCTTTGTTATGAAAAAACAAACCTTAAAAATAATAGCTCTAATACTTATTTCAATTATGATACTAATATTAATAATTAGTGTAATAGGGGGAATAGGGATATTTAGGAAGAATGTAGAAATACAAAGCCTTGATAAATTTGCACAATGTCTTGCATCAAAAAATGTAACAATGTATGGTGCTTATTGGTGTTCTCATTGTCAAAACCAGAAAAAAATGTTTGGAGACTCATGGAAATATATGCAATATGTGGAGTGTGATGTGAATGGACCAAATCAGCAAGCAGAGTTGTGTCAACAAATAGGTATTGAGGGTTACCCGACATGGGTAATAAATGGTGTTAAAATAATTGGAGAAGTTCCTATAAAAAACTTTGAAAGAATAACTGGTTGCAAAACAAGCATTGAAAATTAAAATGGGAAGATATCGAATACATTTTGATGATCCTAAACAAAATTTGAATTCTTTTATTAAACAAATTAAAATTCCGGTTAACAATAACAATATAATAGATTTGGTGGAAAAGGCAAAAAACGGAGATATAAACGCAAAAAGAACAATAGTTGGGATGAATATGGGACTTATTTTGAATGTTGCAAATAAATATAGACATAGTGGAGTTGCTTTTGAAGATTTGGTTGCAGAAGGCTGCATTGCTATTCTTGATTCTATTCCTCGATTTGATAATAGTTTAGGAAAATTTCAAACGTATGCAGGAAAATGTATACAAGGATATATTCTGAATTTGGTAAATGAACAAAAAAAACATAGAATTCTTTCTAGTTATTTTGGTATAACAGAAACAAAAAAAAAATTGAGTTTTGATAATAATAATGGTAACGGCAAAACTAAAAATAACACACACTATAAACTATCACCACAGCAAAAAAAAGAACTGGATGAAATTGTCAAACAATATCAAGAAATTTTAAATCCTTATGCTTCAACTGATAATTCCCCCGAAAATATTTTGATAAAAAAAGAAGAATTAAATTATGTTTATCTTTTACTCGAAAAACTTAACCCTGTAGAGGTTTATATACTCTTAAACAGGTTCGAAGTAAAAGGTGAAAAAAAAACATTCAGAAAGTTAGGTATCGAAGTTAATAAAACACCCGAAGGAGTTAGACAAATTTTTATAAGAGCATTTGATAAACTGAAAGCAGTTTATGAAAGGAATAAATTGATACAAAAGCAATATTCTTTAATTTGAATATTTATCTGCCTTAATTAGTTTTCATTATTTTTTTAAATTATTTTTTTATACTTTTTTATTATTTTAATTTCTTTTTTATTTTAACATTTCCAACATTTTTTTAACTTGTCTTACAAATATATCTGCCTCTTCTATTGTGTTATAAAAATAAAAGCTTGCTCTCGCCGTCCCTAACGATTTATTTTTATTAAACCACGAATGAACACAATGGGCGCCACTTCTTATTATTATATTTGCTGAGTTATCAAGCATAATCGCAATTTCATGATGATCAATATCTTTACTTATAAAACTAAAAATTCCGCTTCTCTCTTCAGCAAAAGGCGGTCCAATAATTTCTACATAATTTGTGAGTTCGGAAGTTATTTTTTTGTTAATTAATAATTCTTGTTTCTTTATAGTATCATATCCTATTCTCATTAAATAATTTGCTGCTTCTCCTAAACCAATTATTCCAGCATAATTTTGTAGTCCTGCCTCAAATTTTTGTGGTCCTGACTGGAATTTTGCACTTTCATAATTAGAGTCGTCAACAGTCCCACCACCAACAACAAAGGGCTCGAGTTTTTCAAGCACATCTTTTTTTGCATATAAAACTCCAGTAGCTGTTGGTCCCAACATTTTATGACCTGAAAAAGCCAAAAAATCAACATCAAGATTTTTTACATTAACATTTGTGTGTGGAACTGATTGTGCCCCGTCCAACAACACTTTTGCTTTTTCTTCATGCGCAATCTTTATGATTTCTTTAGCATTGTTGGTGACACCATCTATATTACTTGTGTGAACCATTGACACAAGCTTTGCTCCTTTTACTTTTGTTTTAAAATCTTCCATATCAAGAGTGTTGTCGGTCTTTGTGCCAACTATTTTAAGAATTATTTTTTGCTTTCTTTTTAATTCTAACCAAGGTAATAAATTGCTATTATGTTCTTTATCACTAATAATAACTACATCACCTTGCTTTAATCCAAAACTGTTTGAAACAAGATTAATTGACTCTGTTGTATTTTTTGTAAAAACTATTTCTTTTTCGTCCTTTGCATTTATTAATCTTCTAATATTATTTCTTGACTTTTCGACCTCATCATCAACCATTTTTCCAAGCTTATGATGGGCACGTTCACCACAACTAGAAAGTTCTTTATAATAATAGTTAATCTTATCAATTACTTGAATCGGTTTTAAAGACATACAAGCATTATCAAAATAAATAATTGGCTTGCCATTAATCTTATTCTGTAATAAAGGAAAATCTTGTCTGATTTTATTGATATCCATACTACATACTATTTAATACTGATTAATAAAGATTGTGAAAAAGTATAATAAAAAAGTATTAAAATGGCTAAGAATTAAATGAAATGTGTTTTTATCTCAATTAACTTAATTGTTGTCGTTACGATTAGAAAAGCAATTACCGCCACAATTGACAATATAATGGTTTTCTTCAATCTATCCTCGCATATTAACTTAAAGAATATTGCCATACAAATAATAAAAATAATGCTTCCAGTTAGAACTGATATTCTCAAAAAACTTCCAAAAAATAACGTAAGTGTAAGAGAAATAAGTATTATCAAGTAAAAACCCATATATTTATAGTTCATTTCATTTGAAATTAGTGATCCTAATAATAGAAAAGCAGCTATAATAAAAGAAAGAATTATGGACGATATTCCTACTATTCCCATTATTGAAACCTCTCAATATAAAAAAACAATTACAAATGGAAATAGTATTATAGCACTGATTATTTCCGTTTGTTTTGAATTAATAATTCAAATAACATGTTTTATTTCTGTTTTTTGTATTTTATAAATTTTTCTTATTTTTATAAAGTTTATCTTTTTAATTATTTTAACTCTTCCTCAATCAATTTTGTAAGTTGAGATTTTGTCTGCAACCCTACAAGGCTTTTTTGATTCACAAAGAATGTTGGTGTTGCATACACACCCGAGGATTTTCCCAGAGCTACTTCAGTTGAAAGCTGATTATTACTTGAATCAATCATACATTTGTTGAACTCATTCATGTCTAGGTTTAATTCCTTTGCAATGTTTGTAAATGCTTCTGGACTTAAATCACGTTTAAACAATTCTTCATGGTATTCCCAAAATTTTCCTTGTTGTTCTGCACATATACTTGCCTGTGACGCCTCTGTTGAATATCGATGGCTTTCAATAGGGAAATGTAAGAATATAAATCTGATTTTGTATTTATATTCATTAATAACTTCTTCAACTATGGTTTGAGCTTGTCTTGTATAATGGCAACTATAACAACCAAATTCAATTATAGTTATATCTGCATCTTTGTTGCCAATAAAGGCTTTCGTAATATTTGAGATATCTGGCACTGTTAGCTTTGTTTGCTTAATATTTCCATCAGAAGTGCAAATTTCATTATTTGAATGAATAGTATCTGCAATTTTATTAATTACACAAAAACTATTGCTTTGTGGTCCGTTGCAATTTCCAAACAATACATAGTTGTAAATTCCATATCCTATACCGAACATGCTTACAATCATTAATATCAAAAAGAACCATGAAAATACTTCAAAATATTTGTAGACAAACCTAGCTGTCCTTAGACTCTTAGTCATTATTTTTCCAGTAATAGCACTCTTTAATCTTTTATCAAGACCTGTTGTGCATTTCCTAAAAGTTATTCTTCTGAAAACACAATCCAATGCTTCCTTAGCAATCTTTCTATATGTAGCACTGAATAATCCGAGAATTCCAAAAACAATAAGTGCTATAATGCATATCATTATTAAAAAGAAGAAAAAACACACTTTTAAAAATTTTTTGAAAACTCTTATTTAATTAAATATGTCCATTAAATATTTTCATACCTCTCATCTTTATGCAATCTCTTCTGTTTTTCTAACCATTTGAAAACATTTGCATGCATACTCCCCATCAATAACTGATTAATAGCTCTACGACAATTATCAATATTTTCAACTCTTCCAATAATGGCAATTGTCTTTCCATAAACATTAATATTACAATTTGTTAAATCTTCAATAGTTTTTCTTGATTTGCCATCTTGACCAATAACTCTACCTTTAAGTCTTTGCTGATGATTTTTTTCTTTAGAATAATCATTTAATGATATAATTTCAAGAGAATAATCTTGTTTCAATAAAAGTTTAGCAATATCTGGATTAAAACCTCTTCCAATAGCCCTCACCAAGTCTCTAATAGTGTATAATCTTATTGGATCTGTCCCAGAAATATTAACATCCCCTTCTTTTGAATCCACTTCAATTTTTACTTTTGTAATTGACTCTAATTCTTTTTTAATCTCGCCATTCTTACCTATTAGCACAGCAATTCTATCTTTCGGGATCTTAAGATCATAACTAAATATTCCGTCTTCCTCTACCATATCCTCGTTGTTTTCTTGCTCATTTTCCTCCATAAAATAAAGAAATCAGAAGATGTTTTTAAAGTTATTTATAAAAAAATTTGTATAAATAATAAATATTATTAAAAAATATATAGACTAATCAGAAAGAAAAACATGCAAATGCATACACAAAAAGGTATGCAAAAAGTAATGCCAGACTTTAAATTGAACAAAGAACCAGTACAACATCACTTTATAAATATACAGGTAAAAAAAATGTACAAAACTTTATACCAAAAAATGTACAAAAAAATTCACCTGCTACTTTAAATAGTCCAGATTCTGGTCCAGAGCACTCGCACGGGTCTTTAAATACCTCACAAATTTTTAATTTGTACGTCATTATGAATGCGCAAAATATAAATTGTTCGGTATGTAACCACTGTCAAGTGATTACTTGCTTGAAACCTTAGAATCTGCAAGTTATAAGCCTTTATGCGCTTTCTTGTGCGAAAAAGTTTTACGCATGACTTTTTGAATAAATTGGCGCAAAACAATTTTCCAAATTTCTCCAAATTTTTTGTCATCTCTAAAAATTAAATAAGAATTTTGTTTAATCTTTAAATAAATATATGTTAATCTTTAAATATAATTAGTGATTACTAAAGAAAATGATTAAAACAATAGATGAGGATCTTAAACTTGAAATTGCATATAACCCCAAATATAAAGATAGGATACCTGTAGATAAAATTACTATTCTTTTCGTACCTGGTATGGGAACAATGGGAAGATTTTCTAGAAAAATGTTAAGAGTAAAGAATTTTTTCGAAAGAAGGGGTCTTGATATGAATATTGCACATTTTGTTTATAAAAGTCACCAGCAGAACACAATTTCGGACTTAGAAAATGATGTCTATGATATAGAAAAGGCAGTGAACAGTTTAGAAAAATTTGAAATTCCAAGAGAAAAAATAGGATTATGTGGTTTGTGTTATGGTTCTTATGTTATTTCAAAATACTTAAATCAAGATAATAATATAAAATTTGCAATATTTTTTGATCCTTATCTTGGTATAAATAGTTTCACCAAATCTACTAGAATAACATTAAATACGATTGGTAAAGGAATAAAAAAAATGATAAATTTATTTGGGATTAAAAAAATTTATATTGGTAACAGATATACTAACAATCCAGGTTATTTAGACTTAAACTCTTTTTGGGATAATGTATGTAATGATATTATTTTGAAAAGAAGAGATATTCCAATTTTAGGTATAAATACTGGCTATCATTCATTTATTGATAGAAATGTTGTTGAAAGATTCTTTAAGAAAAATAATTTTGAATATTATTTTATTTCAGAAATGTGCATAAATAACAAAATCAATAAAATTGTTCAGTGCAATATCTATAATACAATCGCCAGATTTATCAAGAAAAATATTTGATTAACTTATTACATATTGCTTAAAATATGTATCATACACATATTATCATTATATAATCTTTATACATTGTATAATATTTATAATTAATAATTGTTTAAATATGTATGAATGCTAAAAATTTGATAGAAAATAGACCATTCATAATAATAAACACCACATAATAATAAATACTATTCATAACGATAAGTTTATAATTATAATTATTAACTCTAACGGGCATGATATTTCCCATTATTGTGTTGGCTTTGGTTTTTTTATTAATTGCAATTCGTCAGATTGGAAATTTTAAGTTACAGATTTGGCAGGTAATGTTGGGAGGCTCAATTTTAGTTCTAGTTACTTCACAAATCTCAATTTCAGAAGCTGTTCTTTCAGTTAATTTTGATGTGATTCTTTTTTTATTTGGAATGTTCATTATAGGAAGAGCTATGGAGAAATCAGGTTTGCTTAATCATTTATCATACAGGCTTTTTAGAAACGCAGAAAATATTAACTTGTTAATGGTTTTTTTAGTGTTTGGTTCTGGAATAGGTGCAGCATTTTTGATGAATGATACAATAGCTATTATTGGTACGCCTGTTGTTTTATTATTGGCAAGACAGCATAATATTAATGCGAAGATATTGTTATTAGCACTTGCTTTTTCAATTACAATAGGGAGTGTTATGAGCCCAATAGGTAATCCCCAAAATTTATTAATAGCAATAAATGGGAATATAACAAATTCCTTCATTGTTTTTTTCAAATATTTATTTTTTCCAACAATAGTTAATCTTACTGTAGTTTATATTATTCTTAAATTGTTTTATAAAAAAGACTTAGCAAATAGGGAAATAATTCATATAAAAGAACCACTTAAAGATGAAAAATTAAGCAAACTAGTAATTATTTCATTAATTATTTTAATCTTTCTCATAATATTAAAAACAAGTATAGTACTCCTCAGAATTGATTTTGATTTAAGATTAACATATATAGCATTAATTTCTTGTTTACCTATTATATTATTCAGCTCGAAACGTTTTAAAATATTAAAAACTATTGATTGGCACACAATAATTTTTTTTATTTCTATGTTCATATTAATGGAGAGTGTTTGGAATACTGGATTATTTCAATTAATAATTAATAAATATTCTGCAGATATTACATCAATTAATATGATAATGAGTGTTAGTATTTTATTAAGCCAATTAATTTCTAATGTTCCACTTGTAGCATTATACTTGCCAATGCTTCAGCATGCAGGGGTTGGAACAAAAGAACTAATAGCCCTTGCTGTAGGTAGCACAATAGCAGGAAACGTGTTGATTCTCGGAGCTGCAAGCAATATAATAATAATACAAAATGCAGAAAAAAAAGAAAAAAAGAATATAACTTTTTGGGAGTTTGCAAAAATAGGAATACCATTAACAATAATAAATTCTTTATTATATTATGTGTATTTATTAATAGTATAGATATAGAGTAAATTTATTAAAAAATATTCATAAAAATTTCAGTTTTACAAAAAAGAATAAATTTTTAAAGGTGTTATTATAAAATAATTATAAATTTATGAAACTAAATAAAAATTGTGGAGGTAATGAAGATGGGGTGCTGTGGTAGTTCAAAGTCAAAAATGACAAAGACAAAAACAGAAAAGAAAAAAGTCAAAAAATAAATAAAAAAATTTAAAACAAAAAAAGAAATTTATTAATAACTTTAAAATTTTTGTTCTTTATATTTTTTTTATATATCTAATATTATGGCTCTAATCTTTCAGGTGCGCGAGGAAACAATACTGCTTCCCTGATATTTTCAAGTTTTAAAAGCTCTTTCGTAATTCTTTCAATTCCAATAGCGAAACCTCCGTGTGGCGGTGAACCATATCTGAAAGGTTCAGTGAACCAGGCAATATTTTTCAGGCTCATTCCTTTTTCTTTTGCTTGCTCCACAATTTTTTCATATCTGTGCTCTCTTTGACCTCCTGAACTTAATTCTAATCCTCTAAAATTAAGATCTACACTTCTAGCCCATTCTGGCTCGTCATCCACTTTCATAACATAAAACGGCTTTACTGCACTTGGGAATCTGTTAAAAAAATAAAAATCTGAATGAAATTTCTTATGTACATATTCCCAGATTATCTTCATTGTATCAGCATCAAGATCAGAGCCATATGACAGTTTTCCCCCTTCTTGTTCAACAATGTCATATATCTTTGGGAACCTTAACTCAGGGAAAGGGCTTTCCGGAATCTTAATTTTAACTCCGAGTGTTTTCAATTCTGTTTCGCATTTGTCATTGACGTTTTTTAATGCACCAATTATTAAGTCTTCTTCGAGTTTTATGGTGTCTGTTTCATCTTTAATAAAAGCCATTTCTACAGCCAGTGTTCTGTGCTCGCAAAGATGCCTTGTTGTATGTGACATTTCTGCTCTCCAGCTAGGACCTAGGTCATACAATTTTTCTATTCCTCCCAAAATTGTAAGCTGACGGTGAAGTTGTGGGTCTTGTCTTAAAAAGGCGTCTTTATCAAAATATTTAAATTTGAACACTTCTGCCCCGCCCTCGGAAGTTGAGCCCATTATTGCAGGAGTGAATACTTGAAGAAATCCTTTTTTATTTAGTATGTGCGTCATTCCTTCTATGATTGCTGATTGTATATGAAAAATCGCATTGTTTTTTGGCTTTCTTAGATCAATTGTTCTGTTATCGAGTCGTTTGTCTAAGGCTATTGTTATTCCTTTTTCTTGAACAGTTATTGGTGGTGTTTCTGCTTTTGACAAAACACATAAATCTTTAATTTTTACTTCATATCTTTTTTTTGACTGTGAACTCTCAGTTACTGTTCCTTCAACAAAGATAGCGCTTTCTATTGACAGTTGTGAAATTCTCTTGAATAAATTTTCATCTGTTTCATTTTTTAATGCGATCAGTTGTGCTATACCTGTGCTGTCTCGCAAAAGAACAAATATTATTTTACTTATTATTCGTATTTCATGTACCCATCCTGCAAGTTTAACTTCTTTACCATCTAATTCTTCAGACAAATCCTTGACGTAATGGGTTTTTAGCATTTAATCACCACACATTTCCACTAAACGCACATTTTTCTTGATTTATATTAATTTTTTAATTTATATTAATTAATTTTATTATATTTAAAAAGAATTTTTAATTGTTTATATAGATTTTTATTATACGCCTATTTGAGAGAACAAGACAAACATATTCATACTCACTTATTAATAATAAAAAATTAACGAAAAAATCAATTGTGAATTCGAAAAAAATAAATACAAGATATAAGTATACTAATGCACAACAATATCAAACTAAAAAGTATTAAAGTATAGTATGGCAATGAAGCTTGCCATCACTTTATGTGAAAACCACCGCAAATAATTTGGTTGATAGCTTCTTCTAAATAATACTTAAATAATAATTAAATAATAATTAAAACGTATAAGTACATACTGTTAATCGCTTAATCAGTATTGACAATTATTAATAAAATTATTAATAATAAAAATTTTATTATTGATAAAAATAAGATGAAAAAAAACATTGAAAAATTAGACAAATTAGAAGAACAACAACTTAACAAACTCAAGTCAAGCATGGAGTATATTGAAAGCCTAATAATCTACATAGAAGATGTCATCTCAGGAAAAAAAAAGACTTACGAAAAAATACACAATGACTTAACACAAGAACAAACACTTGCAATAAAAAATGAAATAAAAAATATACGAGCATTATTAAAAAAAACCAAGAAAGATTTTGATTTAGAGCATCAAGAGTTCTCACTCTCTCACGTCATTAATGTGAAATGCAACTTTATCTGGGAAACAATAGAGGATCTGCGCTCTCAAACGTTTGAAAAATCTTCTGGAAAAATCACCTCACAACAAAAAAAGGAAGAGATAGACTCTATTGTTAAACAATTGTTTGAATCTACAATGAGGATTAAAGGTTTAGTAAAAAAAAATGAGGATTACTAAACAAAACAAAGAATACTTATTGAAAATATTAATGCAGAGTAACAGCTTGTATGACTTACTGGGAATACTTGTTAATATCTGCGAGCACCTTAATCTTCGTTACTGGACCCTAATACCAGGCATTTCAAATTCTTTCAATTAATCTTTTTCGGATTAATAGTTAAAGCCAGAGGCTTGCTTGAAATGGTGGTTTACCGTATAGAATATCTAAAAAATGTTTATGAAGAATTTGAAGAAATTTATTATACTCTATTAAAAATAAAAAAAGGCATAGAACAAGCATATGAATTAGTAAACAAAAACAAGATGGTCGAAGGAAAAAACAAAATAATAGAGACAAACACAAGCTACTCAGAAATCTATAATCAAATTATAAAAACAAGTATAGAAATATTATAAAGATGAATAAGTATAAAGATGAACACAACAATTAATTTTGAAGAAATTGTAAGTTTTGTTTTTGAGTTTGAAAATAAGAAAGGAGGATTTAGTTTTGCGAGAACAACAGAAAAAACAATCGAAGATACATACTACGCGCTAAAAATATTGCAAGAAATAGATTATAAATATGAAAATAATAAAACTTTAGAATATATAAAACATATGAACACAAAAAGTATTAATAATACAGAAAAACTGTACAGAATTATTTGGCTAAAAAAATATTTTAATATTGGTATTGATACAAGAATTCCTGCATTCAGAATAATTTTTCAAAAAAGTTTGAGAGATACAAAAAAATTGGACGACACACATTATGCAATGCAGATAGCTGAAATTATAAAAAAAGGATTATAATAAATAAAAACAAGAGTAAAATATTTAGAGACATACCAAGATATGTTGACCAAATTTACAAAAAGCTTTATCTTTTAAAAAAAACAAAAACGAGATTCGATGAACAAAAGTATATAGAATATATTAAAAATTGTCAAAATAGAGACTGGGGGTTTGGATTTTATTCAGGAACAACATCTTTTTTAGAAAATACATATTATTCGATAAAATCTTTAAAATTGTTAGGACAACAACCAGACAATATTAAAAAATGTAAAGAATTCATAATGATGTGCCAAAGCAAGATTGGCGGTTTCGGAAGACAGATAAATGCTGTACCAAGCCTAGAATCAACCTATCACGCAATAAAAAGTTTAAAAATTCTCAAAGTAAAATTTTAGAGTAAAGAATATAATGTATTAGTGAATAAATTTAAGTTATGTTATTATTATATAAATTGTTATTGTGGGTATTTTTTGATGAATATATAAAGATATATAAAATAGTAAAAAATCTAAACTATTATGTCGTTGGAAGATAAAGTAAATCAGGATTTTTTTAGTGAAATTAATATTGAAACTTCATATGTTTTAGGTATTCTTTTTAATAGTTGTCTTCCTAGAGGATTTTTGGGAATTGTTATACGATCAAGACAAAGAGATCTGATTGAATTAGTGAACAAAAAACTTGGAATAACTTATAAAATTTTTACTCCTAGAAATAAAAATTCTTTTACAATCCAGATGGATAATGTTCCTAATTTAAGAAGAAAACTTAATTATTTTAGTCTTGATTATGATAAAGGTGAGAGAGCGTTTCCTTTACATATAATTAAAGCTGAGAATATGAGTCATTTTATTAGAGGTTTTTTTGATTCGAATGCAAGAATATCTCTAAAAGACAGGAAGATAGAAGAGATAATTTTTACATACAATCCAGATTTTTTAAAATTCTTGAGTGTTGAGATTCAAAAATTAACAGGTATTGTTAGTGAATACAGAAAAGGAAATGTGCTTGTTTATGGAAGTAATGACATTGACTATAAGACAAAACAATTAATTTCAAAAAGAGAAGTTTTTGAAAAATTATATGATATGTTATATAATAAAGATCGTGAATTAATTATTTCTCGAGAGATTTATTTACCCTCTAAAAAAGCAAGATTTATAAACTACTCATAATTTCTTTTTCTTGTGTTTGCATTTTACAAAAATTTGGATTATTTGCAAGAGTTCTTTGTAGTTTATACTTCGATTAATTATTGATTCTAATTTATTATTCACAATAATATTATTTGTGTTATTGAATTTATTAAACTTTTTATAAAAACGATAACTTCAGACATAATAATACTTTACGTATAATAATTTTAATCAACAATTTATAATTTGGGAATCAAAAAATTATTGTGACAGACAATTAATTATATAAATAATATAATTAAAGAATATATATAAATAAATAATATAATTAAAGAATAAGGTGATAATATGACTGAATTTGTATCAATTAAAGATGCTGAAAAAAAAGGACACGGTGCCGTAAAGATACGCGGGTGGGTGTATAGAGAACGAGGATCGAGTAATATAAAATTTGTTGTTTTGCGTGATAGCTCAGATATTATTCAGTGTGTTATTGAAAAAGAAATTGTTGGAGAAGAAAAATTTAAAGTTGCTGATAAAATTCAAATAGAGACTTCTATGGAAGTAATGGGGGAAGTTCATGAGGATAAGAGAGCTCCGACTGGTTTTGAAATAAAAGTTAAAGATTTTAAAGTTATTGGGTGGAGTGATACATTTCCTATAACTAAGGATCAGAGTATTGAATTTCTTGCCGATAATCGTCATTTATGGCTTAGGAGCAGAAAGATGATTTCAATCCTTAAAATAAGGAGTACATTGATTGGTGCAATTCATGAATTTTTCAGAAGAGAAGGATTCTTTGAATACCAAAGTCCAATACTGCAATCTGTTCAGTGCGAAGGAGGTAGCACACTTTTTAGTGTTGACTATTTTAAGCAAAAAGGAGTTTTTCTTGCTCAGACGTGGCAGCTATATGCTGAGCCCGCCATCTTTGCACTCGAAAAAATTTATACTGTTGCTCCCAGTTTTAGAGCAGAAAAATCAAAAACATCTCGCCACCTGACAGAGTATTGGCATGCGGAGATGGAAGTTGCCTGGGCGAGTTTCGAAGAGATTATTGATTATGGTGAGAAGATGTTGAAGCACATTGTTAAGAGAGTGATTGAAGAGCATCAGCAAGAACTTAAGATTCTTGATAGAGATCCAAAAAAATTAGAACCAACTCTGCATAAGAGATTTCCAAGAATAACATATGATGAAGCACTCGATTTATTGAAAGAAAAATTTAAGATGCGTGTTGACTGGGGTAAAGATCTTCGTACAGATGAGGAGGATAAACTCAGCGAACTATTTGACACCCCTATATGTGTAACTCATTACCCGAAAGCAGTTAAAGCATTTTATATGAAAGAGTCGGAACATAGTAAAAAAGGACATGAGGTTGTGTGTGGCGTTGATTTTATTGCTCCTGAGCATTATGGTGAAATAATCGGAGGAAGTGAGCGTGAGAGTGACATTGAACTTATCAAACAGCGACTTAAGGAATCAGGAGAAAAGATTGAAGAGTACAACTTTTATCTCGACACAAGAAAATATGGCTCTGTTCCTCACGGAGGGTTTGGTTGTGGTGTAGAAAGAGTAGTATCTTGGATTTGCGGTCTTGATAGCATTAAGGATTCAATTGCATTTCCTAGGACGATGATTAGGTGGAAGCCTTAGATAACAATTACTTTGTTTTATTATTAATTTGCCTATTTATTTTATATCATCAAAGCATTTATATTATAAAAGAAAAAGAACCAATAGCTCATTTTGTTTGGTTGTGTCAGGATAAAAATAATTAATTTTTTGATTGTGTTTTTTGTCTTGTATTTTTATGTTATGTTATTAATTATTATATTATTTTTAATTATCTTATTTTATTTATTGTGTATTTCCGATATTGCTTATTATTTTTGGAATACTATTGGCCTTAACAAGGTGAAATGAAGTTTAAAATTTTATAATACAATAACTAATGCAATAACTAAATCAATAATGCACAATTTCAACAAATTTATAAATACTTTATAAATACTCTAAAATTCATAACAAAAAACAAGTTGGTGGGTAAATGAAAGAAACCAAAGATACTGATGCTACAAAAAGGAAAAATCGCGATTCAAGATTTTGATGATGAATTTGAAGATGATGAAGATGAGGGAGCTGAGAAAAATATTCAGAAAAAACAACTGATAAAGAGTTTATTATTATTGAGAAATTCCCCATTATTGAAGACTAAACTTTAGTTATATACGATCTCTAAGCCTTATAAACTACTTGTGTTTTCTGAGTAAATTGTGGACTCTCAATTAAATCAAACTAATTGAAACTACTGATTACTGATGAATAAATTGAAACATTTAAATAGTAGTTGTACTATCTAATAGTAAATACATACTGATTGTATGCTAAAAATATACAAAACATATGGTGACAACATAAGGAATGAATTCACATTAACCAAACAAATCAGCAAAGAAAGGTGCACAAAACATAATCATAATCCCTGCATTCCTAAGAGAAAAACTGAAACCGAAAATGTTAGTCGAGGTAAAAATAAAAGTACTCGACGGAGGAGATTCTAATGCCAACTAAACAACCTGATCCTAAAGAATTAAGAAAAGAATTGATAGGCGTCCTTAGTAACTTAATTAAACACATGGACTGGGTTCTAGGACAAAATACACCTCAAAGACCTGTCGTTGATCCTACACCAACTCCTCAACCTGTGCAACAAAGAACAAGGAGTATTGAGGCTATTGAGGCATTAATTAATTATGGACAGGAATTCTATAGCGACGAAAGAGACGAGAGGGGTGGGCGTGTTGGTTTAGCTGTTGCTATGCAAGAAGCTTATGATAAAATGGGCTCTGATGGAATCATCGCAACACTTCCTTATCTAATTGCTGGAAAAGCACACGCAGATAAAACAAGTTATTTGTGGAAAAAATTTTTTTTCACAGGCCTTTCTGAAGAGAATGTTGGAATTGACAAGAAAGGAATTCTTGTTCGCAGAGGAAATGGCATAGTTGTAATTGTGCACGGCGGAGGAATTCTAACTCCTGATAGAATTAAACAAGCTTATAGAAAGAGAAAGGGATTTACTTCTCAAAAGACTGCTAAGTTCACAGATGACGAATTTAATAATTTGCTTAGAGGATCTTTGCCATCAGGTGAGAGCATTAATCTTTACACAGTTGATGATGTCGTAAAAGGAAATATTCCTGATCCTTTCGGAAGATACGCAGTGTGGATGCCAGTAGAAAAAGCTATAAGAACAAAGTCAGGATGTTATGATAAGAAAGGTTTCATGAATAATCCATTAGTTATTGCAAGAGCTGGAACTCTTGAATATATTGAGAAATATTTCGATAGGGAGAAATCCTTAGGAGAGTATGTAGGCTGTCACCACATGTTTGACAGAACTGGTTTTAGGCAACCACAGGGCCTTTTCCTCTACGTCTCTCAAACTTCTGTCGGCCTTTGCGACTGTAGTCTTGATGCTTCTGCCCGTTTCGTCGGGGTAGCGCCGAAGGCGCCATGAGCGCGCAAAAAATAGGCTTAAAAACCCAAATATTTTTATATGAGCTTTTTTCTTTTTACAATATTGTCCCAGCTGCTTCAATAGAGTAGCTTGGAACTTTAAGCTATTTTTCAGTTCTATTTGGGTTCATTTAATATATCATGGATGTACTTATAATGCTTTAGTTTAAATACGATTTCTGTATGACATCTTTATTTATGCTTTTATCTTTTTTATAGTTTTCAATTTCTTTAACAACTAAAAAGTAATAAAACAAATATCGGCCGTAACTTTTATAAATATATCTTAATTTCCCATATTTATATACGATACGGGTCCTCTATGGAGCTAGACAAATGTCGAGCTGTGACTTGGAGACACAATCGTATAATTCAGCCCGTCATGAGAGTCCTCAACAGAGCACTGAACTCAGTTCAGGCAATGACTCTTGAGAGTTAGTGTTACGGGCGACAAAACACATAATGTTCAAATAAAGTTACAACGCGTCATTATCAATAAAAGAACAATCACATTTCATTATTTATTACATATAATTATGTTTAAAAAACATAAACAGAAGTGCTTGTTCTTTTTATCAGAGAGGTATTTAAAATCATATTCAATCAAAGTCACATTCAGATAACACAGTATATTGTGTTATGCCCACGAGAGAGCATGCTGAAATAAACGAGATTGAAACAAAAAAATTAGTACTCTTTCTGATATAATGACTTTTAGAAAAAAATAACCTGTTAATAAGAGGGGATTACAATGGGAAAAATAAGTCCTGTCAGTGCAAAATATATAGTTCACTCCCAAATTTCAGTCGATGGAGTTGTTGATAAACCAGATGTTATTGGTGCAATCTTCGGCCAAACAGAGGGTTTATTAGGGGAGGATCTTGAATTAAGAGAACTCCAGAGATCAGGAAAAATAGGGAGAATAGAAGTAAACCTTGACACAAAAGGCGGAAAGACAAACGGGTATATTATTATTCCAAGCTCTTTAGACAAAGCAGAAACTGCAATTGTTGGTGCAGCTCTTGAAATAATCCAAAGAATAGGGCCATGTAATGCAAAGCTTAAAGTTGAGAGAATAGAAGATGTAAGAATAAGTAAGAGACAGTTTGTTATTGAAAGGGCAAAAGAATTGCTTAAAACACTTACAGATTCTGTCTTGCCAGACAGTCAAGAGATTGCAGATGAAGTTTCTAGTTCTGTAAGAATTATGGAAATAACCGAGTATGGCAGAGAAAGACTAGCTGCAGGTCCAACGATAGATGAAGGAGATGAAGTGATTGTTGTTGAAGGAAGAGCAGATGTTCTTAACTTGCTAAAGAACGGCTTCAAGAATTGTATTGCAATAAATGGAACAAATATTCCTCAGACAATAATTGATTTAGCTCAGAAAAAAACAGTAACTGCTTTTGTTGACGGAGACCGTGGTGGAGATCTAATTCTGACAGAGCTTTTGACTGTTGCAGAAGTAGATTATGTTACAAAGGCTCCAGACGGCAAAGAAGTTGAAGAACTAACAAAAAAAGAAATTCATAAGGCTCTAAGAAGTAGAATAGCTGCTGAGCAAATAAAGTTAGAACTTGGTGTAAAAGAGATTGGTGGAGAACATAAAGCAGAAGACATTCAAAGAGTAGAAATTAAAGTAGATAAACAAGTGGAAAAATCAACTTTTGACTCAAAAAAATCTCAGCCTCAGCAACAGAGAGACATGAGAGCAAATGAGAGAAGACAACAACCTCAACAACAACCTCAAAGAATGCAACAGAGACCAGAACTTGTTCAGCAACAGAAAAAGATTGAAATAACAAGCAAAGAGCTTGAAAAATTCGGCTCAATGCTAGAAGACCTTATTGGAACAAGAGGAGCTTATCTTATTGATGAGCAAATAAATATTTTGGGAAAGGTTCCAGTAACAGAGCTTCAAAGCACTTTAAAATCGCTAACAAAAGGAGTATTAGCTGTTATTTTAGATGGAGTAATTGATAAGGAACTCTTGGCTGTTGCAGAAAGATCAAATATAAGCTATCTAGTAGCAATGGATTCAAATGTCAAGAGTACGCCAAGAATCACTATATTGACTGCAGATGACGTATAAAATTTCATTTTTTTCTTCTTTTTTCATATTTTTAATTTTTATAAAAAATTTATTTCAGAAAAATATTTATTATATTTTTTTATATATTTTCACAAAATAACAAAAAATATAAAAATATTATTCAAACAACAATTAAAATGTTTGATTCACCTGAGCGAAGAGCTGCAAAAAAACTAAAGAAATTTGAAGAATATCTGTCAAAAGAAAAAGAATATCTGGATGTTCTCACAAAAGATATCTCAGAAGAATATGTTGATCTTCTTCATATCCTAGATAACCTAAAGGATCTGAAAAATCTCTGCCTCAGTATTCTAAACAGGCTAACAGAAGTGAACCAAAGAATGAGCATAGACATCGATGTTGGAGATACAATTGCCAAATGGAAATCAGAGTTTAAACTTCTAAAAGAAGAATTAGGGAAATTAGAGACTAAAAGTAAATTAATACTTGACCAAGAAGAAAAAGAATCAACAGTCGAGTTACTAATCAGGAAATTAATCCAGAAAGCTGAAAAGACAATCTATGATGCTGAAAAGACAGAGAAGGAATGGTTTAAGTGAGATTTCTAAATCTTTTTATATAGTTTGTTATTATTGATATCTAATGAAATCTAAAGAGGAGTGGAAAGTCTATGGAAATGTATTCTCTGAGTTTAGCTTGCAGACTCTGTTCAAGATGTCTGGTCAGGGTTATTTTGACGACTTAAAAACACCATTGGCTATTGGAAAAGAAGCTAATGTTTTTACAGCAATAACAAAAGAAAAAAAGATAATTGTTGCTAAAATATATCGTCTTGAGAATTGTAATTTTAATAAAATGTACAACTATATATCTGCAGATATGCGTTATTCTAACATTAAGCGCTCAAAAAGAGAGATTGTTTTTGCTTGGACACAGAGGGAATACAGAAATTTAATGAAAGCCAGAGAAGTTATTAAAGTCCCGACACCAATTGCAGTAAGAAATAACATCCTACTTATGGAATTTATTGGAAAGCACGACCCTGCTCCAATGTTAAAAAGCCAATTGCCAAAAAATCCAAAAAAGTTCTTTGCAAAAACTATTCAAAATATAAAAAAACTTTACAAAGCAGGACTTATTCATGGGGATTTATCAGAATATAATATATTAAACTATGAAGAGGAGCCAATATTTATAGATTTTTCTCAGTGCACGACAACAGAATCGGGAAATGCAAAGGAATTATTGGATAGAGATATAAATAATGTTTGTAATTTTTTTAAGAAATATTTTGATATTGATGAGAAAAAGATTAAGGAGACATTACAAAAAAATCAAAAATAAAAAAATAAAAATAAAATTGTCAATTAAAACATCGATTTTTTAATAGGGGTCCCTCACCAGAACAGCCATACAAAGGAGTGATTTGACTTAGAAGTCTTGAATTTTACATAGCTATTCTGGCAATGAGGGGGGTTGAATATTATTTTCGTTATTAAAGATATTATTTGCCTCTGTTGTGCTATTTATTTTTTCTGTGTTATGAATTTTTTCAGACGTTTGAATATCTGCAATATTATTAGTATTTTCTATAATTTTAGTTGAGCAGCCAATTGCATTTATTGTTAATAGTATTATTAATAATATATTAAATACTTTTTTCATCTACACACCTCTTACTTATTTTTAATCCATAAATGTTTTTTTTACTCATTTACTCATTATTTATTAGTACTCATATATTACACTCATATCAAAATTTTTTATTCTGGAAAGTTTGGAGGATTATATATTATTATTCCGCTAAGCTCACAATAGTTTTTTGACTTGATTGCTATTCCCTTATATAAATCTGTTTCTTTACTAAAAATATAATCATTATTAATCCGCTCCCACTTCTGGTTTTCTGTATTAAAAAGATAAGCTCTTTCAATGTCACAATTGCTCGTAATTGTATTAAGCGTTTTTCGAATCATATCTTGACTTACTGGAATAAGATTCCATCCACTTTCAAGATTTAAATCAGAATATTTGCTATATTTTTCCACTTCAATTTTAATTGAGCATTCTTTAAAGCTGTAGACCCAGAATGCATTATTAATAAGGTATTCGCTAAACCTATTGCCGAGAATTTTCTCAGCTTCAACCAATGTAACAAATTTCTTCTCATTTTTTAAATATATAAATCCTTTAAGATCATTATTGTCGCAACTGCTACTAATAAATTTATATATGTTACTGCCAGAGCTACTAATCAGGTTCCATCCTTTATCAAATCTTATTGTAATAATTTCCTTAGGTAACTCTGTTGTTTCTATTAATGTTTCGCCGTTTTGATCTGGAGCAATGTCTTTTAAAACAATAATATAATCACTGTCCGGAACATTATAGCTTTCCCCTTCATATAATTTGAACCCATATTCACTTCCCGTATTTGATAAGGATATTCCGAATAATCCAATATTGTTCTTATAAATCTTTTCAAGGGTTAATTTAAATACAGTTGGATTTTTTAGAACATTTGAATTTTGGCTTGGTATATTTGTTGTTTCTCCAAGCTTTAATGTATATCTTCCAAGATATATCTTTTCAAATGGTTCAATTATTGTAGGGGGTTCTGTTGGCTCAGTATAATTGCCTGTCTTTATTCCTCTTATTTTTATATTATCTATTGCTCCAATAAACTGGTAAGTTTGTGAAGGCACATCATAGTTGATTCCAACATTGTGGTTACCAATTATTACATACGCGTTTGAATATACTGGTTTGTATTTGCTTATTGGAGAATAAACCTCTTGTACTTGAGCTCCATTTATGTATAACCTTAAATAATTACCATCGTAACTAAACTTAATGTCATACCATTTTCCAGCTTCAAATGTGTTTTCTTCAATAGGATAATTTATTCCTTTTATTCCTTCCTCATTAAATAAAACACCTTGAAGGTAATGCTGTCCTGTATTATAATCTTTTGCAAACCTTAAAATATATTGGTGTTCTTTGCTAATAATTGTTTGATAACCACGAGGCCAATTTTTTAAGTTATTGGCGGGTTTTATTGAAGCTTCAATACTGAATGTCTTTAAATTGAAGGTATCACTATCGGCAATTAAAACAGATTTACCTTGGCCGTTGTTGTATTGTGTATTTACATCTGCTTCAAAATTAAGCGCCTTTCCCTCTTTTCCTTCAACAAAGTTTGCATTAATATTTTTTCCATTATTGTTTTTGCCTGATTTATCAATTATTTCATTTGGATTAGTGCCTGTATTATCAAAGTCCATATCTAAAATTACCTCATCAAAATTCTGATCAGCGTTCCTTGTAATCTTCGGGTTTTTTATTGTTGTTGGATTACTCACTATTGTTATGTCGCCAGGATAAATATATTTGTAGACGTCAATAACTGCATAACCTTTAATTACTTCAGTTTGCTTTGGAATTATACTTAATGTTGCATAAGCAACATCTTTTCCATAACCTGATTCTTGTACAACCTTCACTGCAAATTTGTAAGTATAATAATCTGGTGTGATACTTGGTGCTGTATTTTGATTTTTTTTGATAATTTTTTTATCTCTGCTTGAATTCTGGCTTATTCTATTTTCAATAACACACTTTTCATATGCATCGCCAGTTTTAAATAAAGATATACAACTTGCTACAATTTCATCGTCAATTTCATCATTGATATCTTGTATTTCACTAATAGTTTCTTTTATTGAATCGCTCTTGCTGAATTTGTTTGTGTCAATACTTAATTTTATTATCTTTTTTTCTCCAGCTTTAAGTACAACTTTTTTTTCAAATATACTTTCAAATGGGAGACCTATAATATTTATATTATATGTATATTGATTATCTTCTTTTATGCACTTAATTTCGCTTGTTGATTCAACTATTTTTGTTTTATATACTGTTAAAACAATATATCCTTGAACTTTTCCGAGATTTGCTGTTGATACTGAATTCTCCGTATTACTTATTTTATTAAAAGTTACTTTGTAGAATGCGTATGGATTTTTTATTTCAAATGAATCTCCTTGTTTTACTTTTTGTTTGCCAGTATATCCTGGCCAAGCTTTACCAAAACCCTTTACAACATAATTTATTAGTGCAGAATCTGAGTCAATTTCAACTAGCTCTAACTCAAAAGAGTTGTCTATTACTTTAACTTCATTCAAGTTGATTTGATACTCTCCTAATATTTTTTTATTAGGAAATGTAGTAACTGGCTGATATTCGCATTTTTCAGCTTCATGATTGTCTTGTAATATAATTGAGTATTCTGCCATTTCTCCTTGTTTTACAATTTTTATTCTTGGATCTATGCCTATATCAATATAATCGGTTAAGTAGATTTTGTTTTTTAATATAAATGTCGCCGATTTTTCATTTATATCGAGAACTGTGATTTCTAATCCAGAGAAGTCTCTTGTTTCTCCTTTTTTTAGGATTAGAATCAATCCAGGAGAAGTTGTTATTCCTGTTATAGAATCTTTGTCGCTTTGGAATCCAACTCCAATTTTAACACTCGGCTCAGAATTAGTTTTTGTTAGAACACTGTCTTGAATTTCATATAGTTTTATATTCATATTCTTATAGTCAAGAACAATTGCTGTTTGGTTTTCTACAAGTGTAAATTTCTGATTTAGGTATACATTAATATGATTAATAGTTTGTTCATAGGGTTCATTTCGAGCTTCAAGATTATTGGTGTTGTCTCCATGACTACACTTAATATCAAAGGCTCCTTCTTTTGTTGTTGAGAAACTATTTTTTATTGCGGTGATTTTATAGTTATAGTGTCCGCAAAGATTAAAACTTGTTCCCCAGTAGAATTTTTCTTTGTATTCTTTATTTTGATAATTGTGGTTAACTAAGATATCCTCTGTGGTCCAATCTGGTTTTGTAACTCTGTATATTACTTTCACACCCTCACTACTTTTTGCTGGACTGCCGTCTTTATTTAAAATTTCTGAATAAAGTGTGTAATTGTTCTTATTTGAAGGATCTTTTTCTATCCAAACATTTTTTATAAGTAAATAATTTCTGTCTTTTTCGTTATTAGTATAATTTGAATTGTTTGTTGGATTATTAATTATGTGTTCGTTGTTGCTGTCAACCTCATTTTCTGCAGCAACTGTTTTCATACTGGGAGTCAGTGATATAGTACTCAATAAAATTGCTCCTAATAAAATAAATGCGTAAAATCCGACTAATATTTTATATTTTATATTTTTATTATTTATTTTGATTTTCTTCATTATCTCACCCTTGATTTTGCTTTTGCTTTTTCTATTTATTTTTTGATTTTTATTTTGTCTTTGATTTGCAATTATTTTTATTTTTGTAATTGCAATTTTTATAATTACATTATTATTGACAATCAATAGAAAAGTATAATTTATATTTAATATTTGTCTGGAACATCTGGATAAAATGTCGGTCCAAAAATATTATTTTATAAAAATAATAAAAAATATTGTTTTTTTTAATAAAAAAAGGAATAATTTTACTTTTCCAAGAACCAATCGCTTAGTTTAATCTTTTTTGTGTTTCCTACTATTTCAACATTGATGATATTTTTCTTTTCTAAAATATCTATTATCCTGACCAGTGAAGTCTTGGCTATTCCTGTAGAATATACAATTTTATTTTGATATGCATTGTCTTCCTTTAATAGAAATTCAACAACCATTCTTTCTTTTTCATTAAGAGTTTTTAGTATATCCTCTACCCGAGTTGTTTTTCTTACATTTTGAATGCCCATTGAACCTTCTTTATTTTTATTTGTAATTATAGCATCAGTTTCTTTTGATTGATTCTGATTTTTGATTAATTTAATATAACTGTTTTTTCTCGATGATTTCAAAAAGAGAAATATAATTATGCCAACAACTATAATTAAAAACAATGTAAGTATTATATAAAATATACTGTAATTTTTACTTATAGTTAATTCTACATATGAAATCTCTCCCTGATTAACTATTATTTGTTTACTGTCAACTTTGCCATCTTTTTTTGCATAAACAATACAATTTCCTATTGGGACATAATCTTTATTAAAACTTCCATAACTGTCAGTACTCGACTCTGAAATATCTCCATACTTGCCCCCACATTCAAATTTTACATTTGCATTAACTGCCACTGATCCATCTTCATATTTAACAGATCCTATAATACTTCCGATTGGAAAAAAAACAAAATATTCTTGTTTAGCAGAAATAATTGTAATTGTTTTTTCAGAATAATAATCAAAACCTTGTGTAGTTATGTTGTTTAATCCAATACTTATTCTATAGGTTCCATTATGCAATTGTAAAAATAGTCTGTTGCCTTTTATATATTGCAAAGTTCTTAGCTTTTCACCAGAAGTTTTGCTCTCAATAATAATATCCGCATGCACATCATTAATATTATTATTTTGTGTATCAACAATTAGAAATATTACTTCAATAAGATCAGAATATTCAATCTGAGGAATCGCGGGAGGCATTAATCTGTTAGTTGTATTTTCAAAAATTTCTTCTTGAGCTAAAGATATAACAAAGAGATTATTAGCGAAAATTATACCAAACAGGATAAACCAGTAACACCTCTTGAAATACCTCTTCATATATTAATTCTAATAACTTGGTATTTTTATATTTTAACATTTTTTTATTCTTCTAAATCAACAATAAATTCCATAAGACTTTATATAAGACTTATAACCACGAGATAAATGAAAACATTAATATATTTTATATGTTTTAATATTATTATATAAATTAATTATTATATTTAGCATTTAGCTATTGAATGTGTTTTTGCTGTTTTAAACAGAAATATTTATAAAAATAACTAATTTAAGGAGTGTGTGGTTGATAATTTGTTTTCTTGGTATGTTTTTATTGTTATTTCTGGTTGATATTCTTTTTTTGTTTTGTTTTTTTCTATTGCTTCTATGCTGTTGATTATTATGTTTGTTATTGCGCTTTCCATTAGTTTTTTGTCGTAGTTTATTGTTCCGTTGTATTGGTAGTCTTTGGTTATTTTTATTCCTTTTAGGTTGAATGTGTCATTGTAGTCTGATATGATGTTGTCAAGATGGGTGGTTATCTGGATTGGTTCATAGTTTAGTTTTGTTGTTGTGGTTGTTGTTTTTGGTACTAGGCTTTCGAATTTTTCTGATATGTTTAGTATTTCTTGTATTCCGCTTTCTGCGTTTGCTAATTTTTGTGCTGCTAATTCGGGCTTATTTTGCTCAAGTAGTTTTCTTGCTAGAGTTATTGAACTTTTTGTTCCTTGACCCTTGTTTTTTATGTCGTGGCTGACCTGGGCAGCCAAAGCATCTCGCTCGGCAAGTTTCTCAGCACGAATACGCGCAACAGTCTCAGACTCCAAGTCAGAATACGCCTTGACTAATTCTGTGTTTTTATTTACTATTTCTTGCACTAATTTTGAGTTAATAATTAAGTTTACACAAGAATCTAATAAATTTTGTGTTAGCCATAATTTGTAGTCTGGAATTGGTATTCTTGGATCATGATCTTTTAATCTGTCAAATCCCATACCTCCTGCTATTTCCATGTTACCATTTTGATCAAATATTCTTATTGGGAATAAAGATTTAACATGATAATCACTAAAATCTTTATATCCGTCTACAGTTGGATCTTTATTAACTACCATGTCATTATATTCTTTCTCCTCAAGTTCCATTTGATTTTCAGGAAATATTCCAAGTTTGATGTATTTTTCATATGATTTTGGATCTGAATAAATATGAATCCAGTTACCCGTATTTAAAATATATTTTATGTCTGGACCGGTTTCAGATATTAATCCTTTTCTTTTCCTTCCTGTTTGAGAGTAATCTTCATTGTGACCAAGCGCGCTAAAGAATTGCATATATACTCCATTATTTTTGTAATTACCAATTTTGGGAAAATTTCTGTCCTTATCCACGATTAAATAACAATCTCCTTTTTGATATCCTGTATAAATAGAAACTTGTTGCATAATTATGTTGATTGCGTCTTCTAAAATATAATTTCTTTTTGCGAATTGATCTGATAATGGAATATTTTGGAGACTTTCGTATGATTTTAAGTCAGATAATTTGTTATCTATTCTTATTGCAATCATATTTGCAAGATTTCTTTGCAATAAAACATCTTTTAAAATCGTTTTTTCTGAAGGTAAATTTGATAAAGAATATAAGAATTCCAGATTTCTATCTGTAATTGTATTTAATACTTTTAACTGTTCTTCCATGTCAAAATCGTTCATAAAAATAATAAAAAATAAAGAAGTTTATAAACTTTTCTATTTTTCACTATTTATGCATGACTACAAACCGGTTAAAGATATCTTATTTTTAATGCTCCCTTGTAAAGCCGCCGTATCCTCAATCGCCTCTAGGTCTTCTATGTATATCTTCTTTTTGCAGTGTGGGCACTTGTATGCTTTTTTTGCTTTAACCATTATTATCACCTCATGATTAGTTATTGTCATACTGCAACTACTTCTATTTATTAGTTTCGCTTTTTAATGCACACAAAACCTTAATTTCGGCGTTTTACACCGACGCACAGAACGCCGAAAATAAGGACAACATTTATAAAAACCACTATCTTCCATTTACTTAATAAAAATAAATTAAGAACTCAGAAAACTTCGAAAACAGTTTTGCGCCAATTTTAATTAAAAATCATGCGTAAAACTTTTTCGCACAAGAAAGTGCACAAAGGCTTTAAACTTGCAGATTCTAAGGTTTCAAGCAAGTAATTACTTGACAGTGGTTACATACCGAAACATTTATAAACAGATTTGTTTAACCACCAGATATGAATAAAAACCTTGAAGGCATAACTAGGGAGACAGAAATTGATAAAGTAGAAGCATTTAATAATAAAAGATTATTAGTAATGGGGGGATTAAAAAATCTGCATTATGTATTATCAGACTTAGTTATTAGGGCTTCATCTTATAGAGTAATTAAGGAAAAAAACAAAAAAAAACTAATAAAAGAAGTTTCAAAATATTCGCCCCACATAATTCTTATAAATGCAACATATTCTTTTAAAATGAAACTAAATGAAATAACATGGTTAAAAGAAAAATTTCCAAACACTCCAATAATCGTATACTTAATGGATGATGAAAAAAACAATATAAAAGCAACAAAAATATATAGTAGCAATAAAAACACATGGCTCGCTGATGATGTATACAAAATTAATGGACTACTGGTGGATCACGCAGAAACAATTGGAAAATATTTAAAATAATAATAAAACTAAGCAAACAACAAAAAAATTTATTAAAAAAATTATTAAAAACAAAAAAATGAAAAGATAAAAACAAAATTATTTTCTTGATTTTATTATTTCTTTTTACTCTTTTATTTTACTTAATATCCTAATGTTCTTTGTTTAATATGCTTTATTCAATATTATAACATTACACCTCGCATTTTTTTTAAACTTTTCAGCATCAGAAATACTCCCAACGATTTCTCCATAATGCATTGGAATAGCATACATAGGTTTTATATAATCACAAGCAATAACTGCTTCATCTGCACTCATTACATATGTTCCTGAAACAGGCAATAATGCATAATCAATATTTTTTAAATTTTTCATCTCATGAATCAAGTCAGTATCTCCTGCATGATAAATTCTTTTTCCATCAAATTCAAGAACATAACCAACCCAGTCTTGATCCTTTGGATGAAAATTCTTGTTTGTATTGTATGCAGGAACAACCTCTAGCTTCATGTCATTAATAAAAATAATATCTCCTGGCTTAACAAGGGTTACATTTTTTATTTTTAAACTTGTAAACTTGCTTAGACAATCAGGAGTCGAGATAATAACAGTCGACTCCTGAATAATCTTCTTAATATCATCAATACTGCAATGATCATAATGACTGTGAGTAATAAAAATATAATCGGCTTTATCAGTAGCATTCATAATTTTATATGGATCAAAATAAATATTTTTTCCAACAATGGTTTTCAGCAAAAAAGCATCGTGACCAAGCCATTTAAGATTAATATCCATAGTTGAATCACCTCTTTTAATAACAACATTATTACATGAAGTTAACAAAAACAAAAAAAAAAATATAATGTATTTATTAATTAGTATTTTAATAGACATTTTAATCTTATTTACCTTTAAGATCGTAGAGCACTTGCTCAACTTTATTCAAGTTCCATTTTATGGAATCATACTTTTTTCTTAGCTCTCCATTTTTTAGATTAAATTTCAAAAATTCTCCCATAACATCATCTATTAACTGCCTGATTTTTTCAACTGTTTTTTTATCTTTTCGTATTGCCTTGTTTACTGCCATCCTGGCAAGC
>JAWABG010000003.1:41303-93933 GCA_038884715.1 Candidatus Woesearchaeota archaeon | reverse complement strand
TTAATTATACAGGAATACAAAGATTCTTTTAAAATGAAAAATAGTATGTTACATAAAAAAAATAATCATAAAAGAAAAACTTCAGTTAAGTCAATAATACTCGTAATGTTATCGACTATATTTACTTCAATTGGACAATTGTTATTTAAATATTCATCAAAAACATTTGAATTTTCACTGCGTGGTTTAATATTAAATTATTTATTACTTCTGGGATTTATGACTTATGGTTTTGGAGCATTGTTACTATTAATTGCATTAAGGGAAGGAGAACTTTCAGTGGTTTATCCTTTTTTCTCACTTAGTTTTATATGGGTATCATTATTGTCGCTTGTTATATTAAAAGAATCAATGAATTTTGGTGATTGGATCGGGATTATGGCAATTATTCTTGGAGTGATATTTATTTCCAGAGGTGGAAAATGAATATTGTATTAATCCTTATTTTGATGGTGGTGTCCTGCTTTATAGGTGCATTAGGATCTTTGTTTTTTAAATTAAGTGCCCCTAATGTGGAATTTAATATTAGTAAGTTGATAAAAAATAAATATCTGTTTATTGGACTTATTTTTTATGGAGTTTCATGTATGCTATTTGTCTGGCTGTTGAAATTTAGTGAACTTTCATTTCTTTATCCTCTCGCATCCTTAACATATGTCTTTATCGCACTATTATCAATAAAGTATCTTCATGAAAAAATGAATATATTAAAATGGCTTGGAATTGTCTTTATTATATTAGGAGTAACTTTTATTACCCTATGAACAAATTATTAAAAAATTATAATTACTTGTTGTTGAAAATATTGTTAATGTATATATTATAAAATAAGAATAATAAAAATATTAGAAATGAGAATAATAAAGATTATAATAATAAATATATAAATATTAATAAATATATAAATGTGTAAATATAAAAATGAATATACTTTAAGAATATGAAAAAAGAAAAGGTATTTTTTGTGATTGCTGCATATAATGAGGGTAAGTCAATATTTGAAGTAATTAATGGATTAAAAAAAAAAGGTTATTTAAATATTATTGTTGTAGATGACGGAAGCGTTGACAATACTTATTCAGAATCAAAAAAAGCAGGAGCAACTGTATTAAGGCACATAATAAATAGAGGTCAGGGTGCAGCATTACAAACAGGTATGAGCTATGCTCTAGAAAATGGTGCTGATATAATAGTGCATTTTGATGCAGATAATCAACAAAGGATTGAAGATATTCCGAGAATGTTAGAGCCTGTTGTTTCTGGAAAATACGATGTTAGCTTAGGTTCGAGGTTTCTCGATAATAAAAACGAAGATAATATACCTTTATTAAGAAAATTTTTGCTTAAAGGATCTGTAATTGTACAAAATATTTTTTATGGTGTTAAACTAACAGATGCACATAATGGATTTAGAGTATTAAGCAGAAATGCAGCTAAAAAAATAAAAATTACAATGGATAGAATGGCTCATGCGTCTGAAATTATTGAAGAAATAAAAAACAAGAATCTTAAATATAAGGAAGTGCCAGTTATAATAAGATACGATAATGAAACTCTTAAAAAAGGACATGGCGGATTCAGGCAGGCAATGAAAATATTCTATAATATGATACTAAAGAAGATTATGCGGTAATATTAAGATATATAGTCTCTTTTTTTTCTTTATTTCACTACAAAATCATTTTTGCAATATATTTTATTAGACTTATATCGCTAATAAGCATTTTTCCAGTGAATTTCAAAGGGTAATCCCTTGATTCTGTTGCGAGAATTTGTTTTAGTTTTGGATTCTGAAATTTATTTATTAAGTCATTCCAATCTTTTTCACTGAATTTGTTTAATATGTTGCGTATTTTAAGATGCACCCACAGATTTTTACCAAGTTTTTTTCTTAGTTCATTTTCATAATTTAATTTATTTTTTAATTTTCTATTTGTTTTCTTGGTATTAATTATTTCTTTTGCTGCGATCCTTCCACTTATTATTCCATAAATTATTCCTCCACCTGTTGTTGCTTTATTAATTGTTCCTGCATCACCCACGAGTAATACGTTGTTTCTTTGCAATAATTGTTTTGGATTCCAGATTGGTATAATTGCTGCTTCTTTTTTTATTATTCTTCCAGAAAATTTTTTTATAATAAGATCAAACGATTCCTTTGCTTTTCGTTCTGCACACACTCCGATTTCGATTGTTTCCTCGTCAATAGGGCTCTGCCAGGCAAAATCTTTGATGTAAGGAAAGAAATTTATCGTATTGTCATTTTTTGATTTTAGCTCTGCTTTTATTCCAATAAAAAATCTTCTTTTACCAAACAAATCTACTTGTTTTGCAACATTACTGTTTGCTCCGTCTGCACCTATCAAATATTCTACTTTAAAATCCTTGATTTTTTTATTCTTTTTATCTTTAATTGCAACGGATTTATAATTAGTATGAACGAATTCATGTTCCATAAATAAATTTGCACCTGCATCAACGGCTTTGTCTGCAAAATATTGGTTTAATTCTTGTCTGTTAAAAACTATATCGGGTTTTTTGAAATTAATCTCTAGAATTTTACCATTCGGGGCGTGGATTTTTGCTGTTTTGATTCTTGTTCTTATCAGTTTTTTTGGAATTTTCTCTACTTCTTCAATTTTGTATGTTAAAATACTACTGCACGTCTTGTATGGGCTTCTATTCTTTTCAAAAATATTGACATCAAAATGCTTTGATAATTCTCTTGCAGCACTTGTTCCGCTCACACCAGCGCCAATTACTGATATCATTTCTTCTTTAATTAAAACAGTTATATTATAAAAATTTGTTCTTTTTATTAAAAAATTTAAAAATAATACTCTTAGAGCTTTTTTTAATTCATTACTTGTTTATTGATTTGGAATTAAAGCATAAACTTATGCCAAATAAAAGTGTAGAAATAAAATCTTACAAGTAATATCTTATAATATCTTTATCACTCTCAAAGGGTTACAAGCAAAAAATTTATATATTATATAGTATTTCGTTCTTCTTACATTATAGATAAACACACCACTGATTGTTGGGGGATTCATTATGAAAAAATTAGATCTCGTTGAAATTATCAAAAAAACGTTCAATACTGTAAAAACAACAAGTATATTTTTGTTTAGTTTTGGAGCTTTCGCAATAGCTAAAGACGTTTATACCAATTGGCCCAAAGATACACCCCTATCTAAAAAGAATAATATAGAACAAGTTTCTCAAATACAAAATTCAGTTAAAAAGGACAAAGGAATAATTATTAATATAAATCCAGAAAAAAAAATCGGTGAATATCAAGTTCACGGAGATTATAATAATTTTCAAAGCCTTCACACACTTACAGATCCTATTGATGATTTGTATGACCCTACGAAAACCTATAAATTTGATGCGATGATTGGCAAACTATTGGACGATTTTGGAGAATACTCAAAACAAGGCCATGTTACAATAAAATTTTTACCAGGTTATATAGGAGAACAAAGAGAAATAAGCACAATAAAAAATGATGATAAAAATGTTTTAACTAAAAGAGGAGAGCAGGCAATGTCTAACAATACAAGAGAACTTTTTAGAGTTGATGATAAATACTTTACAAGCATTGCAAATGCTGAAATATTGCAAAAAGCATTTGATAATGACTCCCAATGGACAGAAGATGAAAACAAAAAATTTCATGATGGTTTATACGTAATACAATATTCTGTTATTGGTGAAGATGGGAAAATTAAAGGTTCGACCTCAGGAAAGATTATGATACATTTTTCAGATTATACTCCAACACTCACACAATTACCAACATTCACACAAGTTGAAACACACTCACCCATTATTATGCCACCTGTTGCACCATCAGAACAAGTCGATAAAGAGAAACCATCAACCAATCAAAAAACAAGAAACAATTCATATATAACATTAAATCTTACGAATCAAGATGCTTATGGGATTGATTTTGGAATTTCTTTAACACACAATCTTGGTATACTGGTTGGGGGTTTGTTTAAAACAAGAAGCAATGACTTAGGAACCACAATCTATGAACAGACGCCATATATGCCGAATGGTTTGCGTGGAGTTGGTGAGCAATGTTCAAACGTAGATTTTAATAACATCAAAATATTTACAGGACCAAAAATAAGAATAGAAAAACATCTTTGGGCAAATTTGATAGCAGGCTTTGATATTTATAATATAACTGCGAATCATGATGTCACTGAGAGAATTGAATCAAGAAATGGAAATATTTTAGACGCTAGTGGTTATTCTTGGACACAAGATGATAAAGAATCTCATTATATGTTGGGTGCAGGATTAACTCTTGAAACCCCCATCGTTTTAAGTTTAATTGGTATGTACTCGCCCAACGATCCAAAAATCAGACTTGGTCCTAATCAAACTGGCGCAGAAATTAAAGCATATAACCCGCATAACTGGTCAGTTAAACTGTCTTTTGGATTTCCAATACATTAATTTTCAATATTATTTTTAATGTTGAATATACTATAATGCATACAAATATATGTGGACAACATCATATTAACTTATGAACTAAATAAGTGCATAATTAAAAACGAGTATAATAAAAAATAAATCAAAGGTGGTATAGATGAAAAAATTCGCTATATTTATTCCGTTAATATTAATGATGTTTTTTTTAATTCCATCTGTTTTGGCTGTAACTCTTAGCACATTATGGATGGATAACACAACAGTTAAAACAATTAATCAAGGTGATACTGCAACATTTTATGTATTCGCATATGGATTGCATCCACCCATTGATATCTCTGTTAATTTTACAGACAACAATTATAATTTCTTGTATGAATTTGATAATATAATTCATTATAATGAAAATTATTTTTACCACGAATATACAGCAACACCCGGTATTTATTTGAACCCGGGAACATATCATGTGAAAGTAAGAGTTAGTGATTTTAGATCATGGGAGCAACGAGAATTAACACTGATTGTTAATGAAGCAACACAACCAAATAGACCACCAGTACTTAATCCAATAGGAAACAAGATAATTGATGAAGGACAATTGTTACTATTTCTAATAACCGCATCTGATCCAGACAGCCAGGATTTAAATATGCAAATTGAGAATTTGCCAACAGGTGCAACTGTTACTGAAATAAATCCAAATGAATGGCAATTTAGTTGGAGACCAAATTTTAATCAAGCCGGAATTTATCCTGTCTTCTTCATTGTAAGTGATGGTGAAGGCGGCATTGATAGTGAAAGAATAAATATTACAGTTAATAATGTTAATAGGGCTCCAATACTTGAGCATATAAGTGACATTAATATTACTGAAGGCGAAATTGCAATTATAAGAGCATATGCAAGTGATCCAGATAATGATACCTTAACGTTTAGTATAAATAATCCAAGATTTCAACAGAGCAATAATGTATTTACATGGCAAACACACGAAGGAGATGAGGGTGTTTATACTGTAAGAGTATATGTAAGTGATGGAAGCTTACAGGACTATCAGGATATTACAGTAACTGTAAACAACTTGCCTTATGAAAACCACGCGCCAATAGCAATTGCAAATGCAACTCCTCAACAGGGATATGCTCCTTTAATTGTGCATTTTAGAGGAGATCAAAGTTATGATCCAGATAGGGATACAATAACTTATTATTGGGATTTCGGAGATGGAGAAAATTCTACTGAGACTAATCCTATTCACATTTATCAAAACACAGGTGTATATACTGCATTCCTTACTGTAAGTGATGGAAATTTATATGATATTTCTGAACCACTAGTTATTTATGTCAATGAGCCAATGCATAGATTAAATGTTTCAAGTATAGTTTGTTTTCCCAGTATAATTGTAAGGCATAACCAGAGTTGTAGTGTGTATGTTAGTGATATACAGACAGGTCAACCAGTGGGTGGTGCGCAAGTAATAATTTATTTTTATGATCCTGATGAGTTCGGAAGATGCATAACTGATAGAATTACTGGAGGTTGTGAAGCCCAGAGACAGATGAACAGAACAGGTAATTTCACTGTTTATGCAGAAGCCCATAAAGAGGGATATATTCCTGATAATGATACTTGGCCGCGATACAGATTCCAAGTAATTCCACAAGCCTATAGAATAGTTGATTTAACAATATATAATGATTCAAATTTCCAGCATGAGGACTATGATTTTTTTAGAGGGGAAAACCTTTATGCAAAATTCAGAGTAGTTGACCTTGGTAATAATACTGTTCCTAATGAAATTGTATCTATGGCTGCTCTTGTGAGTCATCCTGGTGGGAGAGTGAATTTGACAAGAATGAGTTTTGAGAATGGTTATTATTACTATAAATTAGAGCCAATTCCTCCTAGTCATGATTTTTTAGGAGATAGCTTTGTTTTTGCATTTGTTTTTAATAATGGACAAGGAGGAGAAGCTCAGGTCGGTGTTAGTATTAGAAATAATCCACCTGACATAATAGGAATGCCTATAGAAGTTACAATGTATGAAAACGAAACACTAACATTTGAACTTCAAAATTATGAATATGATGTTGAAGACTCTGGTTCAAACTTGACTTGGATAGCAGATATTCCTTACAATAATTATTTTACAGGAGACGTTGTTGGAAAAACGCTTCACTTAATCGCAACAAGTCCTGGTGAAGCTTATATTACATTAATATTAACAGATCTCGATGGTGCAACTGATGCCAGTAGGGTCCTGGTAAAGGTGTTGCCGATCGAGCATCCAAATACTCCGCCTAACGTTATTATACTAAGTCCAAATGACAATTCACAATTCAAAGAAAATGAAATTATTATTTTTACTGGAAGAGGTTTTGATGTGGAAGATGGACCATTACCTAATTCAAGCCTAGAGTGGAGTTCTAGTATAAATGGTATTCTTGGGTATGGAAGAACTATTCAACACAACTTGAGTGTTGGAACCCACATAATTACTCTTACTGGAACAGATAGTCAAGGATTACGTAGTAATGATACAATAAGAGTTATTGTTTTAGAATCACCGCCAGACAATTATCCTCCTACAGCAGTGATAACCAGTCCTAAAAATAATGCAAGAGTACTTAGTCCAATAAAATTGACAGGATATGGTACTGATACTGATGGACAAAGCATAAGGAGACTTAGACCAGAAGAGCTAAGCTGGTATTATATTGATTTAAATAAAGTTCATAGAAAAGTAGCGTCAATATCTGATGATACTTCTCAGATATCGGGTGTTATAATCCAAAGTAAAGAAAACCCAATTAAAGATATTGTTTCTATAAATTCAGATTTGGGTGGTGGTAAATACACTGATTCAATTATGAACATAAGAAAATCGTTAAGTTATGAAAGGATTTTTATTGGTAAGGGTGATGAGCAAATAATTGATCTAGAACCAGGAACATATCAGATTATACTGAAAGCAACAGATGAGGATGGTATGACTGATGAAGACAGTATTATAATATATGTGGTTAAAACACAAGAAGTTGATGTTAAAATAATTAGCCCTGCAGATGGCACTCTTTTTGAAAATAGAGCAATTCAGTTTACAGGAACAGGCAGTTATTTTGATGGAATAGATTATATTCCTTTAAGAGATGATCAATTACATTGGAAATCAAGTATTGATGGTGATATAGGTACGGGAAGAAAAATCACCCAACTTTTATCCAGAGGCAGGCATACGATAACTCTTACAGGAATTCATGAATCAGGACTACAAGATATTGATGTAATAACAATTACTGTGGGAGAAAAAGTTGAAGAAGATGAAGCAAGATTGTATATTGGAGATATCGACTTAATCGGTGTTGAGGCCGGTGAAAAATTTAGAGCAAAAACAACTGATACAGTGAGGTTAAATGTATTTATTGAAAACACAGGAGATTTCGATCTCGATGACTTGGAGCTTTATTTAATTATTCCCGAGCTTGGAATAAAGACTCAATCAGTCAGATTTAATATTGAAAAAGGAGAGGATGACAATGTTGAGTTAGATTTTGATCTTTATAACGAGCCAGTAGGATTATACAATGCAAAGATTGTTATACAGAATAGAGATATAAAGAGAGTAAAGTATAGGGATCTAAGAATAATTAATTAATTTTTTATCTTGTTTTTTTTTGTTTGTATATTAAAGCTTAATAATAATGAAAATTAGTAAAAATAAATTGGTTAAAAATAATAATAAATAAAGTTTTATAAAAATTAAAGATAAAATTTGATAAGTTTGCATAGTAATGTAATAACAATTATAATAACAATTAATTTTCAATAATAATTATAATTAATAATTATCAATATATTAATAAAAACTAACTGAATCATAATTACAAACAGTATTCACTCTAAAATGGTTATTCAGCGAAACATTTATATATTAGTTAATTTTTATAAGGATACTATACAAATAGTATAATATAAGTATAATCTAAAAAATTATTTAAAAAATTATTTGGGGGTAATGGAAGATGAATGGAAAAAATTTGGTATTGTTTTCTTTGGCAGTATTTGTATTTGCATTATTTGTAACCGCAGTAAAAGCTGAAGACAGAGCAGATTTTCAGTGGGTAAAAATAAATGGAGATGAAGTTGATGTTTTTAATGGCTCTCATTTTGAAGCATATGATTATGCAAGAGGAGAAGATCTTGAAATCAAGATAAGATTTAAGGCATTGCAAGATTTAGATGATGTTCAAATAGAAGCAGACATATATGGTTACAGGTATAGCGAACAGGAAGAAGATCTAGTTTCTGATACTACAAGACCATTTGATATGAGTGCAAATTCTATTGTAACAAAGACTCTTAACTTGAAAGTTCCTATAAAAATGGATAAAGATTATTTCAAATTAAGAATAAGGGTTGAAGATAGGGATGGAAATTTATTAGATAAAACATATCAACTTAATGTTGAAGGTCTTGATGAAGAGGATGCTGTTATGATAAAAGATGTTTCATTTAGCCCTCAACAAGTTATGGCAGGAAGAGCATTTACGGTAAAAGTAAAAGTAAAAAATTATGGTAATGATGACCTTGAAGATTTGAAAGCAACAGTAAGAATGCCTGCACTAAATATAGAAGATTCTGAATTTATGGATGAATTGAATGAAGATGAGTCTGATTCATTCGAAGAATTACTTTTAAGAATTCCTGAATGTATACAACCAGGAACTTATGATGTAAAAGTTAAGATAGACTTTGATGAGTATGAAACTACTGAGAAAACTTATTCAATCAATGTAATCAGTGATCCTGTTTGTTCAGCTAAAGAAGAAATCGAAGATAGAACAACTGTTGCAGTTCCACCTACTCAAGATGTGCAAAAAGGAGCAAGTGTTGTATACCCAGTTCTCATAACAAATGATGCAAATGTTCAAAGAACATACACAATAGTTGTTAGTGGTACAGGCAATTGGGCAACGACAAAGATTGATCCTTCAAGTGTTATTGTAGTTCCTGCAAAATCAAGCAAAACAGTTTTGGTTTCACTTACTGCATTAGATACAGCAGAAGAGGGTCAAAAGGTTTTCACTCTTAATGTTGAATCAGGAAAAGAGATAAAACAAATTCCTTTAACAGCAAACATTGCAAAAGGAACTAGCTCAACGACCGATCTTACAAAGGTAAGAATCGCATTGCAATGGGGCTTGATTGTTCTGGTAATAATCTTGATAATTATTGGATTAATAGTTGGATTCAACAAGTTAAAGAGCTCAGATAATAAAGAAGAGGAAACCAAAACATATTACTAATATTTTTTATTAGTATTTTTTTCTTTTTTATCTCTAATTTCACCTCAAATGTTTTTTTTAGAGAAAATGAAAAATGAAATTCATCAAAAACCATGGCTTTTTAACAACAAAAGTATTATTAATTAGTATTATAACTATTCTGCTCTTTTCATTTATAATTCCATTTTCTGCTTCAGATATCATTGTTAATCCTGGAGGAGTTAGCACAGATTTTTCTGTAACAACTGGCTCTGTTTTTAATGTGTGTAGCTGCACTTCTGGAGCAGACACAGTGCTTATTAAAAATACAGGCACATTTCCTGCAAATTTTGTTATTGAATCAAACTTGGATTATGTGTTATTTTCTGAATCAAATTTTTTTCTCGCTCCAGGAGAAATAAAAATAATAACATTAACTGTCTTTGATTTATGCACTGAAAAAAAAGATAGTATGCTTTTAACTATTAGCTCAAATCTGGGTGTTGTAAAATCAGTTAAAAAACAATTAACCATTGGCCCATGTCAGAATTTAAAAGTCTCAATGATTGCATATAATAATAGCATTAATCCTTGCAATTCTGCATTATATACTATTTATGTGCAAAATATTGGAACATTTGAAGAAACATATAACATAAAGAGCAAGTATGACGAAAATATTAATTA
Organism: Candidatus Woesearchaeota archaeon; assembly: GCA_038884715.1. Taxonomy (GTDB): domain Archaea; phylum Nanobdellota; class Nanobdellia; order Woesearchaeales; family UBA9642; genus JAWABG01. The sequence goes on along the minus strand of JAWABG010000003.1, from coordinate 83,518 downwards.
CTCATCAAAACAGTTTAAATTAAAACCGGGAGAGTTAAAAGAAATAAATGTATCATTAAAATTTGACTGCAATATAAACGGAGAATACAAAATACCTTTTGTTGTAGAGACTAAAACAACAAAATTGAAAGCTGAACTCGAGCATAATCTAAGAATTGAAAAAAATTATTCTTATTCCCTAAACGCTAATTCTGAACAAATTGCATGTCTATTTCAAGATTCAAAAGTATACTTTAATATTAAAAATGAAGTATTCTTTTCAAATAAGTACAAAATTATTGTAAAGGTGCAGGATGGTCTTAGAGTTAGTTATCTAAAACAAGTAATACTTAATGGTTTTGAGGATAAGCAGATAGAAATACTTATTAAAAAAGAAAAAAAGCCTGGTTTTCACACTCTCATAATTGTTGTTGAGGATGAGCTTGGAAAAGTGAAGAAGGAACTTCCAATAAAAGTTGAGCAGGTCAATTGTTGGAACTTAGTTGTGAATCTTGATACTCCTAAAGAACCATTATGTCCAGGAACATATGAATACATGATGAATTTCACAAATTTAGGAAAGTTTGATGAAAATATTTCAATATCAATTACAGATGAAGATTTTATTCCGGAAAAAAATGATTTTATTATAAAACCAGGAGAATACGACCACACAAAAATATTTTTTGATAGTCCAGATATTGATAAGAGTTCTAATGTTACAGTGACTGTAAATAGTTTTGGTTATCTAAAATTTTCACAGAGCTTTGAAGTTAAATCATTATCAAGTCATTCTTGCTATTATGTTAATATTCCTATAAAAAAAGTTACAGCAAGATATGACGCAAATAATGTATTATACAAAATAAGAAATGATGGTCGCATATATAATGATTATTTTTTAACAGCAGATACTCCTAATTGGGTTGACCTTGAGACAAAGAATGTTGAACTAAATTCAAAAGAAGAAAAACGGATTAGTTTTGTTTTAAATAGAAATGAAGAATTTGGGCCTGGTGATTACAATATTACCCTTTATGCAAGAACATATACTCCAAATATTACTTACGAAATTCCACTCATTTTGCATATTCGTGATAAAAATATTTTTGAAAAAGCATATGAATACATTTTTTTTGACTTAACTAGACTAATTATTTTTATTTTAGCCTTAATATTATTAATTCTGTTAATTTTACTAATAATAACTATTATTCGTGCACCAAAGTATTTAATGAAATTCTCAACAAGAATTGAGAAGAACATGAATTTAATGTATTGGCTTTTAGCCATATGGTTAATTGTTGCTTTATTACTTGTTGTGGTGTTTGGAATACCAGATCTTCCTAAGGCTTACCATGCAGAAACAAACAGTTCAGCTCTTTATTTTGAATGGCCTCAAGATACAAAATACAAAGTTAATCTTTCAAACTATTTCAATGATCCAGATATGGATTTACTAACATATAGCATTAGTGGAGTTGAAAACATTGAAGCAGAAATTATTAGAGATACTTTAATATTAACTCCAAAAAAAGGTTTTTATGGGAAAGAAACAGCAATTATTACTGCATTTGACTCGCAAGGAGGAGAAACGTTAAGCGATCCAATAACATTATCTGTTGTCCAGGTTGTTAAACCAACATTTATGCAGTATATGTCTGCAATAAAATATTATTTGATACTAATTCCGTTGCTACTTATTTTATTCCTAATATTCTTAATAGCCATATATTCATATAGAAGACCTCTACCAGGAAAAAGAAAAAAATAATTTGTTTTTTTATTTTTGCTTTACTAAAAAAAATCTAACACTTGATATATTAATACCTTTTATAAATTACTGATTTTTTTTAACAAAAAACAGATATTTACAACTTAATAGAGTTTATTATATTTTTATTAATGCAAATTCTTAAAGTCAAAAAATTATATGTGTCTTTAATATATTTTTAAAGTTATATAGATTTTTTCAGTCGTAAATATTTTGAGTTATGAGTTATGTTTATAGTCATAAACTTTATAAAATCTCTGTATTTCTTATTTTTTGCTGGGGATGTAGTATAACCTGGCTAGAATAGCTGGCTCCAGTCTTTGTGGAGCGATGAGCAAATATAAAAAATATTTGTGATGACTAACAAAGGGCTATACCAGCGGATCAGGGTTCAAAGGATAAATAATTTATCTGAAATTCCCTGCATCCCCAGTTCTATAACGTTTTTATATTAAATTTGATATTTCTATAATAAATTATCCGCAACCTTTATATATTTCTTTATGATTATAAGATCGAAGCATATTTAAAAAAAGGCTGGATTTATGGATAAGGATGATTTTAATAAGGATTTGACTGATTATATTAGAAATAAAAAGAGGAAGGCGCGAGGCAGATTATTTAATTTTTTTAAGAATAAAGACAGAGGAGTGAAGAAAATGACTGTTGAAGAAGAAAAGAAAGAAATTGAAGACATGGCTGAACTAGAAAGAGAAGCAGAAGAACTTGAAGAAGAAGAGGAGGCTATTGAACGACAAAAAGAAGGTTTATTCAGAAGGTTAATTAACAAATTCAAAATTGCGAATGAAGCAGAGGAAGCGAAAATAATAGAAGAGGAAGAGCTCGACCACGAACTTGATGAGGACACAAAGAAGGTTTTAAAAATGAGTTATGAATGGCTAAAATATATGCCCGAAACAAAATTAAAAGAATTCAAAGAATCTGATGATTTCAAGATTTACAAATCGGTATTGACAAAATACGGATTAGCAAAAGAAAAAAAAGAAGATTAAGGTGAGATTTAATGGAAAATAAAAAAGAATTTTATGCCGTTTTGGGTGTTGCAGTTGTTGCAATAATCGCTGTAATTTATATGATATCTGTTATTTATGGACCAGTAAGTTTTAGTGATAGTATAACTGGTGCTGTTGTGAATGAGCCAATAGTTTCAAAAACACCTTCAAAACCAGTTGATGTGGCAAGATTATTCTTTGGAGCGGCATTAATTGTAATTTGTATAGGAATAGTCTATAACTTATATACAAAGAATGAATAATTAATGAGTACTTAAATTTTTTAAATATTTTTATATTAATTCTTTTATTTGCCCGCAACAATTTCAACAACATCCAAATGATTAAGTAAGTGTTCTTTTCTCAATCTTTTCTTAACATCAATTGCGTAAATGAAAAGATAAGTTTATATAGATATTTTACTCAAATATTGTTATGAACAAGGTGGTTGAAAAGATATTAGGTTTTATAATTCCCAGATTTGACAATTTAACTTTGTTTTTATATGGTTTTGCTTTTGTTTTATTATTTAGTTATATTGAAACAAGAGAATTTTTTTACTTTTTCTAGTTCATCCTTTCATCCTGTTGTTTTCATTACCTTATTTTGGAGGTTTTAATAGTATCATTATACCAAGTATTCTTGAAAAGGCAAAAAAGTGAATTTGAAAAATGGCTAGTTGGATTTTTTTTTAATATTCACATTATTCGGAGTAAGTTTAATGGTGGGAGTATATTCCCTTAAAAATTCAAATGGCTTACTTATAATATTGCCAATCTGAACGTTCATGAATGGTCTGTTCTCTTTTATAGTTCTGTCTATAGCTTTACGTCGGAATGATTATGAATTAGTGAAATTTATTATCTCTCACAAGATAACAAAAAAATTTGAAATTTTAATAGGTATTGCTACTGTTGTTTTTTTATTCATAATTTGTTGATTTTTCTTGAAGTTTCCAGGGACCTATTATTTATTCTATATGTTTATTCTATGCAACTAATATAAGTCATTTCTTTGGGAAAATATTTGATCCCCCTCTAATAAAGAAGTAAGTTATAAAATAATTCTATTTTCCACTTATAATCTCTATAACATCAAGATGGTTTAATTTATGTTCTTTACCTACAGTCAATTTTTTCTTTACGTCTATTGCCCTAATGAAATGGTCTCCTAAGTCAGAATGTAGTTTATATGCAAAATCTAAAGCTGTTGTTCCTGGTGGCATTAGGAAACAGTCAGGAAGCTTTCTTCCATACTGATCCTCTAGTTTATGAAGCCCGCCCGGGAATATTGCAATATATTTAAGCATGTCAAAAACTGCAGTATTTAGGACTGTCTGAGCTCCAGTTGTTTCAAATGGTTCTAAAATATTTTTTTGAATAAAATCAAGAGCTTTTCTTTGTTGCTCAGACACCTTTCTCTCGTCTATAATCTCAAAATGATTCTCTCCTGGTATATAATTAATCAATTGTTTTTTTGCAGCTTCTTTTAATGCAAGTTCTGATTCTGCACTACAAGGTATAATAATATAATTTGGAAAGTCTTTTTTTAATTGTTCATATTTTTCTTTTGCTCCCCTGACATCAATCTTGTTGGCTGCAATAATTATTGGCTTTGTTTTTTTTCGTAGTTCACTTGCAAGAGTGAGAAGCTCGTCTTCGCTCCATTCTGCGGGCTTGTCCGGGTTTAATTTCAAATTTTTAATTGCTTGTTTAGCAATATCTTCGTTGACTCTAAGACCTGAAAGTTGTTTTGCAAGTTCGATTTCTATTTTTTTATGCTCCTGCATAATTTGCCTTGAAAATTTCTCCCAACCTTTTTTTAGAATTCGTAAATACCAATAATCTAATTCTGTTTCTAAGAATTTAATATCATTTTCTGGATTATAACTGCCTGTTGCAACTTGTTCTCCTTTTTCATTGGTACTTCCAGAAATGTCAATAACATGAATCAAACAATCAGCTTGGTTTAAGTCATCAAGAAACTGGTTTCCCATTCCTTTTCCTTCGTGAGCACCCGGCACAAGACCTGCAACATCAATCAGTTCAACAGGAATAAATCTTTTATGCTCGATGCAAAAACCTTCTCTCGGATTGCATTGTGTATTAAAAAAAGTATCGACACAGTCAACCTTTACGAAGCCAATCCCGTGATTGGGTGCTATAGTTGCAAAGGGATAATTTGCTATTAATACGTCTGCTAAAGTCAATGCTTTGAATAAAGTGCTTTTTCCAGTATTAGGCTTCGCCACGATCCCAATGAGCATTTTGTCACTTATTAATTTTTTTAAATTTTTTTGTCTAATTTATTAGTTAGTTCTTTTGTTGTTATCACCAGTCCTAATATTTCGCTGAACCTTTTAAGGTTTTAATTATGAGTTCTGTCTATCGCAGAGAGCTTGAAGCGTCTGAAATTATATTTGGAAGAATGCCTCTCATTGCTATGTCGGTTGCTGAGAAATACACACAGACCATGGGATAAATGCCCCCAAAATAAATTTCGACTATTTTGTTTTGACTTCTTAAATGCCTGAATAAGCTTAAGTTGGTTATTAATTAATCTATACTTTTCTTTTCTTATCTCAATATATCTAACAAACATGTCAATGGTTATCAATGCCTTCATTAATAAAACAAGAAATAAACATGTTTTAAAAAGTTTATGGCAATAAACTAAGAAAATCCAAAGGATTTTTGAAAGGTTATAAAAAATTAAAGAAAATAATAAATTTTTTACAGTAAAGTCTCGCTGTTCATCGGGAATACTGTCGTCGCTCTGATATCTTTTGTTCCAAGTATGAATTGTGTTATTGAAATCTCATTTAAATGCACTTTATTTTTACATAAAAACCGATTTTTGAATTAATTATTCCAACTTTCTATTTTATTTTTCTTATGGCTCTCTTTTGTAAGTTTTGTAATCCGCCACTTACAAAAATATCACAATGAAAGATAAATTTCCTTATTTTTTGTTCTTTTGTGAATATCTTTTCTGAATAATTTTTTTTATTTATAACAAGAATTGTAACACTTCTGTATGCAATTAGTTTTTAGAGTTTCTTCTCGAGAAATCTTACCAACTAATCTATTATTATCCACAAGATGAAGATATTTAACCATTTTTAAAAATGCGGGAGGTAGGACTTGAACCCACGTAGGCACTAAGCCACACGGCAACTCAAACATTTTTATGTTACCTGAACCGTGCCCGTAAAGTCTGGCTTATTATTCCATTTGACCACTCCGGCACTCCCGCATAATCATTTAAAGAGTTATAGAGTAATTAAAAAGGTTTTGATTAACTCAGAACTTCTTTTTGTTATTCTTCTCTTAAATGTTATTAATGTTATATAATTAATATGCCAAGCTAACAAATTATTATTTTCACAACATATTTATTTCCATAATTTATTTATACCAATATAATTTAGTTTTTTTAATATTTTACACGGTTGTGGTCTAACGGTATGATCCGAGCTTCCCACAGATTACTAGAATCTGGAATGAGCTTGTGGCCCGGGTTCGACTCCCGGCAACCGTAATATTAAATTTAATATTAATTATTATTTTAACAAATTCTTAATTTAAGTATTAATGCTTTTTTTCTAAATAAAAACAATAAGAAATAATTAATAAAATAAAACAACTAATAAATTAGATACGTGTTTTTTTATATTTTTTTATTATATTCTTTTAAAAAATAAAAAACTTAATACTAAATAAAAAACAAATCCCTATATTTTTAACCTTTATTATTGGTATAGAAAAAGAATCCCAGAACTACTAGAATTAATCCTACAGCGGTAAATATTATTGCTTTTATAGTTGGTGTCTGAACTAACAATGATAATCCATAAAAAGTACCTATAAGTCCAATAATAATTAATATTATTCCTATTATTGCTATTTTTTTGTTTGCCATTATCCATCCTCTCCATTAATGATTTATTTAGTTATTCTTATATTTTGATTTTAAATATTTTTCTATATTTAGTAAGATTTTTAATCTTCTAGTGTTTTCCATAAGTTTATATGGATGTTCCTTGGATAAACAAGTATAAGCCAAGAAAAGTGTGTGATGTTGTAGGCAATGAAGATTCTTTGATAAAAATAAAGGATTTTGTGATTAATTATACTAAAAAAGGAAAAAAGGCTTTACTGGTTTATGGTGATAATGGAAATGGAAAAACAAGTTCAATTCATGCCATTGCAGAAGAGTTGGGTTTTGAATTATTTGAGCTTAATGCAAGTGATACAAGAAATGCTGATCAAATAAATAGTCTTATTGGTCAAGCATTGAATAACAAATCTTTTTTCTTTCAAGGCAAGATTATTTTGATAGATGAGATTGATGGATTAGCAGGTAACACTGATAGAGGAGGTGTTCAGGCATTATTGAAATTAATTGAAAAATCAAATTACCCAATTATAATAATTGCAAACGATCCATGGGACCAAAAACTTTCCAGTCTTAGAAAAAAATGTGTGATGATAAATTTTAAACCCCTAAATGCAACAACTATTTTTGCAAAATTAAAAAAGATATGTGATAATGAGCATATTGCATATGATAATGATGCTTTAAATAAACTGAGCCATATTTCTAGGGGTGATATGAGAGCAGCCATTAATGACTTAGAGATATTTGCATCAGACGGAAGAATTAATAGTCGGGATATAGAAGAATTATCTTTTAGAGAGAAAACAGACACTATTATTAATGCAATGTTGAAAGTTTTTAAGACAAAAGATGTTAATATAGCAATAAGCGCTTTTGATAATATTAATGAGGACCTTGAAAAAATCTTTCTATGGCTTGATTACAACTTACCATATGAATATACAGAGATTAATGATTTAAAAAATGCATATGATAATGTGGCAAAAGCAGATATATTTTTTGGAAGAATAAGAAAATGGCAGTACTACAGATTTTATGTTTATTGCTATAATTTGCTCAGCGTTGGAGTTGCAATATCAAAAAAAGAAAAATACAAAAAATTTGTCCAGTATAAGGAAAGCTCAAGAATACTTAAAATTTGGATGTCAAACATGAAAAACACGAGGAGGGATTCTATTGCAGAAAAGATTGCTGAAAAAACTCACACAAGCAAAAAAAAAGTGATTAAGGATACAATTCTATATATGAAAACAATTTTTAAAAAAGATAAGAAAAATTCTGTAAGACTTGCTGATGAATTTGAACTAAATAACGAAGAAATTGAGTGGCTTAGAAACTAATTCTATAAAATATTATCAAATTGGATTATAAGAATTAGAACATTGTAATGAATTACATATATAATAATAATAAATTAATATAATAATAAATTACATATAATATGGGGCGACTGGGATTTGAACCCAGGACATCACCGGATTTGAGATGAAAAACTCAGTTATGTAATTCTCCACACTTCAGCGGTGCACTCTCCCAGTCTGAGTTATCGCCCCATCTGTTAAGGATAAATAAATTTTTTGATAAAAAAAAGAACAAAAAAGGTATTTAAATGAGTTTCGGTTAATAGAATTTTTTATGTAATCTGTATATTTCCAATAATTGATGCAGCTATAATGTTAAATATTAGCATTACAATAAAAGCAATTATGCAATAAGTTATTGTGCTTTTTATTAAGTTATTACCTAATAAATAATGCTCATTAAGAGTATCTGATCCGTTCTGAATTCCATTTACGAGAACTGTTAGAATAAATATAATCTGTACAACATAGAGTCCTACCATGAACTGGAAATAATATGGCGGAACTCCTATTCCAAACATTTCAAGCATTACCATTCCGATATTTCCACCCCCTTCAGGTAAACTCCCTCCTTCGCTTGTTAATTGTGAAAGCTGAGTGCCAAGACTTCCAAGAATTGCAGTAATCATTGATGAAATTCCGACAACAATTCCTGAAATTGCAGGAGTAAGAAAACTTATCTGATTTTTCATGTTACTAATAATATCACTCATTAAATCCTTAAGTCTTTCATCAACCCTGTGCATCTCTTTTATATAAGTTGAAACATTGATTAATGCTTGACTCGTAACTATGTTACCTTTTTTACTACTCTGAACTAATACCTTCATCGAGGTTTCAATAATAGTTGAAGGGAAATAAATCAGTGCTCCTTTTTTTGGATCAAAGATTGCTTGCTCGACGCTCATACCAAGTTTTGAAATATTTAAGTCCACTATCTCGAAGAATTTACCGCTTATTGTTCCTTGCATTACAATAGCAACTTTCCTGAATGCTATCTCTGCAGGAATCCCATCTCCTATTCTGTTTCCAAGCTGAAAAAGTGCGCTAGCAAATTCTTGCTCAAGTTTTTTTGCCTGGTTTCGAATTTTGATTACGTTTTTACTCTTTATATAATAATACAGTCCTATCCCTATACCAAAACTTAATGTTAAAACAAGGCTTATTATTGCAGAACCTATTCCAAACGGGCCTTTAGTTTTTTGAGTCTGGGGATCTGTTCTATATCCTAAGAGTTGATATGTTGATCCCTTTATTTGATCTTGCTGGTTTACATTAACAAGCATTAATCCGTTTTGATTAATTACAATGTCAAATTCTGGTATTATTGAATGTATTATTAAGGGAAGTATTCCAATAAAAAAAAGAAGACTAAAAACAAATATTGCAATATATAGTGGATTGATTTTTATTTCTTCCTTTCCCCATTTAAGAATAATATTCTTATATTTTTTTATTTCAGGATTATTTTCAGAAATATCACTCTCACCATAACCTGTGGGCCTTGTTGTTAAAATAGATTTTCCGATATAATAAACAATTATTGGAAGAATAATATTGTAGAGTAGCATTAAATGATACCATTCTATTCCTCCGATAAAATTAACGGCAAGTGGTAAAATAACAAGTCCTAGAATTGGTAGAATTATTCCAAGCATATGCAGCATTGTGAGGGGGCCTTGAAGACTGTGAGCATAATGAAGCATTTTTTCGTAAGTCTCTTCCAGTATTGTATTTAATGCTTTATCCAGCGCGTTCAATCTGCGATCCTCGAATTGTTCGTATAGACTGCTCTCGATTAAATGGATACTTTCTATATATTCCATATTCCATTTTTTCCATGATTCTAAGTAATTATCAAGCGATTCCTTTATATTACTATATTTTCCTGTCTCAACATCCCATAAAACTTTTTTTAGATCTAGTGATAATGGAGGATTAAGATGTTCTGCAGCAAATTTGATTGCATTTTCCAAATTGCTTGTATGTCTCATATATGTTACAATGTAAAATACACTCAGAACCATTTGATTGCTCGCCTTCATTCTCCATCTATTAGCAAGAAAAAAAGGAAATTTCTGCAGAGGTATAATTAAAATAACAGCAATAACAAGAAAGATTAACGTTAAAAACATGTTTATTTGACTTTCAGGACTTAAAAGCATGGGAAGAATAAATCCAAATAATAAACCCAATAATACTATAACTAATGGTAAAAATATTGCAGCACTTGCAACACCACTTGTTGTAACATTTAAATGACATATATTAATTGCTTCTTGTATTTCTGGTATTTTTTTCTTATCTGCCTTAAGATTAAGTATTTTTTCTGAAATATTGCAGAGTCTTTCATAAAAATTCATGTGCTTTGGCATATATTCCATCTTAAATTTATTATATTCTCTTGTTGTTATTGGCTGTAATTGTTCCGGGCTAAAATTTTTTAATTGTTTATCAATTTTTGCCTTGTACTCTTCCTCTATATGCCTAAGCTCTTCTTTTGAAATATCCATAAAATCCTCTTTTTTTATTTTCTTATTCTTTTGTCAGATAATTTTATTTTTTATAATTTTTTATATTTAATCTTTAAATATATTGCCAATAACTTTTATTGCTGCTTCTCTTGATCTTGGAAAAGCAGCGATATTTATTCTTATATGAAAGCAATTACCATGATCAATAATAAAATATTCGTTGTTTAATAATTTGTCTTTATCGAATCGAATAAAAAAATTAAGATTGTCATCTAATCTATTTGTTTGTCTTAAAAGTAAATTTTTTTGTTCTCGTTTCAAATTGTAATTTAAATGATCGAGAAAAGTACTTATATGTCTGTCTTTAACTAATTGAGCTTCGAGGATTACTATCTTTTTTTCATTAAAACCTAAAGCGGAACTCCTATTTATTTTCACATTCTCTTTTTTAGGATCAAGTGAGAGTAATTTAATAAAAGTATTTCTAATAAAATCTTCATTATCTTGTGGATTAACAAAAACCCTAATCTCAATAGTGTGGGCGTACTTCATAATTTTATTTTGGTGAGATTTATTTATTAATATTATTATTACTATTATATTAATTTATACTTTTATATTATATATTATTGTATATTATACTTTATTTCTATTTTTAAATTCTTTTTAAATGAACACAATTAACTTTATAAAAATAATAAAATTCCTAAATTCATGGAGCTTCTATTTCCCTTTGATAAAATAAGAGAAAGTCAAGAAGATCTTATTAAATTTTTGAGTGAAAATCTTAGAAATAATACTCATTCTGTTGTTAATGCTCCTACAGGGCTTGGGAAAACTGCTGCTGTTTTGAGTGTTGTATTGCCTTTTGCAATTAAAAATCAACTCAAAGTTTTCTTTCTAACATCAAGACATACTCAGCACAAGATTATTATTGAGACTCTTCAACAGATTAATAAGAAGAATAATACAAAAATCACAGGAATAAGTATTATTGGAAAAAAATGGCTTTGTGTGCAAGAAAATGTAACTTTATTAAGAAGCAGAGATTTTTTAGAATACTGCAGAGCCCTTGTTGCAGATCATCAATGTGTATTTTTTGAAAATTTTAAAAAAGGAGAAAGGATTAGTTCAGAAGCGAAAATATCATATAAACTTTTGAAAGAAAAAATTTGTACAATAGAAGAAGTTTTTGAGGAAGGAAAAAGAGTCGCAATATGTCCTTACGAGCTTTCATTACTGATTGCAAAAAATACTACAATAATTATTGGTGATTATAGCTATATATTTAATCCTTATGTACGGGAAACTGTATTCAAAAAATTGGATATTAAAATTGATGAATGTATTGTTGTTGTTGATGAAGCGCATAATCTTCCTTCCAGAATCAAAGATTTGAGTTCTGCATTTCTTACAAATATAATTATAGAACGAGCTATTAAAGAAGCTAGAAAGTTTCATCCAGAAGCTCTACACGTAATTAAAGAATTGGGTGAAATACTAAAAAATTATTCTAAACTCATCAAGAATCAAAAAATTATAGAAAATAATAAAAACGAAATATGGAATAGATCTTTTCAAAAAGAACAATATATCACGAGAGAAAATTTTGTTGAAAAAGTCCAAAAAATCAAAGATTATGATGATTTAATTATTGAGCTTAATTTAATCAGTGATGCGGTGAGGCGGGCTCAGCGTATGTCATATATAGGTTCAATTTCAAATTTTTTAGAGCAATGGAAAAATGGGGATGAGGGTTTTACAAGAATTGTGTCTCTTGACACTAAAGGTAATGATGAAATAATAGCTCTAAGCTATAGATGTCTTGATACATCAATTATAACTAAAAAAATTTTTGATGAATGTTACCATTCAATACTTATGAGCGGAACGCTTAATCCGACTAGTATGTACAAGGATTTATTAGGAGTTAAAAATGCCAACGAGAAGAGTTTTGTAAGTCCATTTCCTAAAAAGAACCGATTAAATATAATAGTTCCTAGCACAAGCACAAAATTTATGGAAAGAAATGAATTGCAGTATATACACATAAGTGATATTTGTTCAAAAATTGTTAATATAGTACCTGGAAATTCGGTGATATTTTTTCCAAGTTACGAACTGATGACAAAGATGAGTGAGATGATATCAAGAAAAACCAACAAAACAATATTTTTTGAGAGAAGTGGAATGAAAAAGAATGAAAAAGAGGAATTCTTAGAGAATTTTAAGAGTTATAATAAGTCAGGAGCTGTTTTACTCGGGGTGGTTAGTGGAAGTTTTTCTGAGGGGATTGACTTGCCAGGCGATTATCTAAAGTGTGTTATAATGGTTGGTTTGCCTTTACAAAAACCAAATTTGGAAACCAAGGCACTTATTGAGTATTATGATAAAAAATTTGGTAAAGGTTGGGATTATGGTTATGTCATACCCGCCATTACAAGAACAATTCAGGGAGCCGGCAGGTGCATTAGGAGTGAAACAGACAGGGGAGCAGTCATATTCTTAGATATGCGATATGTCTTTCCAATTTATCGAAAATTGTTTCCTATAGATTGGGATATAGATATAACACTAGATTATGAGAAACAACTTATAAAATTTTTTGATAAGGAGTAATTAAATTAGAATAAAAAATTTCATCTAAATCTTTTTCAATATGTTCTGCTAAATTTTGTTTTTTTGGTAATAATTATGATCTCTGACTTTTTTTTCGAAAATAAGCAAATCTAAATTTCATACAAAAAACTATTTTTATACAAATAAAACAGTTTCTTATTAAATGTCATACTGTTTATTGACATGTAATAATCTACAATAAATTATTTTTTTATTACCATAAAATAACAACCACAAACAAAATTAATAAAAACTAAACCAGTATACAAAATCGTAACATTTATATATTAGTAGTGCTTTTAATATATAAAATAAATAAATTAAGAACAAAATAAAACACAACAAGATTTAAATCATAACAAAATCAATTAAATCATAATGGTGAGTAAAACATGGTAATACTCTTCGACCAATACAATATTCCAGACGACATATTTGAAATTATTTTTGCAACAAAACAACAAGTTGTTGTTGCAAAAATGCTAATGGAAGAAATGAAACAAAGAAATGGAGAACTTGGAAAAACTGAAATGTCATTATTCGCTACAGCATTACATGAAGGAACACTAGTTGAAGAAGATGATAAATCTAGTCTTGGGAAAAAAAAGAAAAACCAAATATCATACAATAAAAGACAATTCTATGATAGGATACTAACACCGATGAAGACAATGGGAATGATAGACTATGACCTATACAAAAAAACCTACAAGCTAAGCGAAAAATTTAACAAAAACATGATGAGAATAGGCTTAATGTGGCTACAAGAACTTAGAAAACCCGCATTAAGACTCAATATTAAAAGATAAACTCCAAATACTATGTAAATTACAGTTTTGCCAAGAAGCAAAACACATCACGAATTTCATGCTGAGAGAAAGCAAAAACTAATAAAAAATATTAGTAGAGCCTAATAGCAACACTAATACAAAATGTTAGTAAAGGCTTTCTTTCAAACAAAAAAACCAGAGTGAAACACTAAATGTGTCAAAACTCCTAATATATAAAATTTTTGTGAAAAAAACAAGAATAAAAAAAAAAATAAAAAAACACAAAAGGGAATCCGCATTTAGTACAAAGACTCTGGTTTTTTCCTTTCAAGCTCAGTTGTGCAAAAAATTGTGCAAAAAATCATAAATGCAAAGCATTAACTAAATGAAAAAGTACTAACAATAATAAAACGCTAACATCAATTTCATACAAGTTCCCTGTAGAAATCAGAACTTTCTACAACCCCACCCCTCCCATAATCTGCAGGGAACATTTTTTACTTTTACGAGGAGCCCTATGCTTAAGGAAAACTTTTTCGAGGAAACTGAATGTATAATAACAGATACAGAGATATACTTTATTTTTTATGTGAAATTCTTTGAGGTATATATCCACCAAAATGAAGAATACGCACTAATGGGAAGAATATATATTGTTAGAATTCCATATAAGATAATTACAAAAGAAGAAGAACTTATGAATATACTAAGGAAAAAATTAGAATTTTAATTTTTCATTTTTTGAGAACTCTATTAAAGATGTCTCTTATTAAAAACCTCTTAATAAAATAATAAATCGTGTTTTGGGCACTCTTTTTATAATATGCTCTTTTTACAAATAACTTTAACATTAAATGGTTTGGTGTGATTATAGGTTTTTAACAAACTCTAAAATTAATAAATCTTTTGCATATTTTATTTGAGCAGAAAAAACAGTCATCTATTTAAACCCTTTTTATTTCTATAATTTTTATGGTGAGTGATTGCTTATGTTAACTGATAAAGAATTAAAAAATGAATTTAGGAAGAGAACCGAAAAGAATCCTGAGAAGTTTTTTGCAGTGAACGTTCTGAAAAACGAAGGTTTCAAGAGACAACAATGTATAAAATGTAAAAAATTCTTTTGGTCAGTTGAATGCAACGATATTTGTGGCGATGCAGAATGCAAGGGTGGATTTAACTTTATTCAAAACACTCCTTCAAAGAATAAAATGGAGTACATCGAGTTATGGAAAACATTTAGTAATATGTTCAAGAAGTTTGGTTATACACCAATAAAAAGATATCCTGTTGCTGCAAGGTGGAGAGATGATACAGATTTTGTCCAAGCCAGCATTTATGATTTTCAGCCATGGGTTGTAAATGGAACTATTGATCCTCCCGCAAATCCATTGGTTATTCCTCAATTCTGTCTTAGATTCAATGATATTGATAATGTTGGTATTACTGGAAGCCATTGTACCGGATTTGTAATGATTGGACAGCATGCCTTTGTGAAAAAAGAAGAATGGAAGCAAGATGATTATTTCATTCATATTCATAAGTGGCTGACTCAAGGGCATAAAATTCCAAAAACAAAAATTTTTTATCATGAAGATGGCTGGGCAGGAGGAGGAAATTTCGGGCCGTGTATGGAGTTTTTCTCAGGAGGTCTAGAGCTTGGTAACCAGGTTTATATGCAGTATGAAAATACACCCAATGGAGAGCACGAGCTCAACTTGAAGGTATTAGATATGGGTATGGGGCATGAACGTAACACATGGTTCAGCCTTGGAAAAGAAACATTATATGAAGCAACTTTTCCAGATGTAATAAAATACTTAAAAAAAATTACAAATATGGAAGAAATAGTTGAAAAAGGATTTATGAAAAAATTTCTTCCATATGCTGCACTCTTAAATATAAACGAAGCAGAAAATATTGAAAAAAATTGGAAATTTATTGCAACAAAATTAAATCTGAATGTTAATGATTTGAAGAAAAAAATTCTGCCTTTAGCAGGCATGTATTCAATCGCAGAGCATTTGAGAAGTGTCTTATTTGCAATTAATGATGGAGTTTTGTTTAGTAATGTAGGAGGTGGTTATAATCTTAGAAGTATTTATAGAAGAGCTTTAAGCATAGCGGAACAGAATAAATGGAATATTGATATGGGTGAGATTGTAAAAATGCACGCAAAATATTTGAAACCATTGTTTCCTGAGCTATTAGAAAATATTAACGAAACAATAAATATTTTAGAATATGAAAATAAGAAATTTAAAGAAAGCAGGGAGAGAAATTGGAAGATAATTCAAGGCCTCGTTGAAAAAGATATTGATGAAAAAAAGTTAATTGAACTCTATGACAGTTACGGGATTAATCCAGAAGAATTAAAATCAGAATTTGAAAAAAAACATAAGAAGATTTCAATTCCAGAAAATTTTTATTCTCTTGTTGTACAAAAACATAATGCAGATAAAAAAATACATAACACACAGACATTTAAAGACGAAAAACTGAAATTAGATGGACTACCTAACACAGATATATTGTATTATGATCATTACGACCTTCTGGAATTTAAGGCCAAAGTGCTTAAAATAATTGATAATAATGTTATACTTGATAGAACAGCATTCTACCCTACATCAGGAGGACAATTACACGATATTGGAACATTGAACGGGTGTAATGTTGTTAATGTGTTCAAACAAGGAAATGTAATTATTCATGTTATGGATAAGGTTAATTTCAAAGAAGGCCAAGAAATTAAAGGAAATATTGATATGGATAGAAGACAGCAGCTTGCACAACACCACACAGCCACGCATATAATAAATGGGGCTGCGAAAAATGTTTTAGGAAAGCATGTTTGGCAGGCAGGTGCTAGCAAAACACTCGAAAAGGCAAGACTTGATATAACTCATTATGATTCTCTGACGGATGAACAAAAAGTTAAGATTGAAATATTAGCTAATAAAATTGTAAATGATAATCTTCCTGTTCATAAGATGATAATAGAGCGAGGCGTTGCTGAAAGAAAATTTGGCTTTACAATTTATCAAGGTGGTGCTGTTCCTGGAAAACTACTGAGAATTGTACATATTGAAGGAATAGATGCAGAGGCTTGTGGTGGAACTCATCTTGACGTAACTGGAGATGTTGGAATAATAAAAATTCTTAAGACTTCAAAAATTCAGGATGGAATAGTGAGAATAGAGTTTGTTGCGGGTAGGGCTGCTGAAATGCAAAACATCAAAAGGAGTAATATATTAATTGAATTAAAAAAATTACTTGACTGTTCTGAAAATGAAATTCCTGGTAGGGCTAAAGAATTGTTTGAATTATGGAAAGCCATTATAAAGAAAAAACAACAAAAAAAATTTGAGTTAACGTCAATAGAGAAATATCACGGGGATGTTATCGAAAAAACTTGTGAAGTACTCAAGACTCAACCAGAATATCTTGTTAAGACTGTTCAGAGATTTATTAACGAGGTTAAAAGGAACAACTAGTTAGTTTCTTTTATAACTACTCTTTTGTTTGAAAGTTCTTTTTCCAACAACCACAAACAACTACTTATTAAAAAAACATATAAACTATAATTATTATAACATTGACAGAATGAAAAAAAAGAGGAATCAAGCATGGGTTATAACTGCAGACATGGGTTATGGTCATCAAAGAGCAGCTAATCCGTTGCAGGACATTGCATATGAAAGAATTATTACAGCAAATTCTGACAAGTTAATTTCTGAAAAGGACCAGAGAATTTGGCGAAAGGCTCAAGCATTCTATAACTGGATTTCTAGATTTACAGAATTTCCAATTATTGGCAGAAGAATATTCAATATGTATGATAGAATACAAAGCATTGTACCGTATTATCCGTTTAGAGATCTTTCAAGACCAACAATTGCTGTAAATTATGTTTATGTAAAAATAAAAAAAGGATTATGCAGCGGTTTAATCAGTTACTTGAAATCAAAAGATTTACCAATTATTACAACATTTTTTATTCCCGCGCTTGCAGCTGATTTTTATGGACTAAAGAATATTTATTGTGTGGTCACAGACACTGACATTAATAGGGTGTGGGTTGCTCGAGATCCAAAAAAATCTAATATAAAATATTTTGCTCCTTGCGAAAAAGCAGCGAGACGGCTAAAAGAATATGGCGTTAAACAGGAGAATATATATTTGACAGGATTTCCTCTTCCCAAAGAAAATTTGGGCGGTCCATCTCTTAAAAACTTAAAACACGATTTAGCAAAGAGAATAATAAACTTAGATCCCAAAAAAATATTTATCAGCAAGTATGAGGACAGTATTAAAAAACATCTTGGAATAAAAAAAATGTCATTTAAAAAAGATCATAAACTAACGATTACTTTTATGATAGGGGGTGCAGGAGTCCAGGCAAAGATTGGACTTGAAGTCCTTAAAAGTTTAAGAAAAAAAATTTTTGATAAAGAAATAATTCTAAATCTTGCAACAGGAACCCATATGGAGATTTATGAATTGTTTATGAAAGAAATAAAGCATCTGGGTTTGGATAATTTAAGAGGTGAAGGCGTAAGGTTATTGAGAGCTCTTGACAAGAGAACATATTTTTCAATTGTTAATAAAGCACTAAGAACGACAGATATTCTATGGACAAAGCCAAGCGAGATGGTTTTTTTCACAGCTTTAGGACTTCCACTAATTATGACTGAGCCAATCGGATATCATGAGTACATGAATAAGAATTGGGTTGAGCACATAGGTAGTGGTTACTTTCAATATGATCCAAAGTTTGTAAATGAATGGCTCGATGACTGGCTAAATGATGGAAGACTCGCAGATGCTGCATGGCAAGGATTCCTTGATGCTCCAAAACTAGGAACCTATGAAATAGAAAGAATTGTTTTTAATCATAAAAAAATTAATTAAATAAAAATCAATAAACTTATTTTTTTTATTGTTATATACACAATTATATACAATATTGTTATATATACAAACTATTTTACTTATTAACTAGTTTTGTTTATTAATTATTCTTTTTTTATAAGGAAATCTTATAAAATTCTTACATTTAAAGCAAGTATAAATTATCTTGTCATTATTCAGTCTTACTCTGCAGTTAATTCCCGGGAAGAGATACGAATAGCAATACTTGCAGAATCTTCTTTTTAGCTCAGCAGGAATTTTTACTTTATATTTCATAGAAATTTTTCGAGCCAAAGTTATATATCTATTACTTAGAGCAGGATTATTTTTAAATCCATTTTCTGCAAGACTGAAAAGTTCAACTATTCTTTCTTCGGCTATTTTCAATTGTTTGTCTGTCTTTTTTGAGTGTTTTTTCTTCATAACCTTATTATATTTTAATTATTTATTAAGCTTTCTTTAATTAGTATTTTTTTATCGCAAAATTAATAAAAAACAAAAACTTTTTTTACTATTTATGGGCTTATTTAATTTTCTAAAGAAAAAGGAAGTTATTGAAGAGGTTAATGAGAAAGATCTTGCTATTTATGTGAACAAATTAACAAATGAAAAACTCTCTAAATTTAAAACAGATCTTCAAGAGAAAAAGGATTATGCAACTTATAAGTTAAAAAAAATCCTTGAAGCAATTAAAGAGCTTGAAGAATCCGAATTATCAAATAAAAATATTCCTAATAAAGAATATCAAATAATGCTAGGTAATAAGAATAATTATGTGCAAAGAACAAAGCTTTTTTTTCAAGAAATAACCCTACCAACTGATTCTTTAGAGCTTCATGCGTTTTTCAAGGATTTTTTTGAAAAGCTCGAAGCGCTGAATAATGCAACTCAAAAGAATTATTTTGTATTAAAACATTTTTTTGAAGACGAGATATACACTGTTGCACGTCGAATTAAGGAGTTTGAAGAGACAATAATTAAGATAAATGAGCTTTTTGAAAGAGAGAAAATAGACGAGATTGTACTCATAAAAGATGATATCAAAAGTATAGAGAAAACTCGTAAGAAGAAAAATGATTTACAGCAAGAGCAAGATCAAATGAATGAACAACTCAATGATTTGAGTTTAAAGAAGGAAAAGGCAGAGTTGTACATTAGTCAGTTGAAAAAAACAACTGATTACACATACTACAATAATTTTCTAAAAGAAAAAGCTGATCTCGAGTATTATTTAAAGAAAATTAAGGATGAAATTAGCAGCTATTTCTCTGATCTTGAAAGGGCAATGAGAAAACATAGCAAAATAACTATGAATAAAGTTATTGTCGAAAACTATTTGACTGATTGCGTTACTGCCCTTTTATCTGATGATAACCTCGAAATTGTAAATGAACTTAAAAAATTGAAAGAAGAGTTAGTTCATGATAAAATTGAATTAAAAGATTCTAAAAAAGAAAAATCAGTAGAAATTATTGATAAACTTAACGATGCTTTTTTAAAAGATAAAATATTTGAAATTAAAAAAATTCAAGATAATATTAAAGAGACAGATGACAAAATAAGAAAAAATATTACTATTGTAAAACTTAATGATACTTATAAATTTATTAATGAGTTGGACAAACAAATTGAAGTCTTGACAAAAAAAATTCAATTTACAGAAGGGCAAATTGAAAGCTTAAATATAAAACTAATCAAGCAAAAGATTCAGGAAAAAATTTATAAGCACTTTAGCTTTAAATTAATAATAAAGTAATTTTTTATAAAAATAAAGAAAATATTGTAAAGATGAATAAAATAACTGCGTTTGTGAAGATATTTACTAATGATGAAATAAAATCTATTTCTAAAATTGGTGGTAGATACTATTTGGTCAGCCAGGAATTGTTGGATTTTAGAAACAAGATTAGTGAAAATCCTTTCAATATAGGTGTTTTTCTTGGTGAAGAAAAAAAAGATTTTAAACCAAGTTTGGCTTTACTAGAAATTCTTGCTAGAAAAACACATAAAAAGATAAGTGTGAATGAGAAATCAGAATGGCTTTTTCTTTGCGGAAGGGATATCTTTGAGGAAGGTTTAATAAATGCTGATAACATAAAAAAATTTGAAGAAGGTTCTTTTGTACTAGTTCAGAATAAAAATGATGAGAATCTTGGAATGGGAAGAATTGAAATTAAGAATGCGCAAACAGTAATAAAAAATATTATCGACAGAGGAAACTTTCTTAGAAGGGAAAAGCAAAAATAGTTAAATAAAAAATAGCAAATATAAAAAATATATAAAAATATAAAAAAACGAAAGTGTGTGTTAATGGTTGTTTTTTTGTTTTTTTAATGAAAAGATATAAATAAATATTAATATATATTAATTAAATAAAAGTAATATATTTAAATACAAATACAAAAATTTAAATATGTATAAAAACAAAAATAAAAAAATAGAATAACAAATAATAATATTAATATAAAAAATGCCTATTTAATATAATGCCCATTTAGGGTGATTTTATGTTATTTGAAATTGATATTAAACCTTTGGTTAATTTGATATCACAAAATATTATTTTTAAATATGAAGGGCATGGAAATATAACCATTAATAATAACATCAATACTGGGAAATTTGAAATTAGTGATAGATTTAGTGATAGTATACAGTCTAAATTCAGAGAATCGCAAATTGAAAAAATTGCTATGCGTTACTGTTTAACCCACCCAGTGAATAATAATTCTGAGAATGAGTTTTTTAAGCAAGTCGCATATATTATAAGATTATTATTATGTCCTGAAAATTCTAACCAAGAAAAAAATAGGAATATAAATAATTTTATTGTCGGTAAATACTGTCAGGATATTACGAATTCAGGTCAAACTTATAAATAAATATTATAATAAATATTATTAATTATAATAAATATTATTATGTAACACCGAATCAAAAAAATATATTAAAAATATTCAATTTCATTTTCTTCAAGTGCTTTTATACCTGGTAAAACTTTACCACTTAACATTTCGAGACTGGCGCCGCCACCTGTGCTTACATGCGTAATTTTTTCTTTAATACCCAACCTATCAATAGCATCAGCTGTTTCTCCTCCGCCCACTATTACAATAGCATTTAGCTGTGTTAAATATCTAGCAATATCATTGGTTGCTGTGTCAAATGGCTTTGTTTCAAACTTTCCTAAGGGGCCATTCCACACTATTGTTTTAGCTTTATCTAAGATTTTTCTGAATCTTTTCACAGATTCTTCACCAATATCGAGCCCTATGTATTCTGGTGGAATTTGTTCAACATTCACTGTTTTGTTCTCTGCATATTCCTTGATCTCTTTAGCAACAACAACGTCTGTCGGAAGAACAAGTTTTTCATTATTTAACAACAGTTTTGCCATATCAAGCTGATCTTTTTCATAAAGGCTTTTTCCAATTTCATATCCTTTTGCCTTGTAAAAAGTGAAAATCATTGCTCCGCCGAGTAACAAATAATCTGTCTTCTTCAAGAGTTCATTTATGACAGGAAGTTTTGTGCTTATCTTACTACCTCCTAAGATTGCCACCATCGGCCTTTGTGCATTACCTAGATTAAGATATTTAAGCTCTTTTTCAACCAAAAATCCTACACATCCGGGCAGATATCTTGTTATGCCTGTAATGCTCGCAGCATCCCTATGCATAACACTAAATGCTTCATTACAATAAATATCCGCATAACTTGCTAATTTTTTTGCAAACTCAGGATCATTCTTTTCCTCACCTATATGAAACCTTAGGTTTTCAAGCAAAATAATTTTTTTATCGTTCGGAATTGTAATGTTTATACACGAGTCGAGTTTTATGACTTCCACACCGAGCAATTGCTCCAATTTTCTTTTTACAACATCATTTTTCAGTTTAGCTACAATCTTACCTTCAGGTCTACCCATATGAGATATTATTATTAATTGTCTTGCACGTTCGATAATATATTTTATAGTTGGAATAGTCTCTTTAATTCTTGAATCATCTGTAATATTGCCGTTTTCATCAAGAGGCATATCAAACCCTGCTCTAAGTATAACTTTCTTTCCATTAATGTTTATATCCTTAATTGTTTTCATTTCTTCACCCTTATATTTTTATTAAATTAACCTATTAACTTATTTTTTTTCTTCATAAAGGTCTTTCTTGTCAATTATTATTTTATCACAATTGTTGCAATACCAAATACCATTTCCTATTTGTGTTACTGGCTTTTTACACTCAGCACACCTCATAAGCACCCCCTAATAAAGACTACTATTATATAAGGAATATTATATAAGGAATATTCAGGTTCTATAATGAACAGTATCGATGCTTTATTTGTGTTAAATATTTATAATGATAATTATTATAATTATAATAATAGTAGATATAATAGTAATAATAATATCACGGTAAAATGATGATGTCTTGATTTATATATTTTGTTGAATTTTTTTATATATTGTTTTGTGTTTGCATATAAATTTAATAATTTATTAAAATAGTCATTAGTAGAATATTATTAAAACGAATATTATTAAAATTGATCGTAGACTAAATAATAATAGCAGAAAATAAACATTTTATTAAATCATTATTTTTAGCACGTCAATTATTCTGCATGAATATCCCCATTCATTATCATACCATGCGACAACCTTTACAAAATTCTTATCTATCACATTTGTAAGTGATGCGTCAAGTATAGATGAGTGGGGGTTGTGTATTATATCTGAAGAGACTATTGGGTCCTCTGTGTATTGTATTATTCCTTTAAGGTGATATTCTGAAACTTGTCGAAACAACCAGTTGATATGTTCAATTGTTGTTGCTTTTTCAACTTCACACACAAAATCTGTTATTGAGCCGTCAGGAACAGGAACTCTTAATGCTATCCCATCTAGCTTTCCTTTTAGTTCCGGAATTACTTCTGCTACAGTTTTTGCTGCACCAGTTGTTGTAGGAACAATACTTACTGCTGCGCTTCTTGCTCTTCTTAAATCCTTGTGGGGTGCGTCAACCAACCTTTGATCTGCAGTGTATGCGTGAGCTGTTGTCATGAAACCCCTTTTTACTTTAAAATTGTCATTCAATACTTTTACAATCGGTGCAAGGCAGTTTGTTGTGCAGCTTGCGTTACTTATAATGTTATGTTTTGATTTGTTATACAAATGCTCATTAACTCCTTTCACTATTGTTATATCAACTCCTTTTGCAGGAGCACTAATTAAAACCTTTTTTGCACCTGCCTGTAAGTGTTTTTCTGCTCCCACTCTATCAGTAAAGAAGCCAGTACTTTCTACAACTATATCAATATTTAATTGTGCCCACGGCAATTTTGCCGGATCCTTTTCAGCGCAAACCTTTATTCTCTTGCCGTTTATTCCAATAGAGTCACCGTAATCAATAACCTCTCCTTCAAACACTCCGTGTACAGAATCATATTTTAATAAGTGTGCAAGTGTTTTTGTATCAGTTAGGTCATTGACTGCAACCCAATCAATTGCTGGATCGTGAATGCCGGCTAATAGAACTTGTCTTCCTATTCTGCCAAATCCATTTATTGCTACTCTAACCATGAATCTCACCTCGAGGATATATAAATTATCTCCCCCTTTTACAGTAATAACTAGCCATATTTAAAAATGTTTGTTACTATTCTTTGATAGGATTTATTTATTTTTTATAAATTTGTTTTTTTTATTAAACTAAACCAAAACACTTATAAGTTAATTGTTATTATTTTCTAATAAATCGTTGAAATGAGATATTAGATTATTATTCTGTTCTTGTTTTTTCGATAAATAATTTTTAAAGGTGATATTTATGGATGCTGATAAGTCTAATATTGAAAAAAAGCATGTAGCAACAAAATCAATTTCAGAAAACAAATTAACTTCTGGAAACTCATCTGATGTCGTTAAATATGGAAGTATTGTTACTCTTGATTATACTGGAAATCTTGAGGATGGAACTGTTTTTGATAGCTCTCTAAATCATAATGAGCCATTAAAATTTGAGATTGGAAAAGGAATGGTTATAAAAGGTTTTGAAAGTAATATTATGGATATGCAGATTGGTGATGAAAAGACATTTACACTGCAGCCAGAAGAAGCATACGGAGAGAAACACAGTCAACTAATACAAAAGATACCTAGAAACAAATCAATTGAGCAACAGGAACCAAAACCAGGTATGTACTTAATTGTTAATGCTCCTGATGGACAGCAATATCCCGCATTAATAATAGATGTGGATGAAACAACTATCAGTCTTGACTTTAATCATCCCTTAGCAGGGAAAAAATTAACATTCAAAATAAAAATAATAAAAATAGAATAATAATTATTTTTTATTCTCTCTTAATTTTCTGATAATTCGATTTTTTATAGTTTTATATATTATTTTAAATCAAACACATATTAAGACGTATATAAAAAAATATATTTTATATCAAGTAAATATGTTGTTATTATTTATTATTACTCTTACTTAATTTATTTTTACTTAATAATTTATTCAATAATTATTGGCAAATTTCTCAAATATTTTTGTTTAGCATATCTTAAAAGATCTTTGTTATTAGCATAAAGAGTAATAATCTTTTCCCCTTTTTTTACACTATCTCCAACTTTTTTGTATAAGTATAGTCCTGCTTCTTTTGTTTTTGGGGCGCCACAGAGTCTTGCAATCTTGGATATTGAAGAGTTATGAATTTCTTTTATTTTTCCTGTTTTTGTAGCTCTAAAATCAAGTTTTAGTTTTGCTTTGTTTGGCATTTTTTTCATTCCTTGAGCTTTTATAATTTCTATGAATTTTTTGTAGGCTCTGCCTGATTCAAGTATATCTCTTGCAATCTTTTCTCCATCATTTTCACTCTTTGTTACCCCACTAAGATTCAATAATTGTCCTGCAAGATAAATGCTTTTTTCTTTTAGGTCTTGTGGTGCGTCTTTTTTGTTTCTTAAGACTTTAATGCAGTCAATACATTCAAGTAATGGCCCAATACCATTTCCTACAGGCTGGCTTCCATCTGTAAGTAAAACCCTAATTTTTATACCCAGTCTTCTTCCCATTAATTCAAATAACTTTTTTAATTTTAATGCCCTCACCCTTGTCTCGACTTTTGCTCCGGGTCCGTATGGAATATCAATTATTACATGTGTCGCACTTACCGAATATTTTTTTGCGAGCACACTAGACATTAAAAGACCTGTTGTATCAATGAAAATAGGATATTCAATTCTTATGATCTTGTCATCAGCAGGTGCAAGATTAAGAGAGCCACCCCACGCTAAACACCCGTTTGTTTTTTTTACAACCTTTGACATTTTTTTTATGTCCAGATTTACATTTGTCAATACTTCTAAAGTGTCTGCAGTTCCTGCAGGACTAGTAATTGCTCTTGATGAAGTTTTTGGGATACATAATCCATATGCGGCAATTATTGGTACTACAATAATTGTCGTCCTGTTATTTGGAACTCCACCTATACAATGTTTGTCTACTACAATTTTTTTTCTCGGCCTAAATCTTTGACCTGTATCAACTAAAGCTTTTACCATATATGTAATTTCATCAATACTTAATTCATGACTGTAGCAACCAGAAACAAAATAAGTAAGCTCAATATCTGTTAGATTTCCTTTAACAATATCTTTAATAATAGTATAAATCTCTTTTTTTGTTAGCTTTCCTCCTGAAAGTTTTTTTCTGATATACTTAGTAGAGATTGGCTTTTGAGCCATTTCAATTTTCACGAGTTTATTATTTTTTAGATGTAAATATTCTGTAACTTCTTCCATAACATATATGTATCCTGGAGGCATTGATTTGTCTTTTGTTATATCAAGTGATACAACAACATCATTTTTTCCATAAATAACCTTAATCCTGTCTTCAGGAAATAGATCAAATTTTATTGCATCTTCCTCATTAATTACAGCAATATTAGCGTTTCCTGTACTTATTGGAATATTTCTAACTTTGAGCTTCATCTAATTAAGTTAAGAATACTCGCTTTAAATATTTAGTGGTTAAATTTTTTTTAATCTTTATTGTTTTTTTGTTATTCTTTTATGCCCCACTTTTTTATTGCGAGCATTAATTCAATATGATTTTGAGCATAATCTTCTAATTTCTTTCCTTTCATCACAGCTTCGAGTGCTTGTCTTGCGGCTTTTGCTCCTGCAAGAGTTCCATTTGGATGGCCATGTACACCACCACCCATTTGGCAAACAATGTTATATCCTAAACGTTTTATAATAAGTGGTAGTCCTCCAGGATGTAAGCCCCCACTAGCAACTGCAAATACTGGCTTGATGTTATGCCAATCTTGCTCTAGAATATGTCCTTTTTTTCTTATTATTTTTTGTTCTATTTCATCTTCAATTTCCTGTGTTTCAAAATCTGAGCCTTCCATTTTACCTACATCCGCTGTTCCTATGTGTAATTGGTCAACACCTATTAATCTAGCAATTTTTGCAATAGATAACATAGAGATTCCGTGCTTCGAATTTCTTGTCAAGGCTGCATGGCCTGCACGATGAGCATGTATTACTAACGGATAGTCTTCTATTATGCTTCTTACTGTTTGAAGTCCAGACATTCCCGCAGTTAGTATATCCATCATAATATATTCATTTCCAGAATCGTAAACATATTTAAGCCTTTTTTTCATTGTCTCTGTTTCTGCTGTAATATTTGGCATATAGATTTTTTTTTCTCCTGTCATTTTTTCAGCCTTTTCCTTTAATTTTATAGTTTCTGTTATTCTTTTTTCAAAATTATTGAATGTCATACTTGTCAGGTTTTCATCATCCTTCACAATATCAATTCCTCCTACCCACGCATTAAATGCACATTGCGCGTGTTCCTTCGCATTAAGTCCTAGTTTTGGCTTAATAATTGTCCCAATTAATGGCCTTTTTTTTGTTTTTGTAATTTTTCTTATTCCCTTTATCCCGAATTTTGGTCCTTTAAAATGATTCATCATGATTTTTGGAAACTGAATATCTTCAAGCCTTAATGTTTTAATAATCTTCATTCCAAATATATTTCCACCTATTGAGCTTAAAATCTGGGGCATATTTCCAAACTCAAATAACTCATATGGATATGCTATCTTAATTAAGTTCTGCTTTTTGTTTATATAAAATACATTTGGCTTAAGCCTTTTAGCAATATTTTTATTTATTGTTGATAATTCTGTCCATGTTCCAATGCTTGACTCTTTTGCAATGTTCTCGGCAGCCTCTTCTATAGAGCAGTTATTTGGTTCAGTTAAGTATTCAGCAATCAAGTCTGTTTTTGATGGTTTGTATTTAAGATTAATATAGTTTAGGTCCATAAATTTACCTCTTTCATATATTTTTTTATATTTTTATATGTTCATTTTTATATAATTAAAATATTTTTCTTATTTTGGTTTTTAAAATTCCAATTCATCATTTACCTTTGGAAAATAAATTTTTGCATTCGTATTATTCTGGCACCATTCAAACAGCGGTTGGGCTTCAGATTCATCTCCGTGTTGTATAATAACTACTTTTGGGTTCACCTTTTTTATGTATTGTTCTAAATCCGGTCTATCAATATGGCCTGAGAATTGAAATTCTTTTACTTCACATTTCACATATGTTTTCCAGCCGTCAAGGAAGAGATATCCTTCTTCTAATAAAAGTCTTCCGTTTGTTCTCTTGCACTGAAAACCTGTTAGTAATATTGAGTGCTTAGGGTTACCCCACATATTCTTTACATAATTGAGTATAGGTCCGCCTTGAACCATTCCGCTTGTTGTTACTATTATCGCTTGCTTCTTCATAACTAGTCCTCTGTGTCTTTCAGACGAAACCAATTCCACTTTTGACATTAGATTTTTTAATTCCTTTTGTTGAGCAACATAATTATCAGGTGTTGACAAAATCTTATTTGTTATCTTAGTTACCATTCCATCATAAACTATTGGCACATTCCATTTTCTTTTTCCTAACATTAACAATATTTCTTGCCCTCTTCCTAAAGCAAAAACAGGAATTAACGCACTGCCCCCTCTTTTTATTGTTTCTTCTATCTTATCAAGAAATTTTTTCATTGTTTCTTCTCTTTCAGGTAACGTTGTATTGCCATATGTTGATTCTGTAATAAGTATATCAATGTTGTTATATTCTACATCTGCAGGTTTCATTAATTCTGTGTTTTTTGTATTAAAATCTCCTGTATATAATAATCTTTTATCCTCTAATTCAAATAAAATACTTGCACTGCCAGGTATGTGGCCTGCATTAAAGAAGGTAAAAAACAGTTTTCTAAATGCATATCTTTTCTTAAAACTGACAATCTTTGTAGTTTTACTAACTTTTTTTAGTTCTGTGTTTCCATATGCTGGATGAAGATGTCTTATTCTAGCAACTCTATATGAATCCTTTAATAGTATTTTTGATAGATATTTTGTTTCAGCTGTTGCAAATATTGGACATATTAAGTTATAATGTTCAAATAATGGAAGAGATCCTGTGTGGTCAAGATGTGCATGGCTCAAGAACAATCCGTTAATCTCTCTCATTTCAAAAACTTTGACAGGATAGTCAAATCCATCTTCACGAAATTTTAATCCTGCATCTATAAGATAACGGTCTCCAGAGGTCTCTAACTCAATACATGACCTGCCAACCTCCCTCGCACCGCCATGAAAATATAGTTTCACTGTTTAGTTTTTGATTAGGAATTATATAAATCTTGTGTATTGCTTTTAATGAAAAGGCGCGTTCCTTTCTTTGTTCTTCCAAATTTTTATAAATAAAAATATTTATAAATAAGTTATATAAATTATATAAATAATTTAAATAATTGAACTTAATTAACTTATTAAGTTAATGACCTTACTAAGAAAATGGTTAACATAAATATTGAAATTAATGACGAGCTTCATAAAAGACTTAAGATTCGTTCTGTACTAAAAAATATCACACTAAAAGAGTACATAATAACAGAACTTCAGGAGGGTCTGGTGGTACTTAAAAAAAAGAAATAAAACGATAGGGCTGGTGCTATTTGCACTGCCCATTTTTTTATAATTATCTACATACTTACATATCAAAACTAACAAGACCTAAAAAAACCACAAGGAATGAGCGTCTGTGCCCTGTTTTGTCCCCCAATGCAACACGGACGCTTTTTTCCTTCTAAAAATATGGTAAATATTAACATAAAAATTCCAGATGAACTGCACAGAGATCTAAAGTTAGAGGCAGTCAAAAGAAATACTACAATCAAAGAGTTAATCATAACTATATTAGAAAACATAAAATAAATATGTATTAGAAAAAATAAAATGAAAAGGAGATTTATAATGAGAATAATATTTGTGATTTTTATCTTATTTATATTCACATTATTAATAAAATCTTCAAGTGCACTAAATGTTGAATATTCAATTATAACTACAACAAATGCAACAACTTTAACAGATATTATATGCACTTTTAATATTACTGGTGAAGGAAATCTTTTTGTAAACTATACTTGGTTTAATGGATCAGCTATCTTTTTTAGCAATACACAAACTGTTACAAGCGGCGTTGAATCAACAGCAATATTGTCAAATTTATATACAAGAAAAAATGAATATTGGACGTGTGGGGTGATTGGTTCTAATTATACACACAATACTACACAAATGAATTCAAGTTCAATTCAAATTCAAAACAGTCCTCCTGTAATAACATTTCCAACACTCAAACAAAATGCTTTAGAAGATGTTGTGTTTGGGCCTATCACAGCCATTGCAATCGATTACGATGATGATTTAATAATAGGTTGGTTTGCAAGAGACAGAAATTCTACTCCACATGGAGGGACAGTATATTCTACACCACTATTTTCAATGACAACTTCAACAATAACATTCAATGCATCATATGCTCAGATTGGTAATCATACTATGAGAATTTATGCTGAAGATACGGATGGTGCTGGTTCAAAAGAAGTAATATTTGAAGTTCTTGCTGTCAACGATGCACCATACTTTGATCCAGTGCTCGGTCCTCAGACAGCTACAGAAGGAGTTCCATATAGTTTGATTATTACAGGAGTTGATGAAGAGTCAAACTATCCATTAAATTTTAGCATAAACTCGTCGTTAGATTATTTAAAAATAACTTCAATCAGTAGTACTTCAGCAAACATTACATTTAACAGGCCAGGCAACGCACCAGTATATACAGAAAGAGGCAATTATACTATTATGGTCAATATAACCGACTTCCTTAATGCTTCAGCTCTCTATTTTTTTGGTTTAATAATATATCCAGTTAATCACATTCCTAATATTACAAGTGTAAATAATACTAATGGGACTCAGAATCAATCTTTTCTTATGGAAATAAATGCGAGCGATATAGATGAAGGTCAAATACTAAACTTTTCAGTCAATAGCTTAAATTGCAGTTTATCGAATCCTTGGGTAATACAGACAATTAATAATGGAACATGGAACGGTACACATGTAAATGCTGTTGGTATAATAAACATTTCAAATCTAACAAATAATCATGTTGTGTGTAGTAATATTATAATTACTGTTACAGATAATGCGTCAGGAGGAGGCGCAAGTTATTCAATAAATTTAAGTTTAAATCTAACAAACACGAATGATCCTCCTATTATATATGAAATGTCATTTTATTCGCAGAATTTAAGGTCGGGTAACAATATGTCTAACTTGTCTGGAGCAAAGGGAGTTACTTTTACTTATAAGGTTAATGCAACAGACCCCGACTTGTTGGTTTATAATAGTGGAGATTGGATAATATATTCAATAAATGAATCAACAAAATTCATGATAAATGATACAACAGGTATAATTACAAATGTATCAGCAATGACTGATTCTTATATAGGAAATTATAGTTATAATATTACTGTTACTGACAGCTTTGGTTTGAATGCTTCAAGAATAGTTAATATATATATTATAAATAACACTGCCCCGATTATTAATGTAAGTGGAAACCTTACTTGTAGTCAAGGATTAGAATGCCTCATAAATATTAATGTGACTGATCCAGAAGGAGGACCATATATCTGGAGCTTTATATCAAATACAGAGTTTTCTTCCAATATTTATAAAATCTATAATGTATCTGATAATAAACTTCTAAACTTCACTCCAACAAATTCACAAGTAGGCAATCATTCTATTAATATTTCTATAATAGATCCCCTGGGAGCGTCAGATTTATACATACTGAACTTTACAGTTCTCAATGTAAATGACGCCCCATTTTTTGATATGAATAGGAATAATATTAGTGATTCCATTACATTTCCGATAATTGTTGTCGAACATATTTCAAGTCTACAAATAAATGTAACTGATTATGATCTTGATCTAGAAAATGTTGGTGTTTTTGAGAATTTAACATTTAGTTGTTTAAACACGAGTAACGGTGTGAACTGTACTGATTATTCTTTCTTTACTATGACTAAAAATACTAACTATTCCATACTAGTAGGCTTTAACCCGACAGATCTTGACATTGGTAATTATTCATTTAATTTTTCAGTTACGGACTTGTCAAATGCAACAGAAAGCCAGATTGTGAATTTTAGTGTTTATGATAGAACAAATCCTCCTAATATAAATTTAATTAGTCCGTATGGTTTACCAATATCAAATTTTACTATATTTGAATTAATTAATACATCAAATTTTTCAGGAGCCAGATCTACGACAATAAACATTAGTGAAAATTCGACTGTTAAGTTTAGCCATTTCACAACTGATGAAAATGTTGATACACTTACTTATGCTTGGTATTATCAAAATAATCTAAACGCAACAACTATGAATCTATCCTATTATTTTGATTTTTTTTCTTCTGGTTTAAAAAATATTACTCTTTTTGTTTTTGATGAAACATATATGAATGCTTCATGGGAGTGGCTTGTTAATGTTTCGAATGTAAACAGAGGACCTTATCTTAAGAATTTACTAGAAAACATAACTGGTGTAAACCAGTCCACTTTAATAATAGGATATTTTGATTGTGGAAATGGCATCCAGAGATTTATTGATGATGATGATGACTTAAATAGCAATGGAGTTATATGCTCAGATTTGGGTGAAACTAATAATCTAAGTTATTCAATGAATGGAACTTGTGAATATGCTGATATATCAATTTCTGGTCAGGATTTAATCATTAATCCTACAAACACAGGATTATGTTATGTGAGCTTTATTGCAACTGATAATGGTGGTCTGACATATGATAGTAATCTGGTACAGATTAATATATCAAAAACAGCAGAGAATGTTACACAGCCTCTGCCTATTGTTACTAGTGGTGGGGGTAGCTCGAGGCAAATAGTCTCAGTTCCAACACCTGAAGAAGTTGATGTTCCCAAAGTTGTGGAATTAATTATACCTGATGTTGTTGTTATTTATAAAGACAGAACAATAAAGATTCCTGTTCAAATAAAGAATAATTGGTCAGAAGATATAAAAGAAGTGAGATTAGCCGCGCATACAAATGCTTCTAATGTATCACTTCAATTTGATCAGGATTATTTTGACATAATTAGATTTAAAGAAACAAAAAAAGTAACATTAACTGTAAAAAATTATAGATTGGGAGAAAACTTTGAGATAAAGATTGATGCGAATGTAACAACTCCTTTATTCAGCGATTCGGCATCAGTTCTCATAAATTCTTTAGAAAGAGAGGACATAGGTCAGCAAGTTCAGACAAAGGTAACGTTTGCTCGCGATTTACTAGAGAGTAATCCTGAATGTCTTGAATTAAATGAGATCTTGGAGAGAGCTCAAGGTTATATAGTTAAGGGAGCTTATGAAAATGCACTGGTAGATGTTAATTCTGTTATTGAAGGATGTAAATATTTGATAAGCCAAAGGGATCAGAAAAAACCTGATGAGCAAGCTCCATTTAATTGGTTCCAAAAAATAGTTCGGAATACAAATAAATTTTTACTATATATATTATTATTTTTTATCTTAATATTGTTTATTGTTGCTCCATTAGTAATTTTGAAAGTAAGAAAAATAAGAAACCAGAGCACAAAAAAGGAAAACAATTAAGGAGAACAATTCTTGAGAGAAAAAGTAATATTGATAATTTGATTAAATTTTTTATTTAATTTTGTTTTTTATTGTTTTTTTATTTTATCCTTGAATGTAGATTAATTATAATGGGGTAAAGTTTTTTCTTGTTTTCTGGTGAAGCATTTGTATATATCCCTATTAAATGCTTATAGAATATTCTGGCCTGGGGTATTTTTTTTGCTGCAATATGCTGGTTGATTTGATTAATCAAAAAGGTAACATTGTAAAGAGGTCTTGTTGTTCCGCTTTGTGTTGATTGAATTACTGAGACTGCTGTTTGTTTTGGTTGTTGGTTCTTTATTTCTGGTTGTTTTTTTTGTGGAGGTATTGTTTGTTTCACTGGTTGGCTCGGAACTGGAATTTTATTCTCATTTTGAATGTGTTTAGGTATTTCAATACCGTTTGGTATCTCAATTTTTATTTCTTTAACTTCTTTTCTTGGTTTTATTGTTCTGAATTTTTGTTTGAACCAATAAATTATGCTACCAAATAATCCCTTATGTATTTCTTCTTGGAATATTATAAGCTGGTTAATAATCTCCTTGAATTCCAAAATTAATCTTTTTAACTCATCTTGAGTTGGCTCTGAATCACTGTTAAATTCCATGAAAGATAGTTTTTCAAGAAAATTAATAATCTTAATTTTTAATTTGTCCTCAAGAAAAAGCTTATCAAGTTCTTTTACTAGTTCTTCATGAGTAAATTTGTAGTTTAAATTTAGGAATTCTGCAAAAAAGTCTTGTACTAGATTATAGACATCAAAGTCCTTAAGAAATGCTTTTTCTAGAGCATAGTCTATCTTTTTATGATGATTCTCTTTAAGAATTCTTTTTTTTTCAGCTTCACTTAACTGTTTTGGCATTATTCTGGAAAAAGGTTTTTTGATTTAAAAATGTTGTTTACTCTTGTTCAGTAGAATAAGAAGTTATTTATATGAGAACTTTCTAAATAAACGTATGAAGGCTTCTGAAAGAGAGAAGATTGAGAAAGAGTATGCCATAATTAAAAAAAAAGAATTTGAGATCTCTCATGGTTATGATTTTAAAAAAAGATTGCTAATTTACAAGAGCATTTTTGAGGCTATAAGAACTGAAGTAGGTAAGGTCGTTGTTGGTCAAGATCAGATGGTTGATAACTTAATTGAAGCCCTCTTATGTAATGGTCATGTTCTTGTTGAAGGTATTCCTGGGTTGGCGAAGACTTTACTCATCAGAACATTGTCAAAAATCTCGGGGTGCCAATTCTCAAGAATTCAGTTTACTCCAGATCTTTTACCAACAGATATTTTAGGTATAACCACTTATGAAGAAGGAAAAGGATTTTATACAGTTAAAGGGCCTATTTTTGCAAATTTTGTTCTTGCAGACGAAATAAACAGGGCTCCCCCCAAGGTACAATCAGCACTTTTAGAAAGCATGCAAGAAAGACAAGCAACAATTGGAAAGGAGTCATTTCCATTACCTGTTCCATTTTTTGTAATGGCAACACAAAACCCTTTGGAGTCATTAGGAACATACAAACTTCCAGAAGCACAGATTGACAGATTTTTATATAAACTGTTAATGTTATATCCAGATATTGATGAAGAGGTTCTTATATTGCACAAAAATATTACACTGCATAAATTCGAGGATTTTGATTTAAAACCAATTGTTAATCCTGATATTATTATTAGAATTCAAGATGATGTAAAAAGAATTTATGCAGATACAAAAGTTGAGAACTATATAATAAGGCTTGTTGATGCAACAAGAAATCCAAAAAAGTATAATATTTCTGCCGGAAAATTTATTGATTACGGAGCAAGTCCGAGGTCATCAATTGCACTGTTTATTGCTGCAAAGGCACACGCATTCCTAAAGGGAAAGCCTTTTATTACACCAATGGATGTAAAAGAGATTGCACACAACGTTCTTAGACACAGAATAATCCTAAATTATGAAGGTCAAGCAGAAGAGGTAAATACTGATCAGATCGTTGATGAAATATTGAAGAAAGTACCAATACTGTAGATATTTGTGTTACTATCATTTTTTATATTTTGTCTCTTTATATAATTAATATTTTTTGTAACAAATCTATTTTTTTGCATTAACAAAAACATCTTCAAACAAAAACATCTTCAAATTTTGCTCAATCCTTTTTTTTCTTCATATATTAATATTAGGATACAATAAAATATTAATAATACTTAAAACATTAGTAAATAATATTGATTCTAAAAATATAATCAGACTAAATTAAACTATTTCGATAAAAAGCATTTTTCTATATATATAAAAACATTCTTAGCTATTTCCACAATCTTTATATAGATACATTATAGTATTTTTTATGTTAAGTATTTAATTAATTTATACTAAGTATTTAATTAAAAGGATTTAAGATGCCAATAAAAGAATTCCAAGCTGAAACAGTTCAACGAATTAGAAAGCTTGAAGTCTTAGCTAGAAAGACAATGCTTTCAAGAGTTCTTGAAGGAAACTGGACTGCACTATTCAAAGGTAGAGGTATGGAGTTCTCGGGATATAGACAGTATAGTTTTGGTGATGATGCTAGTTTAATTGACTGGAAGGCATCACTTAGGGCAAAGGATGTCTTAGTAAAAGAATATGAAGAAGAAAAAAATCTGAATGTGTTTTTTCTTGTTGATGTCTCTAATAGCATGCTATTTAGCAGTACAGGAAAATTAAAGGCAGAGTATGTAGCTGAAATGGTTGCTAGTATGAGCTTAGCAATACTGAGGGCGGGAGATGCTGTTGGTCTTGGCTTGTTTACTGATAAACTAAACGTAAAGATTTATCCAAATATTGGCCGTCAGATTCATTACAGGATTATAAAAGAAATTATAAATCCAAATAATTATGGAGGAGATTTTGATTTTGTGAAAGCATCAAGATTTTTAATGAGTTTTTTACAAACAAAAGCTTTAATAATAATTGTTTCTGATTTTTTAGGATTAAAGAGTGAATGGCAAAGATATCTTAAAGTATTAAGCCAAAAATATGACATTATTGGAATAATGGTTAGGGATCCAAGAGACAGGGAATTACCAAAAGGAACAGGCCAATATATACTAGAGGATCCTTATAGTAATGAAAAGCTGTATGTTGATGTTAATCAATATGCTGATAAGTACAAGGCATATGTTAAAAAAGAGGAAGAGGAAATTCGAAAAGAATTTAAAAAAATTAAGGGGGGTTTTTTAATTCTGCAAACTGATAAGGATTTCCTTGAGCCAATAATGACCTATTTCAGAACAAGAGCGATATTATTAAGATACCAGCAAAGATAATTATCTAGATAATACAGAATATACATATATAATAGAATAAAAATATAATAAACAACAAAATAAACAATATTGAATATAAAATAATAACACAATTAATATAAATAAATTAATATAATTAAAATAAAGTTGATATACATATAAAGTTTTGAGATAATAAAATAAACACGTCGATAATATAGAAATAGATAATTATAAAATGCCATTTGGAATCACAGTTGAATTTGAGAATCCAATTTTTTTGTGGTATCTAATTAGTGTTCCGTTTTTAGTTATTACTCATTTTTTTCTTTTAAAGCATACTAAAAAAAAGGCAATAAAGTTTGCTAATTTTGAAGCCCTCAAAAGAGTAACAGGAGAAAGACTCTTGACAAAGAATTATATAATACTAATACTCAGAATACTTATTTTGATATGCATGATCTTTGCAGCAGCAGGCACAGTTATTTGGTATGAGGGTGAGAGCAACAACAATGATTTCGTTATTGCTATTGATACAAGTGCATCTATGACAGCCCTTGATCTTGATGCAGAGCATACAAGACTTGAGATGGCAAAAACAACTGCTATTGATTTTGTAAAAACTTTAGACACTCAAGGAGAAATTGGTGTTGTGAGTTTTGCAGGAGTTCCAATCGTTGAAATAGTTCCAACTACGGATAGGGGTAGGGTTGAAGATGTTATAACAGGTATTGAGGTGCAAGCGTCAGGTGGCACCAATATTCCTGGAGCAATAATTACAGGCACAAATTTATTGCTAAAGCCTCAGACAATATCACAGAACCTTAAAAAGGGCAAAGTAATAATTCTGATGAGTGACGGAAGTAACACTATTGGTTATTTTCTTAAAGACTCAATAAAGCAAAGTATTGATTATGCAAATAAGAATCATGTTAAGGTCTATACAATAACTATAGGCACTGAGGCAGCGCCAATAGGTTATTTGCCGACCACATATAATATCTCATCTATAATAAATGAAGATTCTATGATACTAATAAGCAATTCTACTAATGCAACCAATTATAAGGCAGATAATACTCAAAAACTAAAAACAGCATATCAGGAAATAAATAATTTGTCTGAAAAAGCTAAGCTCAGTATTAACATAAGCTGGGGTTTGCTTCTGGCAAGTCTCATATTAATATTTGTTGAGTGGGGATTAATAAGCACAAGATTTAGGGTGGTACCATGAGTGATGTTTTTATAACAGGATTAATGGCAATAATTATAACACAGTTTATAAAGACATTAATTGAGTATAACAAGACAGGATTTTTCAGCCTAAAAATGTTATTTCAGAATGGGGGAATGCCGAGTTCTCATGTTGCTGCGATGACAGCAGTTACAGGTGGAATTTTATTTGAACAAGGTGTGTCTGCATTATTTGGTCTGAGTGTAATTCTAACATTGATAATTATAAATGACGCTTTAAAGGTTAGAAGACAGACA
This sequence comes from Candidatus Woesearchaeota archaeon, assembly GCA_038884715.1. Taxonomy (GTDB): domain Archaea; phylum Nanobdellota; class Nanobdellia; order Woesearchaeales; family UBA9642; genus JAWABG01. The sequence continues at coordinate 44,838 of JAWABG010000003.1, read as the reverse complement.
GGAATTCAAGCGGAAATTATAAATAAAATTATGAAAATAGATCATATTCAACACGAAAGATTAACTAAAAATATTGGTCATACTCTTTCTCAAGTTATCGTTGGTGCTATACTCGGGATTGTGATATCATTACTGATTTATTCTATATAAAAAACAGAAAAAATTTTATTAATTATTTTTGTTGCAATTCAATTTCTATTCCTCCAACCAGACCCGCATAATATTGTATGCAAAAGAAACTATTACTCCAATTATAAAACCAAATCCCGCATATATTATTGGTAGAATAATTATTAATGTTGCACCAAAACCAGTAAATAATAATCCTCCAGCTCCACCGCCTTGTTTTATTGTATAAATACCCGCTACACTGTATAATAGCGCAATGATAATCCCCAAAACTAATCCGCCAATTGCTCCACTAATTGCATAAATTTTACCTAAACTTAAAACTCCAACCTTCTTAATTTCTTGCAAATTTTTCACCTCAATAACATTTTAAACTCGTAGAGCCAGAAATCTCCGGCCTTTAGGTCGAGGGATGAATAGCAATACATTTTTCTATTCTTATAACAATAAAATGCGTGGCGAACGAAAAATTTTTTTTGCGCCACGCACCAACTTTCCCAAGTTAGCGTGAGCTCTACTCGCCGGAGGCGAGCAGTATGTCAAAACTTGAAATCAAACATTATGCGCACAAAGTCGGCGTCAACGTGCACCATCTTGAATGGTGCACAAAATACAGATACGAGATGTTTAAGCAGGGAAAGTATAAAAAGCTTTGCAAGGAAATATTGTGTGAAACTGCGCAAAGGCACAATATGACAATCAGGGAACTTTTTGTGATGCCAGAACATATCTATATGAGTGTTGAAGCTCCTACAAGCATGAGCCAAATCAAAGCATTGCAACTTCTTAAGGGTAACCTAAGCTTCCAGCTTTTCAGGAAACAGCCAAAATTCAGATTGAGGTATCTAAGAGGGCACTTTTTCAGCCCTGGCGCTTACGCAAGTAGCGTTGGATTCAATACCGTTGATATATTTGACAATTACATAAAAAATCAGATGGACATCCACCAAACTTCCCTAGACTGCTTCACCGGAAGCCCCGCACTTTAGTGCGGGGAGGAGGTCACTATTTAACCAAAAAAAATTCACTCAAACAAAAAATCAACACTTAACTTTCCTGCATCCCCCTTACCATAGGGATTCTCCCATAATTTTCCAGCATTTAACATTTTTTCAGAAGATTTAAGCATCTTCATTGGATCTGTTCCTGCAAGAATGTTTGCCCCAACTTCAATGGTTTCCGGCCTTTCTGTGTTTTCTCTTAGAGTGACACATGGCACTTTTAATATGCAAGCTTCTTCTTGAACTCCTCCTGAATCAGTGAGTATCAAACTTGCATTTTTTTCTAATTGCAAAAAATCTAAATAACCTATAGGATCAATTAGCTTCACAAATCCTTCTGGATTAATTTTAAACTCATTTATCCTTTTTTTTGTCCTAGGATGAATAGGGTAAACAATTTCAAGGCCTAATTTTCTATACAACAGTTCAAAGCCTTTAAAGATATTTTTTAATTTAACAGGATCGTCAACATTTTCTTGTCGATGAGCAGTCACGAGGGCATATTTTTTATTTTTTAACCCTAAGGTTTCAATAATTTTTGATTTATTATATGATAATTCTAATGACTGATAAACAGCGTCGACAATAGTATTACCTGTAACAATAATCTTTGATTCGGATATACCCTCACCCAAAAGAATTTTCTTTGATTGTTCAGTTGGGGTAAAAAAATAATCAGATATATGATCAGTTATAACCCTGTTTATTTCTTCTGGCATTGTTCTGTCATAACTTCTTAATCCTGCTTCAACATGACCTACCTTTATCTGCAACTTAACCGCAGCAAGAGCGCCAGCCATAACACTATTTGTATCGCCCTCAACTAGAATAACGTTTGGCTTCTCCTGCTCTAAAATTGCCTCTATCCTCTCAAGAATCTTTCCAGTCATTGCACCATGCTTTCCTGAACCCACCTCAAGATAATACTTGCACGGTTTCAGTTCAAGTTCTTCAAAAAATATTTTATCAAGCTCATAAGAATAATGCTGACCTGTATGTATTACAAAATAATCAAAATCTTCTTTTTTGTTTTTTAACTCCTCGCAATACCTAATGATAGGTGACATCTTGATTATTTCTGGTCTAGTCCCAACCAATACTGCAACTTTCATTTTTACCGCTTGATTTATCTTTATCCTTTGATTTTCCAGCTCAATATTCTTAATAACAGTTTTATATGATTCTTAATTTCTTTAACATTATTTAATTTCGATTCACCAAATTTTCTCGTTGTTAATCTGGCAGGAATTTCTGTTACAATTCTGTTTTTTTCTAATAATCTAAAAAGTATTTCTGCATTAATATCAAAACCGTTTGCCTGAATCTTTAATTTCTTTAGCTGCCTTGTTTTATACAGCCTAAATATTGGACTTACTGCAGTTATCCTCTTACCTAACAGGATATTGTATAGCAGGTTTACACTTTTGCTTAAAAAAATTCTGTAAGACGGGACATCCTTTCCATACCCTTTCAGGGTTGGAGAGCCGATTACGCAATCCACATCCCCTTTTTGAAATCTTTTAAATAAATCCTTAATCTGCCTTGGATGAAATGTAAAATCACCATCTATAGTAACCAATAATTCACCTTTAGCATTTTTAATACCTGTTTTTACTGCTGCACCCAATCCCATATTCTTTTTATGCTTCAGAACTCTAATAACAGGATATTTAATTTTGAGCTTAATTGCTTCATTTAATGTATTGTCTTTTGATCCATCATCAATAATTATAACTTCATATGGGATTCCTAGTTTTTCAATATATGGCAATAATTCAACCGGAATATTTTTTACATTCTGTTCTTCATTAAAAGCAGGATAGAGGATGCTTAATTTAAGCTTGTCTCTAATAACTCCGCCATCTAACCTAGATGCCCCTAACAAATGATCTCCACCATACAATTAACGATTTCACAATCCTGTCAACATTTATATAGTTTTCTTTTTTTTATAGAATAAAATTATGAATTCCGAGAAATATGTACATTATTTTTTATATACATTAATTAATTTAAATATATTATACCTTTTGTCTTTTGTTTATTATTACAAATATTAAAATTAATGATATTACAAAACATATCAATGCAAACCAAATATTTATTGTCTTAATCCCAAAAATACTCAGCCAGTATCCAACTAAAGAAACTGGAGCTATTCCAACAAAAGCAGAAATAATTGATTTTTCAAGATTGCCCCAATCAGGAAATAATAAAAGACTTAACAAATATCCTGGAATGTATACAATAATTATGAATGCAAAGAAAAGTCTCACAAAAACGATAATGTCACGGGTGAAAATAAATAACACTATGCCAATTATGACCAAGATTATTATGCTGTACTTAAATTTCAAAAAATAGTCAATGCTTACAGCACTCTTGCTATGTTTATTTTCTGAATT